>NZ_CM002917.1:3525852-3825852 GCF_000154705.2 Hoeflea phototrophica DFL-43 | reverse complement strand
AATGGCGGAAGCGGTCGAACGGCATGCACCGGGCCTGATTGTCGGTGGCGGAAATGCGAAGGAACGCCATGCGGCGTTGTCCATCGGAGAGGCGCAGCCAGACTACCTGATCTTCGGGTCGATCGCGGGCGACATCAAACCGGAACCGCACCCCAAGAACCTGGCGCTTGCGGAATGGTGGGCTGACATGATCGAAATTCCCTGTGTCCTGATGGGCGGCACCAGCACCGCCTTTGTGGAAGAAATGGCTGCGACGGACGCCGAGTTCATTGCTTTCGGCCAGGCGGTGTTTTCGCAACCCGCTGACGCACCGCGGCTGGTTGCCGAGATCAATGCCGTGCTTGACGAAAAAGCGCCACGGTTTGGGGCATAATGCTTCGCATGTCAGATGCATCCACTTCTCGTTCTCTTTTGAAACCGCCGGAGCGCAGGCTTTCGGGCCTTGAGCTTTTGCCCGTGGTTCTTGTGTCTGCGGGGCTTGCGCTTGCCGCGGCGCCGGCACTCGCCCAGGATGCCGAGCCGACGGCGGAGGCGGCAACCGAAGCCGCCGCTGAACCGGCAGTTCCTGTGCAGAGTGACGCAGCCGATATCAAGGAAGATGCTGTTGATGCGATGGCAAAGGCCTTTGGGGCGTTTCAGCGTGGCTACTATCTGACCGCCATGGAATTGGCACTGCCGCGCGCGCAGCTTGGGGATCCTGCGGCGCAGACCCTGCTGGCCGAACTGTTCGCATCCGGTCTGGGGGTTCCTCGCAGTATGAATGACGCTGCGTTCTGGTACGGGCAGGCAGCAGAAGGCGGTGATGCGGCCGCTCAGTTCAAATATGCCGTCATGCTGCTTGAGGGGCGGCATGTGGAACCGGACCGTAAAAAGTCCGAGGTGCTGATGAAAAAGGCCGCTGATGCCGGCAATGCCTTCGCCCAGTTCAATCACGCGCAGACTCTGGTGTCCGCCAAGCCGGGCCCTACGGGCATTCTCGAGGCGCTGCCCTATTTCGAGCAGGCCGCGGAGCGTGGCGTGCCGGACGCCCAGTACGCGCTTGCCCAGATTTACAACAACACAGCCGGCATTCCCGAACAAAAACGAGCCCGGGCGCGCGAATATATGGAAAAGGCCGCACGGGCCGGCTTCGATACGGCGCAACTTGATTACGCGATCTGGCTGATTGACGGCATCGGCGGCGACAAGGATTACGAGAACGGGTTCCGGTGGATGGAAGTGGCAGCCAGCCGTGGCAATGTGGTTGCGCAAAACCGGATGGCGGTGCTCCATATCAACGGCATCGGAACCCTTGGTGATCCGGTTCAGGCGGGAAAATGGTACATCCTTTCCCGCCGCGCCGGATTCGATGATCGCTCGCTCGATGACTTCTATCAGGGCTTGACCGACGAAGAGCAGAAACAGGCGATCGAGGCGGCCAACGCGTTTGGCAAGCGCTGACAAGGTGCCGGTCGGCGCTGCCGCGACAGGCCGGACTTGAAAACTGACGCCAATTGTGGTCTTGAAGCCGCCAAACCGCGCCGAATGTCGGCCCGGGCAAAGATTTACGCGGAATGCTCCCATGAAAATCAATGGCAATGAAATTCGTCCCGGCAACGTGCTTGAGCACAATGGTGGCCTTTGGGCGGTTGTGAAAACCAATGCGGTCAAGCCTGGAAAGGGCGGCGCTTTCAACCAGGTCGAGATGAAGAACCTGATCGATGGCACCAAGCTCAATGAGCGCTTCCGGGCTTCCGAAACTGTCGAGCGCATCCGGCTCGAACAGAAGGATTTCCAGTTCCTCTATGAGCAGGGTGAAGCTCTGGTCTTCATGGATCTCGAAAGCTACGAACAGCTTGAGCTGCAAAAGGACTTTGTCGGCGACCGCCGTGCGTTCCTTCAGGACGGCATGATGGTGACGGTTGAGCTCTATGACGAGCGGCCGATCGGCATCGCGCTTCCAGATCATGTCACGTTGGCGATCGCGGAAGCCGATCCTGTGGTCAAGGGCCAGACGGCTGCGTCGTCCTACAAGCCCGCGATCCTGGAGAACGGCGTGCGCATCATGGTGCCGCCTTTCATTTCCTCCGGTGAGCGTGTGGTGGTCGACACCAACGAGCTGACCTATCTTCGCCGCGCCGACTAAGTCTCTCTGTGCCAGTGCGCTGCGCTCCTTATTGGGGTGCGTGGCGGGGTGCCAGAGCTGAAACCAGGGAAAGATCCAGATGGCGCGTTCAGCCCTTCTCAATGTGATGGTGCAATCGGCACTCAAGGCCGGTCGCTCGCTGGCGCGCGATTTTGGCGAGGTTCAGAACCTGCAGGTTTCGCTCAAGGGGCCCGGTGATTATGTCAGCCAGGCCGACCACAAGGCCGAGACCATCATCAAGACCGAATTGCTTCGCGCCCGGCCGACCTACGGTTTCATGGGCGAGGAGAGCATCGAGACACCGGGCACCGATGGTGCGCATCGCTGGATCGTTGATCCGCTTGATGGCACGACGAACTTTCTGCACGGCATTCCGCATTTTGCCGTGTCGATTGCGCTGGAGCGCAACAACGAGATTGTCGCCGGGGTGATCTACAATCCAGGCACCGACGAGCTCTATACTGCGGAACGCGGCGGCGGTGCGTTTCTCAACGACCGCCGCTTGCGGGTGGCGGGACGGAAGTCGATCTCCGACGCCGTCATCGGGACGGGGGTTCCCCATCTTGGCCGCGGGCATCATGGCCAGTTTCTGGTCGAGCTTCGCCATGTGATGGGAGAGTGCGCAGGCATTCGCCGCATGGGCGCTGCAGCTCTTGATCTCGCTTATGTGGCCGCAGGCAGGCTCGACGGCTTTTGGGAAAAGCCGCTTGAAGCCTGGGATATGGCCGCCGGAATCATTCTGATCCGCGAAGCGGGTGGCTTTGTGGCCGATACCTCTGGTGGCACGGACATGTTCGGCACCCGATCCATTGCGGCAGGCAATGAATACATGCTCAAAAACGTTCTGGAACTGGTGCAAAGGCCCGTTCCTGCGGCCTGAGCCGCCCCCTTCAAATCTGTTTTGCGCTCCCGCTTTCAATTTCGCCGCAATATCGGCTAGTGTCTGCCCGGAGAATGATTTGGGACACGGGCCGGGACGGACAGCGCATGGCGAAACTGACATTGTCTGGATGGGGTATCTCTGAAGACGGCAGCGGCGCGGACCCGCACAAATTGTCCAGCCCGCTAGTGTTCTTCTGGAGCATGATGATCTTTCTCATCCTCTCCGGATTCGTGGCAGCGATCCTCTACCGTCAGATCCAGGATGCCTTTCTCGCAAATCCAGGCCTGAATGGTCTGATCGTCGGTGTTCTCGCCGTTGGCGTGCTTCTGGTTTTTACCCATGTGCTGAGGCTCAGGCCGGAGGTTCGCTGGGTGAACTCCCTGCGTGCCACGGGCGATGCTGAAAAGGTAGGCCGGGACCCGGTGCTGCTGGCTCCGATGCGGGCGCTGATCGGACGTCGCCAGGAAATGGCGCTGTCGACCTCATCGCTGCGGTCGATTCTCGATTCGATCGCAACCCGTCTCGACGAGTCTCGCGACACCTCCCGCTATCTCATCGGACTTCTGGTTTTCCTTGGGCTTCTGGGAACGTTCTGGGGGCTGCTCGGAACCATCGGTTCGATCAATCAGGTGATCCAGT
This sequence comes from Hoeflea phototrophica DFL-43, assembly GCF_000154705.2. Lineage (NCBI taxonomy): Bacteria > Pseudomonadati > Pseudomonadota > Alphaproteobacteria > Hyphomicrobiales > Rhizobiaceae > Parahoeflea > Parahoeflea phototrophica. The sequence goes on along the minus strand of NZ_CM002917.1, from coordinate 3,822,205 downwards.
CGCTCAATCCCGGCAGCGGTGGCACGGAAGATGTGCTCTCGACACTCAAGACCGGATTGTCGGCGCCGCTCGAAGGGATGGGCACGGCATTTTCCTCTTCCCTGTTCGGTCTTGCCGGTTCGCTCATACTGGGCTTTCTCGACTTGCAGGCCGGGCGTGCCCAGAACCGCTTCTACACGGAGCTGGAAAACTGGCTGTCCACCATGACGGACCTTGATTCGGACGTCTCTGTGCCCGTGGAGGGCGCTGGAACCACGGAAGAAATCCGGATGCTGTCCGAACGCATGCAGAAACTGTCTCAGGATTCCGGCATGACGCCACGCACGACTGCAGCCATGGCGAGCCTCGCCGAGGGTATCCAGGGTCTGGTGAAGAACATGCGCAGTGAGCAGCAGATGCTGCGGGACTGGATCGAGGCGCAGCAATCGGAATCGCGGCGAATGCGCGAAACGCTCGACAAGCTCTCCGAAAAGATCGGAGACAAGTAAGCCATGTCTCTGGCGCGAAACCGGCGGCGGGAGCGAGGGGTCGATTATTGGCCCGGTTTTGTCGATGCGTTGTCGACGCTGCTGCTGGCGATCATGTTCTTGCTCACGGTGTTTGTGCTGGCGCAGTTTTTTCTGTCCCGCGAAATCTCCGGACGTGATCAGGTTCTCAACCGCCTCAACAGCCAGATCAATGAGCTGACGCAGCTGCTGGCGCTTGAGCGTTCAGGCAAGCAGGACCTTGAGGATACGCTTGCCAATCTGCAGGCGTCATTGTCGGAATCGGAGACGGACCGGTCGCGGCTCCAGCAATTGCTGGACAGCGGTTCGGGTGCCACAGCTGCGGCGGAAGCGCAGATCGGGGCGCTTAGCGAGACGCTGGATGCGGAGAAGAAGGTCTCGCAGCGAGCGCTCAACCAGGTGGAGCTGCTCAATCAGCAGATCTCGGCGCTCCGCTCACAGCTGGCGGCACTCGAGGATGCGCTCGAGGTCTCGGAAACCAAGGATCAGGAGACCCAGGCCAAGATTGCCGATCTCGGTCGCAGGCTCAATGTGGCGCTGGCGCAGCGGGTGCAGGAGCTCAACCGCTACCGGTCGGATTTCTTCGGACGGTTGCGTGAGATTCTCTCAAGCCGCGAAGATGTGCGCGTTGTCGGCGACCGCTTCGTGTTCCAGTCGGAAGTCCTGTTTCCGTCGGGGGGCAATGAGCTCAATCCGGCCGGCCAGGAGCAGATGGCGAAGCTTGCCGAGGCGATCAATGAGCTTTCGCGCGAGATCCCCGAGGAGATCAATTGGGTGCTTCGTGTGGATGGCCACACCGACAATGTGCCGTTGTCGGGGACCGGCCGCTATGCGGACAATTGGGAGCTGTCGACGGCGCGTGCCACCTCGGTCGTCAAATATCTGATCGAGAATGGTGTGCCGGCCAACCGTCTGGTGGCCGCCGGCTTTGGAGAGTTTCAACCGATCGCCGATGGCGACAGCGACGAAGCCCGGGCCACCAACCGGCGCATCGAGCTCAAGCTTACCGAGCGCTGAGCGCGACAGGGCGCTGGCTCATTTGCGGTCGAACCCCGGCAGGGCATCCCGAACCGGCAAAGCTGCTGCAAGCGGAGCGTAATCCTGCTGGTTTGACGGGATCAGGCCCGACAGACACAGTGATCCTTTGATCGCGGGATCGAGCCGTTTCAGGGCTGTGTCGATGGCGCCTGCGATCCGTGGAGCCTGCCGGGCAAGGCGCAGACTTGCAATCAACGGCAAAGCGGGCGTTTCCGGCGTGGTGGCAAAGACCACGAGTTCGGCAGCTGCTGGTTCATGCCGCTTGGCGAGCTCCCAGGCAATGGCGTCGATTGCCACCCAATCGGCTTCGCCTGCGGCCACTGCCTTTAGGGAAGCGCGGTGCGCCCCTGTCTCGAGTGGCTCCGGCATCGATGTGCAGCCATTGCCGGCAAGCAGCCGGACCGGCGCGGCAAAGCCTGACTGGGAGTGCGCCATGTTGAATGCGAGGCGCCTGTGCTGCAGCCCGGCCAGGCTTTCCGGCAGACTGGACCTGCGGGCAACGAGAACGCTGAAATAGTGCCCGGGTTTGACGCCTTCGAGCCTGTAGGAAGGGGTTGCGATCAGGGCCACTTTTCCGCTCAGGCCGTTGGCATAGGGAAAGCCGCAGGTCTGGGAGAGCACCAGATCCGGATGGGTCCAGAGGGCCTCGGCTTCGCCGTCCCGCGAAAGTCCTGCCGGCGCGTCAATTCCTTCCTGGATCAGCGCAGCGCGGATGGCGGACCACAACGCGTCAGTGGCATCGCGGACTTCGGGCCAATCATACATCGGCAAGGCGGCGACGCCCGGCCGGGCGTCGCTCTTGGAAGTTGCTGAAGCAGGCATCAGCTTTGGTCGCCGTGCTTGTTGCGTCTTACGTCCATCGGGTATGCCACCGGCTCTTTTGCCCTGAAGCCGTGGCGCCGGAAGACCTCCCAGTAGCTTTCGTACCGGTAACCACCGTTCATGCGCAGAAACCTCGACCGGTTCTCGCGAAAGAAGGCTGGAATCCGGTACCAGGCGAGTGAGGGATAGGCATGATGCACCGAGTGAAAGTTGTTGTTGAGGAACAACAGGCTCAGCGGTCCCCTGGTTTCGATGATCACCGAGCGTTGATTGGCCTTTTCTGTGGCCTGGTGCTCGATGAAGGAGCGCACCATCAACAGTCCCATGCCCAGATAGGCGGCGAGGAAATAGGCTGCCGGATGCAGACTGCCGAAACGTGTGATCAACCAGAACAGGGCTGTCACAGCCAGGATATGGCGCAGCCAGACCCGGACTACAGCCGGCTCGCCGGCCATGGCACGCCGGAACTCGCTGATCGCGAAACCGATTGCCGCCAATGCAGGCCCAACTGTGGTTCGTCCGGCAAGCGTGTTGTTGAAGGTCAGCAGTCGCTGGAGCCAGGCCGGGATTGTGCTCCAGACCTCCCGGTCGAGGTAATAGCTCTCCGGATCGTCATAGGGATCGGTGATGTTTTCGTTGATGTGATGGTTGAGATGGCAGGATTTGAAGCGCAGGTAAGGCACCAGCACTCCTATTGGCGGGGCGATCAGCAGATCGTTCAGTTTCTGGTTCCGAAATGGATGACCATGCAAAAACTCGTGTTGGAGCGAGGAATGCAGCGAGATGGTGGGTATCAGGAAAAGGACACGCAATGTGTCAGGCAGCTCAGCCCACCCAAACGCCAGCAAAAACCACACAGCATAGCAAACGCCTGCAACGAGCAGGGTTCGCCACTCCGCGTCATTCCGCATTGTGGATACACCTTCTGAATGTTCCTGTTATAGCCCGCGAATGAGATTATGTCCCGCGCGTGGCTTCCAGACGAACGCTCTGTTTTTAGCCCAGTTTGGGGGTGCTCACAAGATCATCGCAGGTAAAACTTAGCCGGCTTTCTCAGAGAGCGAGGCATTGCCCTGTGGTGTGGCGAGGGACAGGGCTTCGGCGCCGTGTTCGAACTGCAGGCGTGCCAAACGGGCGTAGAGACCGCCGCGCGCCACCAATTCGCCATGGGTGCCCTCCTCGACGATACGGCCCTGATCAAGGACAAGAATACGGTCGGCCCGAAGCACCGTTGCGAGGCGGTGCGCGATGACGATCGTGGTGCGGTTCTGCATCAGCCCTTCAAGCGCCTTCTGCACCAGTGTCTCGCTCTCCGCATCAAGCGCTGATGTGGCTTCGTCCAGCAGCAGGATCGGTGCATCCCGCAGGATGGCGCGCGCAATGGCGACACGCTGGCGTTGGCCGCCGGAGAGCGTGATGCCGCGTTCGCCCACAGCGGTCGCATAGCCCTGGTCGAGCGCCATGATAAAATCATGGGCCTGGGCTGCACGGGCGGCGGCCTCGATGTCGGCCTGGCTGGCACCGGGTTTGCCAAAGGCGATATTGTCCCCGACGCTGCCTGCGAAAATCGTCACATCCTGCGGTACGACAGCGATACGGGCGCGGACTTCTGCCGGATCGGCGTCACGGACATCGACGCTGTCGACAAGCACCCGGCCACTGCTGGCGTCGTAAAACCGCAGGATCAGCGAGAACAGCGTCGATTTGCCCGCGCCGGACGCGCCGACGACTGCGACGGTTTCGCCGGGCCGGACATGAAAGCTTGTCCCCTCCAGCGCCGAAGACTCGGGGCGGGCTGGATAGGCAAATCCGACATTGTCGAAAAGAATGTCGCCCACCGGTGGCTGCGGCAGCGGAGCCGGGTTTTCAGGAGCACGGATCTCGGGCACTTCATCAAGGAGTTCGCTCAAACGCTCGGCAGCGCCTGCGGCCTGGGAGAGTTCGCCCCAGACCTCGGACAATGCGCCGAGGCTGCCGGCGGCAAAGACCGAATAGAGCAGGAACTGGCCAAGCGTGCCGGGAGAAAGTTCGCCAGCCAGCACCGATTGCGCACCATACCAGAGCACGGCCACCACTGAACCGAAGGCCATGGCGATGGCGAAGCCGGTGAGGATCGAGCGGGCCAGAATAGAGCGCCGCGCTGCGCCAAAGGCGGTCTCCACCGCGCCGCTGAAACTGGCCTGGGCTGCGGCCTCCGTGTTGAACGCCTGAACGGTGCGAGTGGCACCGATTGCCTCACCGGCAAAGGTCATAGCCTCCGCGAGCGTATCCTGCGCTTCGCGCGAGCGCTTGCGCACCTTGCGGCCAAACCCCACCAGAGGAAATACGATCAGCGGTATCGCACCCAGAACCAGGCTGGAGAGTTTGGGTGAGGTCACGAACATCATCGCGGCAGCGCCAACGCACAAGATGGTGTTGCGCAGGGCGAGCGAGGCGGTCGCTCCGACGGCGGATTTGATCTGCGTGGTGTCTGCGGTCAGCCGCGAGACGATTTCGCCCGAGCGGTTGGCGTCATAGAAGGAGGCGGACAGCCGTGTGACATGATCGAAGACATCGCGGCGGATGTCGGACACCACGCGTTCACCCAGCGTGATGACGAAATAATAGCGGCATGCCGAAGCGAGGGCGAGAAGGGCGGCGATCCCGGCCAGCATCGAGAAATAGGTGTTGATGAAGCCGGCATCCTGCGCGGAGAAGCCATGGTCAATCATTCTGCGCACGGCCGTTGGCAGGCTCAGTGTGGTGACCGCAGCAATGAGAAGGAACGCTAGGGCGCCGAAGACCAGGCGTGGGTAGCGCTTTATATAAGGAAAAAGCCGCGCCAGAGGGCGGATGGATTTGCGGGCGGTCTGGGGTGTCTTGCTTTGATCAGCCACGGCTGCTCCTGGATACTGCGCATGCGGTCCACTGTCGGGCCGCAAAATCGGATGCAGCCCTTGTTATCGACTGTGCCTTCATGTATAGGCTCGCCATCGAATTGGAAAGCCGTTGACCGAAAGGACTTCGGCTTCATTTATGTGTTTGGCCAATATGCCGCATGATTTGCTGTGCAGGGCCCTCAAACGGCAGGACAAGAAAATGAAGGCTGACATCCATCCTGACTACCACATGATCAAAGTGGTCATGACCGACGGTACCGAGTACATGACCAAGTCGACCTGGGGCTCGGAAGGTGACACCATGAACCTCGAGATCGATCCCCGCTCGCACCCGGCCTGGACCGGCGGCAACCAGCAGCTGATGGACCGTGGTGGTCGCCTGTCGAAGTTCAAGAAGCGCTTCGAAGGCCTCAGCATGTAAGATTTCCGGTTGTGCCGGACTGTTCAAAGCCCGCCGGTTCTCCCGGCGGGCTTTTTTGTTGCGGGTTAATCGTTGCATTGAGGCTTGGGGGGCTGGCGAGAGGCGGGGGCGCTCATCGACACCGGGACGCCATGGACATCTCACAAGAAAAAAGCCCGCGAGATGATCGCGGGCTTCTTTGTCTGGTCTCTCAGGACCGAGATCTCTGCAGAGCCGGTGTGCGGCTCTCTGTTCTCTCAGCGCTTGGCAAAAGCTGTCTGAAGAAGGTTCTGTTGCGCCTGAACAGAGTTCTCATTGTCCGGGCGAAGTGTCGGGGTCTCATTCGAGCGATAGATCTCGCGATCAAGAATGGCGACACGGTTCTGGATGCGCAACGAATGTTCGACGAGGTCACGGAAGGCTTCGGGCAGTTCTGCCCAGCCGGGTGCGTTGCGGTCGCAATTGAAGCTGTCGAGGCGGACCTTGTTCTTTTCCGCAACAACTTGATCGCGGTTCATCTCGCCATTGTTCACCGCGCGCTGCAACAGCAGCCATGACGCCATCTGCATAAGCCGGGTGGTAAGGCGCATTGATTCAGCTGCATAAAGAACAGCGGCGAGGCGTGGCAGAGCCTTGGAAGCGGTGCGGCCCGGGCCATCGAGGTAGTTCGCGGTTTCCTCGACCAGCGCCATTCCCTCGGCGTAGAGTGCCTTGAACTGTCCCGAATTGGCCATCCGGTCCGCGAGATTGACGGTGTTGAGGCTGGTATCAGTCATGTGCCGCGAGATCCTCATTACAAAATACGTTGCCTGTCGGCAGGTCGCTGGACGTTGTGTCCGGCTTGTGTGTGAAACTACTCTGCCCATTTGCAGCACGGGCGGCAAGAGCATTGTTAAGAAAGGGTTAACGTCAGAACCGCCGCCAGCGCGCCGCCCGCGGCACGGGCGGGTCTGGCTTTTTTCTGTTTCAAAGCAGGAAAAATGGCCCTGTGGGACAAGTCGTTTCTTGGAATTTTCCAAAAAAAAAGAGCCGCAGAAGCGGCTCTCAAGAGTTTAACAGGGAGGCGTCAAACAGTGTGACCAATCGTCAAACTGTCAAATCCAGAATGTCTGGATGTGTATAGTAAACACTTGTAAAGCTTAACTGGAGCTTAACAGAAATCGCTTTATATTTAAGTGTTTGGTGTTGCTAATTTATTTCTATCGGAAAAAGTTCTCGGCCGCCTTGCGGCTTGATGTTTTGGCCGCCTTGTCCGCTTCAAGGCGGGCAATTTCATTTTTGAGCAGTGTGATTCGTTCATCCAGATCGCCGGCGGACAGAAAGGTCAGGTCACAGCCTATCTCATGGAGTTTCTTGGGCTTGGGCATGTCATCATCGGCAAACATGGTCGCGGCCTTTCCGGATTTGGTCGGTACTGGCAGTCAGGCTTGGAAACAGCCTGATTGCCGCCTTGTTCCCAGTTTAGCCCAAGCCTATGTTCCGGAAAAGCGGCGTGAAGGAGAATGACATGATGCGTGCAATCGAAATACGAGAACCAGGCGGGCCCGAAATGCTCGTTCCGGCGAGCCGCCCGACGCCGACTGCAAGCGACACTCAGCTTCTGATCAAGGTGGCGGCTGCCGGAGTCAATCGTCCCGATTGCCTGCAACGGCAGGGTGCCTATCCGCCGCCCCCTGGTGCCTCCGACATTCCGGGTCTTGAGATCGCCGGCGAAGTGGTTGCGACCGGCAAGGCCGTGAGCCGCTTCAAAACCGGCGAAAAGGTCTGCGCGCTGGTGCCGGGCGGTGGCTATGCCGAGTTCTGTGTGGTGGATGAGACCAATGCGTTGCCCGCACCCAACGGGCTCACCATGATCGAGGCGGCAGCGATTCCCGAGACCTTCTTCACAGTCTGGCACAATGTCTTCCAGCGTGGCGGTCTGAAAGCCGGCGAAAGCTTTCTGGTTCATGGCGGGACGTCGGGTATCGGCACAACAGCCATCCAGCTTGCCAAGGCTTTCGGGGCGAAGGTTTTCGCAACCGCGGGCTCCGAGGCCAAATGCGCCGCCATGCTGGATCTGGGTGCGGATCTGGCGATCAACTACAAGGAAAGCGACTTTGTCGAAGTCCTCAAGGAGGAGACGGGCGGCAAGGGTGTTGACCTGATCCTCGATATGGTCGGTGGCGACTACATCAACCGCAACTACCAGGCTGCCGCCGTTGAAGGCCGGATCGTGCAGATCGCGTTTCTGAATGGCCGCAAGGCCGAGGTCGATTTCTCCTTGCTGATGATGAAACGCCTCACCCATACGGGGTCAACGCTGCGCGCGCGCGACATTGCCTTCAAGGCAAAGATCGCCAGCGAATTGCGGCAGCATGTCTGGCCGCTTCTCAATGAGCGCAAGGTGTTGCCGGTGATGGACTCGATCTATCCGCTGGAGCAGGCCGCGGCCGCGCATCAGCGCATGGAAGATGGCGATCACATCGGAAAGATCGTGCTCGACGCCGGGTGACGCGTTGGCCGCCGCCGATCAATCCTCGGATGTGGTTGCGCGCGGATCGAGATTGATCGATTCGGGCGTTGCGGAACGGGCGGAAGGGGTCGAGGCAAAGGTTTCCTTTTCTTCGTCCGGGACTGCTGCACGGACAAAGCTTCGGAATACGGCATAGGCGGTCACGGCGAGATGTGAAACCGCGGTGACGGCAAACAGCAGATAGGGGCTGTAGGCCATGGTGAGGCCGCTGATCAGCGGGCCGATGATCGTGCCAATGCCGTAGAGCAGCAGCAAGCCGCTTGAGATAGTCACGAATTGGTCGCTTTCCGCGAAGTCGTTGGCATGTGCCACGATGATTGAATAGAGCGTGTAAGACATTGCGCCATACAGCGCGATCAGGCCGAACAGGATTCCAACGTCTTCGGGCTTGATGATGACGATAGCCAACCCGGATACGCCGGCAATTGCGGCCAGACCCGCAAGCATATAGCGCCGGTCCATCCGGTCCGACATCCGTCCTGCGGGGATTTGCATCAACGCGCCTGAGAAAATTGTCACCGACATCATGGTCGCGATGGTGATGGTCTCCAGACCGACATTGGCGCCAAACACCGGGGCCAGGGTGCCGAATGCACCATTGGCGATACCGATCATCAGCATGGCAACAAAGGAGACCGGCGAATTCCGGTAGATCAGCTTGAGATCAATCCGGACCTCCTTGAGTGGTGCCGGGCTCGTGGCGGTCGATACTGCAGTCGGCAACAGCGCCAGACAGTAGAGAATTCCGGCGATCATGAAGAATGTGGTTTGCTTCACATCGCCCAGTGCAATGCTCATCTGACCGGTGACGATCGCGACGTAGGTTACCGTCATGTAGAGTGAGAAGATCAGGCCGCGGGTTTCGTTGGTGGCGCGCTCATTGAGCCAGCTTTCGATGATCATGAAGGCGGCTGCCAGAGAGAACCCGGTCACCACGCGCAGAATGATCCAGCTTACCGGATCCACCAGCAGGCCGGTGAGAAGGGCGATGATGGCGATCATCGCGGAAAAGGCGGAGAAGGCGCGGACATGGCCGATGCGCCGGACCAGGCGCTGGGAGAAAATGCAACCAAGCACAAAGCCGGTGGCCCAGGCGGTGCCAAGCAGACCCAGCGAGGTGGGCGAGAATCCCTCCTCCGTGCCGCGCATTGGCAGCAACAGGCCATGAAGACCGTTCCCGGCCAGCAGAAAAGCCGTCCCGAGCAAAAGCGACAGGACAGGAAAAAGATTGCGGTGCATGGCTGTTCCGATTGGAAACCGAGGGATAGGAAGGGACTTGGGATGCGTGGTCAGCGTGCATTGAGTCGCGGTCATTGACCCAGATCATGACAAGTGTATGGCTTGTTTGCAAAACAGGCGCGATTGATGACGACAAAAGTTCTCTTGATTCTGGTTCTGGTGGCCATGGGTTTGCACCTGATCAAACCCTTCGGGCTGCCGGGGCTCAGGCGGCGCGGTGATGTCTGGAAGATTGCACTTATTCTGATTTTTGCGATGATGATGGCGCTTGTGCTTCGCCCAGCATGAATTTGGAAACATGGTCCGCCCAATGCTCATAGCCGAGCTTGTTGGCATGAAACCCGTCAATGGCAAAACCGTCCGCATTTTCCACCGGCAGTGGCTCGGTGGCGACGGCGTGGCGCTCTGTGCAAAGCTGGGTGCCCATGGCGTTTATAATCCGGACCCGGAGCCCGAGAATGAACCCCAAAGTCGGGGGCAATGCCGGAACGCTTGTCATGTCGATCACAGGTGACCAGAAAATCTGCGCCTCAGGCCAGCGCGTGTGAACTGCATATAACAGGCCGCCGAAGCCCTTTTTGAACTGCGAACGTGTAAGAAAATTCTTGGCATCGTTGGTGCCGACAGCGATCAGCACATGGGTAAAGTCGCGCTCTTCGATGTTCGGCACCACATAATCGCGCAGCTGGGAAGCGACCGCGGAATTTGCACCCGCATTGCGCCATGCCACGGTCTTGCCGGTGGCGGCGTTGAAGCGGGTTGCGAGCAGGGGGCCAAGTGTGTCGCCGATTTCATCGGCGCCGACACCTGCGGCTGAAGAATCTCCGATGACGAGCAAGCGAAGCTCAGCCTCGCCTTTGCCGATCTGGCCCTTTGCCTTGCCCGATGGCGGTGGAAGGCGCTGTGCCTTCTTGCGCACACGAAGGCCAAGATGGATGGCGATCGGAAGCAGAAGCCAACTGACGATGCCGGCGGAAAAAGTGTTCATGGTTCCCAGAGCCTCCGGCTGTCTTGTTCGTCATCCTTATTGCTGCAGGGCACAATAGGACGAAACCCGCCGTGTTTCCACGGCGGGTCGAAACAATCCAAGGCCAGCTGCGCCCGGTCAGGCGGCGCGGGAGGCCTCGAAGATGCTGTCGATGGTGGCGGCAAGCGTTGCATCGAAGTCCGCATCCGATTGGCCGTGCGACAGACCTTCGGTCAAGGCGCGCGAGAAGGAGGCGATCACGCCGGGATTGGCGCTCAGCAGCTCATTGGCCTCGTCGCGGGAATAGCCGCCCGAAAGTGCGACGACGCGCATGACACGCGGGTCATTGACCAGCGGCTTGTAGAGATTGGCCTTCGTGGGCAGCGACAATTTGAGCATCACCTGCTGTCCGTTCGCGACAGTTTCGAGATGCCGCTGAATTGCAGCCAACAACAGTTCTTCCGCTTCGGCCTTGTCATCAATCTTGATGTTCACTTCCGGCTCGATAATGGGCATCAGGCCGTGGCCGAGGATCTGGCTGCCGACTTCGAACTGCTGGGCAACGATCGCTTCGATCCCGGCCTTGTCAGCGGCATTGATGACCGAGCGCATCTTGGTGCCAAAGATGTTCTTGGAGACCGCTCGCTTCAAAAGCGTATCGAGGCCGTTCATCGGCTTCATCAGTTGCACGCCGCTTTGTTCCTCCATAAGGCCCTGGTCGACCTTCAGGAACGGGACTATGCCGCGCTTGTCCCAGAGGTAATCCGCTGTGGGGGTGCCATCGATATCGCCGTCCATGGTGCGTTCGAACAGGATTGCGCCGATCACTTTCTCGCCTGTGAAGGCCGGAGACTTGATGATACGGGCGCGCATGGCGTGGATCAGCGCGAACATTTCGGTGTCGTTGGAATAGGCGTCTTCCGCCACGCCATAGAGTTTGAGTGCTTTGGGCGTTGAGCCGCCCGACTGGTCAAGTGCGGCGATGAAGCCGTCCTTGTTCGCCATCTGCTGTGCCATGGTCGCATTCATCATGCCAGGTTCCCATTCTGTTACATCTTGAGCGCTGCTTTAACAGATGCTGCAACGGGGTGAGAATAGGCTTGAGCGCTCTTGAATCGATTGAAAAATATTCAATCGTTTGAAAGGCTTGAAGAAATGCCTGGAAGGTTAACCCGTGAAGGGGTCCTGCCGGCTTCAGGCTTTGAGCACATCGACGCCGGGAAGCGGCTTGCCTTCCATCCATTCCAGAAAAGCGCCGCCGGCCGTTGAGACATAGGTGAATTCGTCTGTCACGCCTGCGTGGTTGAGCGCGGAGACCGTGTCGCCACCACCGGCGACCGAGACGAGCAGGCCTTCCCGGGTGCGGGCGGCTGCATGCTTGGCTGCGGAGACCGTGGCTGCATCGAAGGGCGGAATTTCGAAGGCGCCGAGGGGGCCGTTCCAGACCAGAGTGTCGGCCTTGGTGATCCAGGCATTGACCGCGTCGATCGATTTCGGACCCACATCCAGCATCATGGCGTCTGCGGGTATGGCGTCGATCGCAACGGTTTCATTGTCGGCCTCTGCCTTGAATTCCCGCGCGACGACTCCGTCCACCGGCAGCACGATGGCGCAGCCGGATGCCGCTGCGGCGGCTTCGATTTCCTTGGCGGTTGCGGCCAGGTCATGCTCGCACAGCGACTTGCCGACATCGATTCCGCGGGCGGCGATGAAGGTGTTGGCCATGCCGCCGCCGATCACCAGCGCGTCGACCTGGTTGACCAGGTTCTTGAGCAGATCGATCTTGGTTGAAACCTTTGCGCCACCGACAATGGCGACAACCGGGCGTGCAGGGTTGCCGAGGCCTTTTTCAAGCGCCAGAAGTTCGGCCTGCATGGTGCGGCCGGCATAGGCCGGCAGGTGGTGCGCCAGGCCCTCGGTTGATGCATGGGCGCGGTGAGCGGCGGAAAAGGCATCATTGACGAAGATGTCGCCGTTCTTTGCGAGTTCGATCACGAAGCCCGGATCGTTCTTTTCTTCACCGCTGTGAAAACGGGTGTTCTCGAGCAGCAGAACATCTCCGTCGACCATTGCGTTCACGGCCTTTGCAGAAACCTCACCAATGCAATCGGCAGCGAAGTGAACCCGGTGATCGAGCACATCTTCGACAACGCCGGCGATTGGCGCCAATGACATCGACGGCACTGCTTCACCCTTGGGGCGGCCGAAATGGGCGAGAAGAATGACCCGAGCGCCCTTGGTCGAGAGTTCCATGATTGTCGGTGCGACCCGCTCGATCCGGGTCGTATCTGTGACCTTGCCATCCTTGACCGGAACATTGAGGTCGACACGCAAGAGGACGCGCTTGCCAGGCAGGTCGGTCAGGTCGTCGAGGGTCTTGAAGGCGGTCATGATGTCTTCTCCGGTCATAAAATTCGTTCGAACAGATCTGGATAGTCGGTCACAAACCCATCGCTATCGACCGGCAGTTCAGCGACGAATGGCCGGTCTTCTGCTTGGTAGCGGTATTTGCGGCCCCGGTCGATACAGGTGTAGATCTGAGTGTCGGCAAGCGGTCTCAATGATGCGAATGAAACATAGAGAACCCGAAGCCGGATGTTGCCATCAGCCGGTGCCGGATCGATTCGGCGTATCGGCAGTGTGTTTGAGAATGGTGTGCCGGTAAAATCGATGTCGAGGCAGCCATCGAATTGCGGCTGCGGCGTCCCATCCCCGAGTTTCCAGCGTCCCCCGCCATCGGATTGCATCTCAAGGCGATCGCCCGAGGTCGATTGGATCGCAAAGGCCCGGACATGCCAGCCTGCATCGCAATCTATCTGGTAGTGGATGCCGAAGGTTTCACCGGCCTCGCTGCCGACTACTACGCTTTCCGCGCGGATGGAGTTGGCCGTTTGGCGGAGAGTGAGGTGTTCCAGCCCCTCTCCCTCGACGGGACGCCAGCGCACCGTTTTGAGGGAAAGGGGCTCAAACATGGTCTAGATGAGCTTCGCCATTGCGACCGCCGTGTCACCCATGCGGTTGGAGAAGCCCCATTCGTTGTCATACCAGGTCAGGATCGACACCAGGGTTCCGTCCATCACCTTGGTCTGGTCGGTGTGGAAGACCGAGGAATGCGGATCATGGTTGAAGTCCATGGAGACGAGCTTTTCGTCGGTGTAACCGAGAATGCCCTTGAGCGGGCCTTCCGAAGCAGCGGCGCGAATGAAGCCGTTGATTTCGTCTGCCGAGGTTTCCCGCTTGGCGATGAACTTCAGATCGACAACGGACACGTTCGGGGTCGGCACGCGAATCGCTGCGCCATCGAGCTTGCCGTTGAGTTCGGGCAGCACAAGGCCGACCGCCTTGGCAGCACCCGTCGAAGTCGGGATCATCGACATGGCGGCCGCGCGGCCGCGATAGAGATCCTTGTGCATGGTGTCGAGCGTCGGCTGATCACCGGTGTAGGAATGGATGGTCGTCATCATGCCCTTTTCAATGCCGATGGCATCGTTGAGGACCTTCGCGACCGGCGCCAGGCAGTTGGTGGTGCATGATGCATTGGAAACGACCAGATCGTCCTTGGTCAAGACGTCGTGGTTGACGCCATAGACGATGGTCTTGTCGGCGCCCGAGGCCGGGGCGGACACCAGAACGCGCTTGGCGCCGGCCTCAAGGTGGAAGGCTGCCTTGTCGCGTGCGGTGAAAATTCCGGTGCATTCCATCACGATGTCGACGCCGAGATCACCCCAGGGCAGGTTCTTCGGGTCGCGTTCGGCAAACACTTTGAAGCTTTCGGATCCGACAGAGATGGTGTCGCCATTCACGGTTACCTGTTGTGGGAACCGGCCATGGACCGAATCGTAACGCATAAGATGGGCGTTGGTTTCCACCGGGCCGAGATCGTTGATCGCCACGATGTCGATGTCGGTGCGGCCGGATTCATAAATCGCACGGACAACATTGCGTCCGATGCGGCCAAATCCGTTGATTGCAATCCTGGTCTTCATGTTCTTTCTCCGTCCTGGGGCTAAAGGCACCTGTCTTGGGGCAAATCAGGCCTTGTCATGTAGGCGGGCTTCGACAGCAGCAACGGCCGCTTCGGCAGTGATGCCGAAATGCTCGTAAAGCTCCTTGTAAGGCGCAGAAGCGCCAAAGCCGGTCATGCCGATGAACAGGCCGTCGGAGCCGATGAAGCGGTCCCAGCCCTGCCGTATGCCGGCTTCGATCGCGATCTTGACTTTCGAATCTCCGATCACAGCGCTTTTATACTCGGCACTTTGCTCTTCGAACAGTTCAAAACAAGGCACGGAGACCACGCGGGTGGTGTGGCCATTGGCTTCCAGCGTCTTGTGGGCTTCCAGCGCAATCTCGATTTCGGATCCGGAGGCGAAGATGGTCACATCCGCGTCGCTGGCCGAGATCAGGTCATAAGCGCCATAGGCACAGAGATTTTCCTCGGTGTAATCGGTGCGTGCGACCGGCAGGTTCTGACGGGTCAGAGCGATGCCGCTTGGCCGCTTTTGCTGTTCAAGCGCGATCTGCCAGCATTCGGCGGTCTCAACCACGTCAGCAGGGCGGAACGTCAAAAAGTTCGGAATGGCGCGCAAGGCGGCCATGTGCTCGACCGGCTGGTGGGTCGGGCCGTCTTCGCCCAGACCGATGGAATCATGTGTCAGCACATGGATGACGCGGATGCCCATCAATGCCGCAAGGCGGAGCGACGGCCGGCAGTAATCGGAAAAAATCAGGAAGCCGCCGGAATAAGGGATCAGTCCGCCATGCAGCGCGATCCCGTTCATCATTGCGGCCATGCCGTGTTCGCGGATGCCGTAATGGATGTAGCGGCCCGAGAAATCGTCCGGCGTGATCGCCAGGGTCTGGCTGGTGCGGGTGTTGTTGGAGCCGGTCAGGTCGGCAGAACCGCCGAGCGTCTCGGGCACCGCGCCATTGATCACTTCCAGCGCCATTTCAGACGCCTTGCGGGTGGCCACGGTCGGAAGATCCTGCGCCAGCTTTTCCTTGTAGGCGGTGATTGCCGGGGCGAATCCGCCTGGCAGCTCGCCGTTCATGCGCCGTTCGAACGTCATGCGGATATCGTTTTCCGCTTCCGCCAGACGGGCCTCCCACGCCTTGCGGTCCTTGACCGAACGCAATCCGGCCAGACGCCAGGCGTCAAGAATGTCCGATGGCACCACAAAGGGTTCCTCGTCCCATCCAAGGGCGGCGCGGGCGCCTTCTATTTCCTTGGCGCCGAGCGGTGCGCCGTGTGCATCCTTGGAGCCGGCCTTGTTGGGCGCACCAAAGCCGATCACGGTCTTGGCTGCGATCAGTGTCGGACGGTCGGAGGCCTTGGCCGATTCGATGGCCTGAGCGATAGCATCGGGATCATGACCGTCGATTTCCAGCGTGTTCCAGCCGGAAGCTGCGAAACGTGCAGGCTGGTTGGTCGAATCGGTGAGCGAGATGGCGCCGTCAATCGAAATCGAATTGTTGTCCCAGAAGACAATCAGCTTGTTGAGCTTGAGGTGGCCGGCAAGCGAGATCGCTTCCTGGCTGATCCCCTCCATCAGGCAACCGTCGCCGGCAAGCACATAAGTGTGGTGATCAACCAGATCAGCGCCATACTCATCGGCAAGCTTGCGCTCGGCAATTGCCATGCCGACGGCGTTTGCGAGGCCCTGGCCGAGCGGGCCGGTGGTGGTCTCGATGCCGGCAGCGTGGCCATATTCAGGATGGCCTGCGGTCGGAGAGCCGAGCTGACGGAAATTCTTGATGTCCTCGAGCGAGATGTCGTCATATCCGAGCAGATAGAGCAGGGAGTAGATCAGCATCGAGCCGTGACCGGCCGAGAGTACAAAACGGTCGCGGTCAGGCCAGTCGGGCTGCTTTGGATCGAATGTCAGATAGCGCGAAAACAGCACTGTGGCGATGTCTGCGGCTCCCATGGGCAATCCCGGATGTCCGGATTTGGCTTTTTCCACGGCATCCATGGATAGAAACCGGATTGCATTTGCCATCCGGTCGTGTTTTTCGCGTGAATTCATGACGGTCCCGCCTTGTCGCGTTCAGGTCTGATCCGGCCAGTCAGTGGTCCGGATCGAAGGCCGCGCACACATAGCAGTTGCTTCGCCGGAGTCAACAAAGGCTCGCCGTGAAAGGATTGGGGACCACAGTGCCGGTTTTGTTGACGCCATGTTCGGCTAATGGGTAAGCTGTTCGCTACAAGTATCCGGAATTCAAGCGATTCGGCTTGTGGTCCAGATCTGGGGAAACCGCCCATGCCCGCTGAAATCACAGTCAAAGCTGCGCTTGAGGCCTTGAATAAGGCCTTGAATCAGCTCGACAATGAGGTGGATAGACAGGTTGAGGCGGGCCGCAGTGCAACTGAGGCGGAGGCCGAGCTCAGCCGCATGATCGAGGACCGGGGCCGGATCGCGCAGGAGCTCGATGCCGCACAGGATCGCTCGAACCGCCTGGAAGAAGCCAACCGTGAGGTTTCGCGCAGGCTGGTCACGGCGATGGAAACCATCCGCGCGGTGCTGGACCGCTAGTCGGTGCGGGGCACCATCGATGTCAGAAAACAGGACGGTTTGAATGGCACAAGTCACCGTAAGCATCGATAGCAAGACTTACCGAATGGCCTGTGAAGAAGGTCAGGAAGAGCATCTGACCGATCTGGCCGCACGTTTCGACCGTTATGTCGGGCATCTCAAGGGGCAGTTCGGCGAGATTGGTGATCTCAGGATCACAGTGATGGCGGGCATCATGGTGATGGACGAACTGCATGAGTTGCAGCGCCGCATGCGCGGCTTGGAAGCCGAGGTCGAGACCCTGAAGAAGACCCGCGACAATGCGCTCACCAAGGTTGAGAAAACGGATCATGACCTCGCGGCGGCGCTTACGGAAGTCACCGGTAGAATCGAGGAGATTGCCGGCAAACTCTCCGGCCGCTGATTATCATTGACGACCGTCTGGCGTTCGGGGCGTGTCGGCTCTATATACAGGATGCGATCTGCGCTTCTCGACAGGATACACAATCCCCGGGGCCTTAATAGATCCTAAGGGAGCTGTCCCTGACCGGGCCCGTGGGCCCGGACATATGGCGCCCACCTACGTTGTAGGTTCCCGGGATCGAAAAAATCCATCGGCTGCCGTGGGTCGCACTTATCTCCTCAAATTCCCTTGCTTCGATGCGCTGGTTCGACCGGCGTCCGGGCCACCATGACAAATCCGAGGATTTGTCATGGTCATCGGGAGGGAACACGAATGTGGTCTAATGCATGTCGCACTCAATTGGATTCAATTGAGTGATAACGTACATGCATCAAATCAAAATGTTAGAGCGACCTTTGTGCGTCCAATTGGACGCACGGCGCTCTAGCGGATGCTTCAGGCTTCAGCGGGCGCCTCGACCTCATTTTGCGTGGTCTTGCGGCGGCGGGTGACCAGCACGAAGAACAGCGGCACGAAGAGAATGCCGAGCACGGTGCCCGAGATCGTACCGCCGAGCACGCTGGTGCCGATGGCATTGCGGCCACCGGACCCGGCGCCGGTGCTGATCACCAGGGGCAACACGCCCAGTGAGAAGGCCATCGAGGTCATGATGATTGGACGGAAGCGCTGGCGCGCCGCCTCGCGGACGGCGTCGAACAGGGCTTCACCCGCCTCGTAGCGTTCGCGGGCGAATTCCACAATCAGGATGGCGTTCTTGCCCGTCAGGCCGACAACAGTCAGCAGGCCCACCTGGAAGAACACGCCGTTCTGGTACCCCCCAAACAGGGTCCATAACAGTGCGCCAAGGATGCCGACGGGCATGGCGAGCATCACGGCGAACGGAATTGACCAGCTTTCATAAAGGGCTGCAAGACACAGGAACACGGCTGCCAGGGACAAAGCATAGAGCAATGGCGCCTGATTGCCCGATTCGCGCTCTTCCAATGAAAGTCCGGTCCAGGAAACTTCGAAGCCGGGCAATTGTGATGCCAGCCGCTCGATTTCCGCCATGGCTTCGCCGGTGGTAGAGCCCGGGGCAGGAGATCCCTGGATCTGCATGGCGTTGACGCTGTTGTAGCGGATCAAGCCCTGCGGACCGTAAGTCCAGCTGCCTTTGGCAAAGTTTGCGAAGGGCACCAGCCCGCCGCTGCTGTTGCGGACTTTCCATTTGGAGATGTCGGATGGGAGGGCACGGGATTCCGCTTCGCCCTGAATATAGACCCGCTTGATGCGGTCGCGGTCAATGAAGTCGTTGACATAATTCCCTGCCCAGGCGAGTTGGAGCAATTGAGCTACATCGGATGCAGAGACTCCCATTGCGCCCGCCGCACGCCAGTCAATGTCGAGATTGTACTGAGCGGCATCTTCTAGGCCCGAGGGGCGGACGGAACCGATGATCGGGCTTTGGGATGCCATGCCGAGCAACTGGTTCCGAGCGGCCAGCAATTCCTCGTGAGACTGCCCGTTGCGGGCCTCCAGATAGAAATCAAAGCCGCTCATCATGCCGAGTTCGGGAACCGAGGGCGGCACAATCGGGAAGACCATGGCATCCTTGATGCCCATGAACGCGGGAAAGGCGCGCCCGGCGATTGCCTGGGCGCTTTGCGCCGGGGAAGGGCGTTCCGACCAATCCTTAAGGCGGACGAATGCAAGACCCATGTTCTGGCCCTGGCCCGAGAAGGAAAATCCGACGACGCCGAACACCGATTCGACATTGTCTTTCTCTTTGACCAGGAAATGGTTCTCAACTTGCTCAACAACCTTCTGGGTGCGCTCTGCTGTGGCGCCGGTCGGCGTCTGGATCAGTGCAAACAGAATGCCCTGGTCTTCGTCGGGCAGAAAGGCGGTCGGGGTTTGGACAAAGCTCCATCCCATCAGGCCAACAAGTCCGAGGTAGATCACACCAACCCGGAAAGGACGGCGGACGATCCATCCAATGCTGGCGCCATAGCCGCCGGCAATGCGATCGAAAACTCGGTTGAACCAGCCGGCCGGCCCCTTTTTGGCGTGATGGTCTGATTTCGGTTTCAAGAGCGTGGCGCAGAGTGCCGGCGTCAGCGTCAGCGCAACAAGGACCGAAAGCCCCATTGCGGAAACGATGGTAATCGAGAACTGCTGGTAGATCACACCGGTGGAACCGCCGAAAAAGGCCATCGGAACGAACACTGCTGAGAGCACCAAAGCGATGCCGATCAGGGCGCCGGTGATCTGGCCCATGGATTTGCGGGTCGCCTCAAGCGGGGGGAGCCCTTCTTCTTCCATGATGCGCTCGACATTCTCAACAACGACGATCGCGTCATCGACCAGAAGACCGATGGCCAACACCATGGCAAGCATGGTGAGTGTGTTGATGGAGAAACCGAAGGCCGCAAGAATACCGAATGTTCCCAGCAACACCACCGGCACGGCAAGTGTCGGGATCAGTGTGGCACGGAAATTTTGCAGGAAGACCAGCATTACGAGGAAGACGAGAACGATGGCTTCCATAAGTGTCTTTACGACTTCCTCGATCGAGATTTCGACAAATGGTGTGGTGTCGTAGGGGATCACATAGGTCACGCCTTCGGGGAAGAAGGCTGAGGCTTCCTCGATTTTGGTCTTGACCAGTTCGGCCGTATCGAGAGCATTGGCACCCGATGCCAGCCGGATGGCCATGCCTGTGGCAGGGTTGGTGTTGTAGCGAGCCCTTGTGGAGTAGTTTTCTGATCCAATTTCGACGCGGGCCACATCCTTGAGCAGCACAAGCCCTCCATCGGTGGCTGCGCGAACCACGATCGCTTCGAAATCCTCCGGTGTAGTCAAAAGGGACTGCGCGGTGATGGTGGCGTTCAGCTGCTGGCCCTCAACTGTCGGCAAACTGCCAAATGCGCCAGCGGAAATCTGGGCGTTTTCTGTTGAAACGGCGCTCAGCACATCACTTGGTGCCAGGCCGTAGGCAGAAAGCTTGACCGGGTCGAGCCAGATACGCATGGCGTATTTGGCGCCGAACACCTGGACCTCGCCAACCCCCTCCAGCCGGCTGAAATCATCGACGAGATTGGTGTTGAGGTAATCGGCCAGGTCGGTCTGGTCGAGGGCGCCATCTTCCGAAATCAGACCGATCACCATCATGAAGCTGGCAGCGGATTTTTGCACCGTCACGCCTTGGCGCTGTACCGTTTCTGGCAACAGCGCGGTTGCTTGTGACAGCTTGTTCTGGACCTGGACCTGGGCGATGTCGGGATCAATTCCGGTCTCGAAGGTCAGTGTGATGGTGGCTGTCCCGGACGAGGTGGAACTTGATGAGAAATATCGCAACCCATCAAGACCTGTCAGCCGTTGTTCAATGACCTGCGTCACCGTGTTGGCGATCGTCTGAGCCGAAGCGCCCGGATAGGTCGCCGAGATCGAGATCGTCGGTGGCGCGATCTGCGGATACTGGGCGATGGGCAAGGTCATGATGGAAAGGACACCGGCGCCCATGATGATGATCGCGATCACCCATGCGAAGATCGGCCTGTCGATAAAATAGCGTGCCATGTCAATCTCCGCGAGGTCAGTTCTGAACCGGCTGTTCGGCGCGTTCTTGCGGGACCACAGGTGCGCCGACGCCTATCTTCTGCAGGCCCTCTACGATCACCTGATCGCCGGCCTTGATTCCGTCCGTCACGATCCAGTCCGAGCCGCGGTCGCTGATGATTGTCAGGGCGCGCTGCTCGACCAGATTGTTGGCGCCAACAACCATTGCGATGGGATTGCCGCGGCGGTCGCGCGAGACCCCTTCCTGTGGAACCAGAACAGCATTTTCGATGACCCCCTGGGGCATCTCGACCTGGACATACATTCCCGGCAGCAGCATTTCATCGGGGTTGGGGAACTGAAGGCGCAGTGTCACGACACCTGTGTTTTCGTCCACATGGGGTTCTGCTGCGGTCAGCTCGCCGGTGTGGTCGTAAACCGTGCGGTCGGCAAGCTTGAGTTCAACTTTGGTGTCGACATTTGCTCCGGCGGCCTTGGGACCCTTGCGCTTCCAGCGTATCAGATCGGCTGCCGACTGAGCGACGTCGACATAGACAGGATCGAGCTTGCGGATCACCGCCAGTGGATTGGTCTGCCCGGAGATGACCAGCGCGCCCTGGGTGGTCAACGACAAGCCGATCGCGCCGGATATCTGGGCGCGGATGGTGGTGCGTTCCAGATCTATGTTGGCAGCGAGCAGTTGCGCTTTGGCAACTTGCAGTGCGGCGTTGGCGGTATCCCGTGCGGTAATTGCATTATCTAGAGACTGCTCGCTTGCAAAATTGCTCTCGCGCAGCCGTTCCATACGCTTGAGATCGCGATTGGCCGAATCCAGACTGACCTGCGCTTGATTTATGGCTGCTTCGGCAGTCACGACCTGTGCGTTGTAGGTCGCCGGATCAATCCGGTAGAGGACATCGCCCTCCTTCACCGCCGAGCCTTCCTCGAAACGGCGTTCAACGATAATGCCGTTCACCTGAGGGCGAACCTCCGCCACACCGGACGCGACGACACGACCCGGCAATGTGGAGGTCACGGTGACGGTTTGCGCTTTCACGGTCACAACAGTGACCGGGGTGGGGGGGCGCTCCTGCTGCTGCGCCGAGGCGACGGACGCAATGGCCACGACCAGGGACGTAATCAGGGCGTAGGACGCTAACCGCATGGGTATCTCCGCTGAATCAGAAGTTGCCGCTTGGCGTTTATCTGCGCAGCGGCTAAAATGGAAACCAAGTGGTTTTATAATTGTTTTACGGCGTTGTGCAAGTACAATGCTGCAACTGCGAGATAGGGAGGTCTGGCTGTTTGCAAAATTGTCCTAAATCTGGCCGCGGGCCTGGCAGGCCTCGACAGCTCGGTCTGGCAGAGCGCGAAGCGATCATCATTGACGCCGCTGAAAGGATCATCGTGGCCAAGGGGCTTGCGGGCGCCTCCATGGAGGCGATCGCGCAAGAGGCGGGCATGTCGAAGCGAACGCTTTATGAGGTTTTCACATGCCGCGCCGAGCTCTTTGCCTCAATTGTCCGGCGTATGCGCCAGACGATCACTCGGCCATTGACTGAAGACCAGATCGACCGCCCGCTGGCTGAACGACTGCGGCTTTTGCTGTCGCCGTCGGGCAAGGGGTTCACCGATCTGCTGCCCCTGGTGATCCTGCGTGCTGTCATTACAGAGGCTGAAAGGCAGCCCGAACTCGCAAATGAATTTTTGCAGGAAGGGCCCTATGCGCTCTACGGAATAATACGCGTGGAACTGGACCGTTCGGTTGATCGTGGCGAGATCCGTATTGCAGACACAGAAGCTGCTGCCCGCTTGATGTCGGATATGGCGCACCAGGGCTTGCTTGAGCATCTTGTGGTTTCTCAGCCGCCCAGCCAACGACTTGAAGCCTACAACCGAAGGCTTGAACTCGCCATTCGCGTGTTTCTCGGCGGTATCGGCGATCCGGAGTAGTCAAATGCTTCCCAAAAGCGGCCGACCAAACAAGGCAGATTCGCTACTCGATCAGACCGAGCTTCAGCGCCCGGGCGATCGCTTCGACATTTGTGCTGGCGGTCAGTTTGAGACGCGCCGAAGCCAGCACCACCTCGATTTCTGACGCGGATTTGTCGCTTTGCTGGGCGATGGAATCAACACATTGTCCCTGCGCCACCGACTGCAGGCAAGCGTGTTCCAAATGTGTCAGGCTGTTGCGACTGTCTGCCATTAATATTCTTTTTTTCTAATATTATCAATACTTTCAAGCGTCAGCGACCTATCTGGCAACAGCGCTGCCAGGGCAAATCGATTTCTCAGGGTTCCTTTACGAAGCGTATCTGCCATCCCGTTTTGGGACGGAACCGGGTGCATTTTGCTGTGCCGATCTGAGATTTGCAGGACATAGTTGTTTGGCGCTTCCTCTTGCAATCTTCGGCTTGTGAAGGCGTTCAAACCTTTCGGCCGAATTGACCGCGCCGAGGTTGACGGTGCGAGGGTAGCGGTTGCAATTGAAGCTGAGCGAGTTTGGTGGAGTTCGGAATCGGGTGATGGAAAGCAAACAACAAATCAGATCAAGGATGCTGGCCGTGCGTGATGCGATTGCCACCGGAGCCCGCATCGAGATGAGCCTGGCTATGGCCGAGGCTGCAGAGGCGATTGAATTCGATCCGGGCAGCGTGATTGCGGGATATCTGCCGATTCGTTCCGAACCCGACCTTCGGCCGTTGCTGGCGCGTTTTCGGGCGCGTGGCGCCCGGCTTTGCCTGCCGGTTGTGCTGGCCCGTCAAACAATTGCCTTCCGGGCCTTTGAGCGCGAATCGGGATTGGTGGACACAGGATTTGGCACCACGGGCCCTGGGCCGGATGCGGAACTCCTCGATCCGGATCTGATGCTGATGCCGCTTTCGGCCTTTGATGGTGAGGGCAACAGGCTCGGCTATGGCGCGGGCCATTATGACCGGGCGATTGCCCGATTGCGCGCCGGTGGAAAGAGATTGCGGCTGATCGGCACGGCCTTCGCCTGCCAGGAGACCGAATCTCTCCCGGCCGAACCACATGATGTTGCGCTTGAGATGATCCTCACCGAGCAAGGCTTGCGCTCCTTCGGCTAAAGTCTATAGAGGTTCGATGCGCCTGTTGTTTCTTGGAGATATGGTCGGACGAACCGGCCGCACCGCGGTCTGGGACCGCCTTCCTGGCTTGATCCGTGATTTCAAGCTCGATTTCGTCATCGTCAATGGCGAGAATGCGGCGGGCGGTTTCGGCATTACCGAAGAAATCTTTCTTCAAACGCTGAATGCCGGCGCAGATGTTGTGACCACAGGCAATCATGTCTGGGACCAGCGAGAGGCGCTGGTTTTTGCCGACCGGCATGAGCAGTTTCTTCGTCCGGCGAATTATCCCGCCGGGACGCCGGGGCGGGGATCCAATCTCTACATCGCTCGAAATGGGGCCCGGGTGATGGTGGCGAATGTGATGGGGCGGGTGTTCATGCATCCCGATCTCGACGATCCGTTCTCAGCCGGAGAAGCCATTCTGGAGGCCTGCCCGCTGGGTGACGTCGCTGATGCCGTGGTGTTTGATTTTCACGCCGAGGCGACCAGCGAGAAGCTCTGCTTTGCGCATTTTGTCGATGGCCGGGCGAGCTTTGTGGTCGGTACCCATACCCATGTGCCCACGGCCGATGCACAGATTCTCAATGGCGGGACAGCCTACATGTCGGATTCGGGAATGTGCGGAGATTATGATTCGTCCATCGGCATGGACAAGGAAGAGCCGTTGAGCCGGTTTCTGTCGCGTATTCCAAAAGGGCGTTTTGAAGTGGCCTCGGGCCCGGCAACCATCTGCGGTGTCGGCGTCGAGATTTCTGACCGGACCGGGCTGGCGGAAAAGATTGCGCCGCTCAGGATCGGTCCGCGTTTGAGCGAGACTTTTCCCGATTTCTGGAGCTGAAATCTGGAAGCCGGTTGCGTCAGCGGTATTTGGCAGCGCTGATGAATTCGCCGAATGTCTCGCACCAGACCAGCACGGTCGTATAGGCCTCTATGTCGACGGTCGAGGGCACATCGACCAGAAAGCCGTCAAAGGTCTTGATGTCACCCAGTCGCTGGGCCGTGTCGCGGACGGCCAGGAACTCAGCCTCATCCTCAACGAATTCGGGCACCAGATAAAGCTTGTAGTCGGGTCCGGGCGCGAGGCTTCCCTGATGGGTGATCTGCGTCGCCGACACGCTGACAGTGCCTTCACCCCAATGCAGGAAGTCGCTGCCCCTGAGGTCGCGCTGGAAGTCAGCCTTGTAGAGTGCTGTTTGAGCGCTCTCGGTAAGCATCGCCTGGTCAGGTGAAGGCGGTGCCGTGATGATCGGCAGAAGGTAAATGCCTAAGGCAAAGCCAACAACCAGCATGATGCCATGGGTTGCCGAAAGGATGATCCAACGCAGCATCTTTGCCTCCCTGAAATGATCGCGCTAAAGCGATACCGGGCCGTTTCAGGATGGTCAATCGCTCAGGAGCTAGGCTGTTGGGTGTATCAGGTCACGAATCCGGCCTCCTTGTGCGGCGAGCCGAAGCTGCGTGAGCGGTTTTCCCGCCCAGGGAAGGCCCTAGAGGTCCTGCTGTTTTCCCTTGATCGCCGGACGTTCTGCCTCCGGATCGGGCGGCAGCAATCCGCGCTCCTGAATCCAGGGATGGATCTCAACCGCGCGTGACAAGGATGCGACCGCCGCCTTGGACCGGCCCATGCGCATCAGCACATGATACATGCCAGCAAGCGCGCCAAAGTGATCCGGTTCGAGCTCTATCGTCCTTTCGAGATCGGACAGTGCGCCGGCGTCCTTCTCGCGGAGGAAACGGACGAAAGCACGCTGGTTCCAGGCTTCGGCGTAGGCGGGAGCGACTTCGATCACCTCATCGAGCGTTGTTTCAGCTGCCTCAAAATCATAGCTGCTGCGCCGGCTCATGCCGTGTTCCACCGCGGCGCGGAGTTCAGGCGTTGGTGCCTGAGAGAGCCACCACTGCCAGATCTCGTGTTCAGCCTGCCGCCCCTCCCGTTCGGTCTTGGCTTGCTTCAAGGCAGCAAACAGTTTGGTGCGTCCGTCTTCGGTGCTGGCAATCGCGATCCGTGGAGTTGCAGCAATGCAGATCAGTCCAGTCAGATGCTTGAGAAGGTCTCGTTTGCGCAATGGTCAGACCCCCTTCAAGACCATAATGGTCGGCCGCCGCGGCAACGTCCGGGCGGAAATGGTGAAGCTGTCGGAGTTGACATAGTCGGTGACGAAATTGTCGCCCATCATCTCGATGAAACTCGACAGCGGTGCGCCGCGCCGGTGCATGGGCAGAAGGATCGAGGATTGCAGCCGTCTTGCAATGCCGGTCATGGCCTCGTGGCTCAGCGTCAATCCACCATCGACCGGGACCATGACAATGTCGAGCCGGCCAATCTGGGCGAAATGCTTGTCTTCAAGCGGGTGATGCAGGTGTCCCAGATGGCCGATGCACAGATCTGCCACCTCGAAGATGAAGATTGAATTGCCGTCCGGCTCCATGGAGCTGAAATTACGGATATCAGTGGTGACGTTGCGGACATAGACGTCCTCGACCACCACATCATGATCGGCCGGGGTCTGGTCGAAGTTCCAGCCGCGCAGCACATGGTCAATGCGCTCGTCGGGTGAGAGCGTGTAGTGCGAGGAGTGCGCCTTGTTCATGGTCACCACCCGCGGGATCGCAACCCGGCCGGACCAGCCATTGAAATCGGTGGCGATGGTCACGCCTGCCGGTGTCGTGATGACGTAGGTCGAGTGGCCTGCAAACATGATCTCGACCTCGGCCGATCCTGCTTGCGCCAGCTTGAAGCCGGTGTCCATGTCGTCCGGTATGAAATTGGCGTAGGTGGCGCCGGGAAGTGACTGGGCCACCGCAAGGCATTGGCTGAACGGGCGTTGGGCTTCCTGGGCCTTCGCCGGTTCAGGCATCGCAGCGGGAGCGCAGGCAAGGGCCAGCATGAGCAGAAAGGCTTGTATCCGGGGCATGGGCGGCTCCGCGAGTTGGCTTTCACAATACTACCAGTGTAGTGCACGCGGCAGCAAGGTAAAGGCCGGGAAAGGGCGTAATCCGGTATGGATTTGTTCTCGGTTTCCTTTGGGACCATCGACTGCGCTTTGCTTGCCATGAGCGGTTGGCGCCTCTTGCCATTATCTCGATCTTGGCAAACCTTGCATCTGGCGGAGCCGCCGCAGGTTTATGTGCTGCCGAACATGTCTCTCCAGCGGGATCTCAGCGCATCGTAATTGTCGTCGGGCTGCGCCTCGTAGATCAGGTCCTCTTCGCCCGGCCTGAAGAAGGGCTGCATGGATCGGGTCCAGATGTGGCCGGCGGGGACAAGCCATGACGTATCATCAAGGGTGCCTGCCTTGATGTTGATTTCCGGCGACTGTCTGGTCCCATGCCAGATCCGGACGCCACAATCGGGACAATACCAGCCTTCACGCAATGCACCGGCATCACTTGTGCGGCTGAACACGGCCAGGCCCTCGTCGACATCCAGTGCTGCGCGTTCAAAGCGCAGGCTCTCACCAAAGGCCGACGAAGTATGGCGCTGGCATTCCTTGCAATGGCACAGATAGAAGACCAGCGGTTTGGCCTTGAGCCGGTAACGGATCTTGCCACACTGACATCCACCGGTCAGCGGCAAAGCGGGAATTGCATATCTGGTCACCACGTCACCCTATTGGACTTCAGCTAATGGTCATGTCCTTCTGGACGAAACCGGGTAAGATATTTATAAGGCGGCCAATCCAAAACCAGAGCAAAGATCAGGTGCTTCATGGCCGGCCATTCACAATTCAAGAACATCATGCACCGCAAGGGACGGCAAGACGCTGTCCGTTCAAAGATGTTTTCAAAACTGGCGCGCGAAATCACCGTTGCTGCCAAGATGGGAGCGCCTGACCCCGCGATGAACCCGCGGCTGCGGTTGGCGATCCAGAATGCCAAGTCGCAATCCATGCCCAAGGACAACATTCAGCGTGCGGTCAACAAGGCCTCGGGCGGTGACAGCGAAAACTATGAGGAAGTGCGCTATGAGGGCTACGGCCCCGGCGGCGTCGCAGTCATCGTCGAGGCTCTGACCGACAACCGCAACCGGACCGCTTCAACCGTGCGTGCAGCCTTCACCAAGTCCGGCGGTGCATTGGGCGAGACCGGATCGGTCGGTTTCATGTTCGACCGGGTTGGCGAAATCATCTACGCGCCAGAAGCCGGCGACGCTGATGCCATCATGGAAGCCGCCATCATGGCCGGCGCCGAGGATGTGACCAGCAGCGAAGACGAGCATGTGATCATCTGTGCCTTCGAAGACATCGGTGAGGTGTCCAACGCGCTCGAAGAAGCGCTTGGCGAGGCGCAGTCGATCAAGGCGATCTGGAAACCGCAGACTTCTGCCCCGGTCGATGAGGACAAGGCTCAGTCTGTGCTCAAGCTCATCGCCACGCTGGATGATGATGATGACGTGCAGAACGTCTATGCCAACTTTGAAGTCTCAGACGAGGTGATGGCCAAGCTTTCGGCCTGAACCCAACACTGTCCGCAGATATCGCACCGCCGGCTTTTGCCGGCGGTTTTTGTTTGGCGTCAGAGACTGCTGCGCAGCTTGCCGAAACCTTCCACCGATTTGAGCCGCGCATCAATTGAATGGATGGGCATCGAGATCATGATTTCATCGGCTTTGGTCGTGTCGATGAAGTCCTGCATTTTTCGTTTCGCGGTTTCCGGACCGCCGACCACGGCGTAGCGCAATGTGTGCTCGACGGCGATCTGTTCCATCTCGGACCAGAAGCCGTCCATGGTGTCGACGGGCCTTGGCATCTTGCCGCGGGCATTGCGGCGCATGTTGACGAAGGTCTGCTGCACGGAGGTGAACAGGTAGTCCGCTTCCGCGTCGGTTTCCGCCATGACTCCCATTGTGGCCGCCATGACGTAGGGCGTGTCCTGTTGGGCCGAGGGCGTGAATTTGGCTCGATAGATGTCGAGCGCTTCCAGAAGCATGTCAGGCGCGAAATGCGAGGCAAAGGCGTAGGGAAGCCCAAGGGCTGCGGCCAGGTGCGCACTGTAGATGCTGGATCCGAGGATCCAGAGCGGCACGTGAGAACCTGCGCCGGGAACCGCGAGCAGCATTCCGTCTTGAGGTTCGCCGAGATAATGCTGTAATTCGACAATGTCATTGGGGAAGCTGTTGGCCCCTGCCTCGAGATTGCGTCGCAGGGCGCGGGCGGTGCTCATGTCGGTGCCAGGCGCACGGCCAAGGCCGAGATCGACACGGCCGGGGAACAGCGCATCGAGTGTTCCGAACTGTTCTGCAATCACCAGCGGCGAATGATTGGGCAGCATGATGCCTCCCGAGCCGATGCGGATTGTGCTGGTCGCGTTGCCTGCCTCGGCAATGACGAGGGCGGTTGCGGCGCTGGCGATGCCCTTCATGCCATGATGCTCGGCCAGCCAGAAACGGGTGAAGCCGGCATCTTCCGCCTGCTTGGCCATTTTTCGCGTGCTCGCAAGCGCATCGCTCGCTGTGCCGCCTTCGACGATGGGACAGAGATCAAGGATTGAAAAGGCGGTCATTGGGGTTCTTTCGATGCGGGTCCTGCGGTCTTTGCCGCGCTGCCCCTCATGTAGGTGGTCGATGGTGGAACGCAAAACCAATTGCGCACAGCTGTGAATGTTTTTGTTTTGTTCACTTTTCGATGGAATGGTCCGGTGCTTGGAGATAGGATTTTGTCATGGCGGAGACGATTCGAATCATTGGCGTGGATCCGGGGCTCAGGAACACCGGTTGGGGTGTCATCGACAGCACCGGCAACTCGTTGCGTTTTGTCGCGTCCGGAACCGTTAAATCAGACAATAAGCTCGATCTCGCCTCCCGGCTGAACCAGCTTTACGAGGGGCTTGAGGGCGTGATCCACTCCCACCGTCCGTTCGAGGCGGCGGTCGAGAACACCTTCGTGAACAAGGACGCAACGGCAACGCTGAAACTCGGCCAGGCGCGTGGCATTGCCATGCTGGCACCGGCGCGCGCGGGCTTGCGGGTTGCGGAATATGCGCCCAATGCGGTGAAAAAGGCCGTGATCGGCGTCGGCCATGGCGACAAGAAACAGATCCTGATGATGGTCAAGATGCTGATCCCGAAGGCAACATTCGACAGCGATCATGCTGCGGATGCGCTGGCGATCGCCATCTGCCACGCCCATCACAGGACATCGCCGGCCTGGCGCATGGCCGCGGAATGAATGCGTCTTTTTGTTCTTGACATGTTCCACAAGTAGGAATAAGTTGGATTTATTCTAACTTGGAGCGACAAGGTGCGCGTTTCGGAAAAAGGTCAGGTAACGATCCCGAAGAACCTCCGCGATCTGGCAGGGATTGGGGCCAACAGCGAGGTTGTCTTCTCCGTGGAAGGCGGGCGAATTTTCCTCGAGGCCAAGGATGGCAGCGAACGCAAGGCCGACAGGCAGCGCCTGGCCCGCTTTCTTGCCGCGCTTGACCGTCTCGAGGGCACCGGCGATCCGACGCTCAGCGCGGACGACGTGATGCGTGAAACGCGGGATCGCTAGGCATGGGGACGCTGGTCGATACAAATGTCCTGATCGACATCGCTTTCCGCGATCCGGATTGGCGGGACTGGTCGCGCGACCGGATGGTGGAGGCGCTCAAGCAGGGCGCTCTGGTGATCAATCCAGTGATCTTCAGCGAGTTTTCCTACCGCTACGAATCCATGGAGGAGGTTGATGCGCTGCTCGACCCTGCCGAGTTCCAGCGTGAGCACCTTCCATGGACTTCGGCTTTCGCCGCGGGGAGAGCCTTTCGATTCTTCCGCAAAAATGGCGGAAGCCGCGAGCGGACATTGCCTGATTTTCTGATCGGCGCGCATGCGGTGGTCCGCGGTTACCGGCTGCTGACGCGCGATCCCAACGGCTTCCGCAGCTATTTCCCGACGCTCGACATCATAGCCCCGGATACACACCCATGATCGGCAAGCTCAAAGGTACCATTGAAGAGATCGATGAGGATCATGTGCTGATCGATGTGCATGGGGTCTGCTACGTGGCGTTCTGCTCGTCGCGGACGCTGTCACGGCTCGGCTCGGCTGGTGAGGCGGCGGTGCTGTTCATCGAGACCTATGTTCGCGAAGACCAGCTCAAGCTTTTTGGCTTCGAAACGGCACTCGAGCGCGAATGGTTCCGGCTGCTGCAAAGTGTGCAGGGCGTTGGTGCCAAGGTGGCGCTTGCGGTGCTGTCGACGCTGACCACGTCCGAACTCGCCAATGCGATTGCGTTGCAGGATAAGGCGATGGTGGCGCGCGCACCGGGCATCGGGCCCAAGGTGGCGCAGCGCATTGTTGCCGAACTGAAGAACAAGGCTCCGGCGCTTTCGGGCGACGCCGGCAGCACCATGGGGCTCAAGCAGGAGTTGGGCGAGGGTGTTGCGTCCGCGCCCATCGCGGATGCCGTGTCGGCGCTTTGCAATCTGGGCTACTCGCGTGACCAGGCCGCCAATGCCGTGGCTGCGGCAATGAAAACCGCCGGTGAAGATGCGGATTCCGCCAAATTGATCCGGCTGGGGCTAAAGGAACTTGCACGGTAATTCCTTGCTCTTGAGGAAGATCCTTACTATTTTGAAATGTAAGGATTGAAGGAAATGGTAAGGATATGGGTGTCGAATCAAAAATCACTGCCAAGGGCCAGACAACGATTCCGATGGAAGTTCGTGAATATCTGAAAGTCGGGGTGGGTGACCGCATCGGCTATGAATTCGTCGACGGCAAGGTGGTGCTGGTGCCGAAAAACCGCAGCGCCCTCGATTTCGCGGGCGCCCTTTTCGAACCCAACCGCGAACCGGTATCCATCGAAGCCATGAACGAGGCAGTCGGCGAGGCTGTCTCTGACCGGTACGAGCGGTCGTATGATCGGGATTGACACCAACATCATCGTCCGGCTCTTGACGCGTGATGACCCCGAGCAGTTCGATGCTGCGGTCAGGCTGGTGAAGGCAAGCGGTCCCGACAGGCCGTTGTTTGTCAATCCGATCGTGATTGCCGAAACCATCTGGGTGCTGGAGAGGATCTACAAGACCGACCGCGCGATGGCTCGAAGGCAAGTGGCGGGGTTGCTCGACACCGTGGAGATCAAAGTGCCGGAGACCATGCAGACGGGCAGTTGGAGCGAGTGGTTGCAATCCCCGCATCCGGATTTCTCCGACGTTGTCATTGCCGGGCTCAACAGCGAAAATGGATGTGAAACGACGATGACGTTTGACCGTAAAGCCGCCCAGTCGGTGCCTGGCATAGAGCTGCTTGCATGAATGACCCTGACCGCCTGATCTCCCCCGACAAGCGCGGCGAGGACGTGGATTCGACCTTGCGCCCGCAGTCGCTGGATGAATTCACCGGCCAGGCCGAGGCCCGCGCCAACCTCAAGGTGTTCATCGAAGCCGCAAAGGGCCGGGCCGAGGCGCTTGACCACGTGCTGTTTGTCGGCCCTCCGGGCTTGGGCAAGACGACACTGGCGCAGATCATGGCCAAGGAGCTTGGCGTCAATTTCCGCTCGACCTCCGGACCGGTGATCGCCAAGGCGGGCGATCTCGCAGCGCTTCTCACCAATCTCGAAGATCGTGACGTGCTGTTCATCGACGAGATCCACCGGCTCAATCCTGCGGTCGAGGAAATCCTCTATCCGGCGATGGAAGACTTCCAGCTCGACCTGATCATCGGCGAGGGGCCTGCGGCCCGGTCGGTGAAGATCGACCTGTCGCGGTTCACGCTGGTTGCGGCGACCACCAGGCTCGGCCTGCTGACCACGCCGCTTCGCGACCGCTTCGGCATTCCGGTGCGGCTGCAGTTTTACACGGTCGAAGAGCTCGAACTGATCGTCCGCCGCGGCGCGCGGATCATGGGGCTCGGCATGACCGATGACGGTGCGCTTGAAATCGCCCGCCGAGCCCGCGGGACGCCACGCATTGCCGGACGGCTACTCCGTCGGGTTCGGGATTTCGCGGAAGTCGCCAAGGCCGAAGCGGTCACCCAGAAAATCGCCGACGAGGCGCTGACCCGGCTGTCGGTCGACAGCATCGGGCTTGACCAGCTCGACCGGCGCTATCTTGATATGATCGCCCGCAATTTCGGCGGCGGCCCCGTGGGCATCGAAACGATCGCGGCCGGGCTGTCGGAGCCGCGCGACGCCATCGAGGATATTATCGAGCCCTATCTCATCCAGCAGGGCTTCCTGCAGCGCACGCCGCGCGGCCGGGTGATGACGGCGCGCGCCTGGGGGCATATCGGACTGAACCCGCCCAAGGACCTCGCTGCCAGCCAGGCCAGTCTGTTCGAAGACGAATGAGCGGCGCGTCGCGGCGCACGATCCGGTTCAATGACAAGGGCCGGCGCTTTAATGCCCGCGTCGCCGGACTGGCGCTGCGCGACGGCCATCTGCTGATTCACCGCGCCGTGCACGAGCCGTTCTGGACCATTCCCGGCGGTACGGCTGAGCTGGGTGAAGACAGCCGCGCGACGCTTGTCCGCGAGATGCATGAAGAGCTCGGTGTTGCGGCAGCGGTGGGGCGGCTGGTGTTCCTGGTGGAGAATTTCTTCAACTTCGAAGGCAGTTCCTGGCACGAATTCGGGTGGTACTATCTGATGGACTTGCCCGACGCGTTTCCCTTCTCGACGGATGGAAGGATCGTCCACGAAGTGGTTGATGGCAAGAACCGGCTGGAGTTCAAATGGGTGCCGGCGACCCGCGAAAGCCTCGCGGCCCTTCCATTGCCGCCGGTGTTCCTGGCGGACCGGATCGAGACCCTGCCGGATGCCACGGAACATATCGCCTGGGACGACGGTAAATTGTGATCCCGGGTACCGGATCACAGAAAATCCATATGGTTTGAGTGATCAGGTTTGGCTGGCAAGCTGCTTGAGTGTCTGCTCGAACAGCGGCCATCCCCCGGGCCGCCAGCCAAGCTTCCTTATTTTACCGGTCTCCATTTCTGCAACTTCCGCCTTCCCGGCAGTGGCGGGAAGAGCCGGCGTGTCTGATCTCGATGCTTTGAGGGGCCCGAGGATCTCGTGGGTGTCGGTGACGATGTCCGAGACATTGAAGCTCTGCCCGCCGACCTTCTCCGCGTCTGTTTCCAGCATCAGCCTGACGGCGTGCCCGGCATCGCGGCCATGGACTTCCGTTCCGGCGCGGACCGGTACCGGGCCTCCCGCCAGGTAGTCGGCGAACAGGCTATCCCACTTGTTGGGTCTGTGTGCGCCATAGACGCCGGTGAGGCGAAGGCTTGCGGTGATGAAATCCGGCCCATTCAGGCCCGCGAGTGCCTGCTCTCCCAGAAGCTTGATTTCGCCGTAGAGCGAAGCAGGCTTCAACGGCAGGTCTTCGGTCAAGGGAGTGCTCGGTGTGATACCATCATAGACTGCGCGGCTCGACAGGAACACCGCCCGCCGTACACCGGCGCACTTCGCGGCTTCGAACAGCTTGACGCTGCCATCGAGATTGAGCCGGCGAAACTGCTCCGGATCATCGCCCTCGCCGCCGCGGTAGCGTCCGGGCAGGTGATCGAAGGCGGCATGCACAATTGCATCGATCCCCGTAAACAGGTCTTCGCCGATCCCGTCCGGATCAAGGGTTGCGTGGCGGAACGAAACGGGCTTGGGGAACAGATCATCGGCCGGCGGTGTCCTGCCGGCAACGGTGACATCGTAACCGGCATCCAGCAGCGTTTCGACGATGTAGCGTCCGACCAGACCCGTGCCGCCGGTGACCAGGGCTTTCATTTGTCGTTCAGTCCGGCGGGATTGGCCAGCGCGGCGACATCCGGGATCGCCTCTCCAGTGAAATAGGCATGCCAGAGATCGATCAGCGGGCGCAGCCTGTCCGACTTGGGGTGGTCGGCCTCCCAGGGCTTTTCGTACTGGTAATGCAGCACGCCGATCTGCTTCCAATCCCACAGCTCGGGCAGGTTGAACCAGACATATTGCAGCAAGTTCATGGTCACCGGCAGGCCGTGCCAGTCCGTGAAGAAGGTCTCGAGAAATGTCTGGTCGGTGCGCCGCCAGAAGACGTCGGGCTGATCCAGCATCTCGAGCATGGCGGCGAAGGTCGCAAGCGCCGGCTTGGCAACAAAGACGCCGGAATTCATCCGGTGGAAATCCCGCAAGGTCTCGTAGACATTTGGGGCGGCGGAGAATTCAGGATAGTCGAACAGCTTGTCGATGTTCTTGAGCACCAGCGCATCGGCGTCGATGAAGACGCAAGCCTGGTAATCCGTGAGCTGCCAGAGCCTGAGTTTGCAGAAATTGTCGAGCGGGGAGTGAAACGCCGGTTTGCGTCCCTTGGTGAAAGGGGCATCGGCGTGCAGCCGGCCGCGGGCATGGCGCTCGTTGAACGCATCCGAAGTGTCGAGCAGCTCGGTGCGGACCAGGCGGCAGCCGAGATCCAACAGCGGCTTGAGCGCGGCATCATCCACTCCACCTGTGTGGAGAACAACGATGTCTGCGGTGGACCCGCTGAGCTGGATTGATCTGGCCAGCGCCAGGGCGCCCATGGCGTAGTCCGCATTGGTGACAAGCGTGACATAGGCACGATGGCTTGCAGCCGGCTTGTCCGCGCTCAGGCCTGCGGGCAGGGGGGCTTGGGTGCTCATGAAACGGATTTGAGCGCCTTGCCTTCCGGATCGCGGTTGATCGAGTTGGCGATGTCCCTGGTCCAGGCCGACACTGCGGGAACCCGCGAACGGTCGACGCGGTAGGCGAATTTTTTCGCGACGTCGACGACCTCCTCGAGAAGCCCTTCCTTCAGCGTGGTCGGCTCAAGCCCGAGTTCGAGGAATTTCTCGTTTCGGACAACCAGATCGTTTTCGGCTGCTTCCTTGCGCGGGTTCGGCAGCCAGGCGATCTCGGCGCCAGTCATGCCGGCAATCATTTTTGCGAGACCGCTGATCCGGTGGGTCTCGGTCATCTGGTTGAAGATCTCGACCTTGGAGCCGCGCGCCGGCGGATTGCCGAGCGCAATCTCGATGCAGCGGACTGAATCCTGGATATGGATGAAGGCGCGGGTCTGGCCGCCGGTGCCGTGAACGGTCAGCGGATAGCCGATCGCGGCCTGGATCAGAAAGCGATTGAGCACGGTGCCGTAGTCGCCGTCATAATCGAACCGGTTGACCAGTTGCTCGTGACGCCTCGTCTGGTCGGTGTGGGTGCCCCAGACAATGCCCTGGTGCAGGTCGGTGATGCGCAGATTGTCGTTCTTTGCGTAGAACTGGAAGATCAGCTGATCGAGGCACTTGGTCATGTGGTAGATCGAGCCGGGATTGGCCGGATAGAGGATATCCTGCTTCACCGTCTCGCCGGTCATCGTCTCGATGCCGACCGGAAGATAGCCCTCGGGGATCGCAGCCCCCACTGTCGAATAGCCATAGACGCCCATGGTGCCCAGATGCACCAGATGCGCATCAAGATCGAGTTCGACCATGGCGTTGAGCAGATTGTGGGTGGCGTTGACGTTGTTGTTGACGGTGTAGTTCTTGTGGCGGTCGCTTTTCATTGAATAGGGTGCTGCGCGCTGCTCGGCGAAATGCACGATCGCGTCCGGCCGTTCTTCTGCCAGCCAGTTCTTGAGCAACTGATAGTCCTGAGCCAGATCGATCAGGTGGAAATGGATCTTGCGGCCGGTCTCTGCATGCCAGATGCGGGTGCGTTCCTGGATCGAATCCATCGGCGTGAGCGACTGCACGCCGAGTTCGGTGTCGATCCAGCGACGCGACAGGTTGTCGATGATGTGGATCTCATGCCCGGCATTGGAGAGATGCAGCGAAGTCGGCCAGCCGACGAACCCGTCGCCGCCCATGATTGCAATCTTCATCGGTGATTCTCCTGTGCCTGCATGGTTTTCATCTTGATAGATCGGTTTTATGACAGAAACACGATTGTCTCAAACCCGTCTGCGGGTTGTGGACAAACCCAGCAAATGATCGGGCAGGCCGGAACCATGGACACAACGCTATCGGGACAGATTCAGGACGGCAGCCATAGGCTGGCGCAACGGGTCTATTACGAGGACACGGATTTTTCCGGTTTTGTCTATCACGCCCGTTATCTGCATTTTTTCGAGCGTGGGCGGACGGACTTCATCCGGCTTCTCGGCGTTTCGCAGGGGCAATTGCATGCGCAGAGCGATCCCGTGGACGCGGTCGCTTTCGTGGTCCGGCGTATGGAGATCGACTTCAAGTCTCCGGCGCGGATGGACGACGTGCTGACCATCATCACCAGGCCTCAAGAGGTGCGCGGCGCGCGTATGATGCTTGATCAGGAAATCCGGCGTGATGGCGATCTGCTCTCAAGCGCGGTGGTCACGGTCGCGGTGGTCAACGGGCTTGGCCGGGCGCGGCGGCTGCCTGAGACACTCTCCGCAAAGCTCGGTCTTGCGGATTAGACCGGCGCGCTCAGCCCGAAACAAAAAAACAAGAGGACCGGCAAATGGTCGTTGGCTCGGAAGACGAACTTGAGGGTCTCAGGCATATTGGCGGGATATGCGCCCGAACCATTCAGGTGATGGCGGAAAAGATGGAACCCGGCATGACCACTGGCGAGCTCGATGCCATCGGGCGAAACCATCTCGAAAGCTGCGGTGCCGTTTCGGCACCTGAACTCTGCTACGAATTTCCCGGCGCCACCTGCATTTCCGTCAATGAGGAGGTTGCTCACGGCATTCCGGGTGACCGCGTGATTGTGGCTGGTGATCTGATCAATATCGACGTCTCGGCATTCAAGGACGGATATTTTTCAGACACCGGAGCCTCTTTCGGCCTTGGTGCCATGCCGCCAAGGACCGAACGGCTCCTGCGCGACGGAAAGCGGGCGATGTGGCTCGGCATCAACCAGGTCAAGACCGGCAACCGGCTCGGGGCCATCGGGGATGCGATCGGCAAGTTCGCGCGCAAGCATCGCTACACCCTGATCCAGAACCTGGCGAGCCACGGCATTGGGCGCTCTCTCCATGAAGAGCCGGGCGAGATCGCCACCTGGCCGGACAAGCATGAGAAACGCATCATGCAGGAAGGGCAGGTCTTCACCGTCGAGCCGTTCCTGTCACTGGGAGCGATCTTTGCCGAGGATGGAGACAAGGACAACTGGACGCTGTTCGGGGAACCCAGCGCGCTGACGGTGCAGTTCGAGCACACATTGGTGGTCACGCGCAACGGGCCTGTGGTGCTGACCTTGCCGGATTGAGGCAGCTTGTATTTGCTTGCCGATCAGCAAATCCTAACCAAGCCTTAACCATAACCAAGTATGAATCAAATGGATAAGATTGCGCATATCCGGTGCGCCATCCTTTGACCAAAATTGGCCGCGAGAAGGTTTGAGAAGTGAAAAGGCGGCAATCGCGCACTTCTGGATTCCCGGCAAAAGTGACGTCTTGGCCGCCCGGTAGATCGACCGGGCGCATGGATTTGAGGGTATGTGAATGGAACAGGTAGGACTGGCGGCGACCAGCGAGGTAACCCTCTGGTCGCTCTTCATGCAGGCAGGCTTCGTGGTCAAACTGGTCATGCTCGGCCTTGTCGGCGCATCGATCTGGACCTGGGCTATAGTGGCCGACAAATGGGTGTCCTACCGCAAGTTCCGAGGCCAGCTGGACCAGTTCGAACAGATTTTCTGGTCAGGTCAGTCGCTTGAGGAACTCTATCGCACGCTGTCTGACCGCAAGACCTCCGGTATGAGCGCGATCTTCGTGGCGGCGATGCGGGAATGGAAAAAATCCTTCGAGCGCGGCGCGAAATCGCCGATCGGATTGCAGATGCGCATCGACAAGGCGATGGACGTGACACTGGCACGTGAAGCCGAGCATCTTGAATCCAAGCTCGGCTCGCTGGCCTCGATCGGATCGGCGGCGCCATTTATCGGCCTGTTCGGAACCGTGGTCGGCATCATGACCTCGTTTCAGGCGATCGCCGGATCGAAATCGACCAATCTTGCCGTCGTTGCGCCCGGCATTGCCGAGGCGCTGCTGGCCACCGCGATCGGTCTGCTTGCGGCTATTCCGGCGGTGATTGCCTACAACAAGTTCTCCTCCGATGCAGGCAAACTGTCGGGACGGATGGAGGGCTTTGCCGATGAATTTTCCGGAATCCTGTCGCGTCAGATCGATGAACGGATGAGTGCCCGCCAGGCGGCGGAATAGGAGGCCGGCATGGGAATGTCTGTAGCAGGCGGCCGCGGTGGTGGCTCTCGGCGGGGCCGTCGCGGCAGCCGCAAGCAATTGGTCAGCGAGATCAATGTCACGCCTTTTGTCGATGTTATGCTGGTGCTTCTGATCATTTTCATGGTCGCGGCGCCACTCCTCACTGTGGGCGTTCCCATCGATTTGCCTGAAACCCAGGCCAAGGCGCTGAATTCCGAGACGCAGCCGATCACGGTGTCGGTCAATTCGTCCGGACAGATCTATTTGCAGGAGACCGAGATCCCGATTGAAGAGGTTGTGGCCAAGCTCGAGGCGATCGCAACCACCGGCTATGACGAGCGGATTTATGTGCGTGGCGACACCAATGCCGACTACGGAACGGTGATGAAGGTGATGGCGCGCATTTCGGCAGCCGGTTTCAAGAATCTCGGTCTGGTCACGCTCCAGGAACAGGATAGCTGACGGCACGCCGATGAAGGGAAGCCTGGCGACATCAACGGTTTTACATGCGGTGGTCCTCGGCTTTGCGCTGTCGTCGTTTTCCGCGCCGAAGACGCTTGAGGTGGAGAACGTCGAATCGTTGCCGGTGAGCATCGTGCCGATCGAGGAGCTGACCCAGATCCAGCAGGGCGCGCAAGACGCACCGCTTGCCGAGACGGCTGCACCGGTTCCCACCACTCGGCCCGACCCGGTTCCCGATGCCCAGAACACCGGTGACAACACCGTTGACCTGCAGCCGTCGGAGGCGGCCACGCCCAGCCCGCGTGAAGTCGTGTCCGAAGCGCCGCCCAAGCCTGCGGAGAAACCGGCGCCGACTCCCGAGCCCGTCCCTGAACCTGTCACGGAGGCCGCCGAGGCTGAGCCCGCGCCAACTCCGGAACCGGCGCCTGCCGAACCCGAGCCTGCGCCCACGGAAGTTGCCGCTCTGCCGGCAGAGACGGCTCCTGACCCGGTGGCCGAGGCGATTTCCGAAGCGGCACCTGCCGAACCGCAATTTGCGGCCCTGCCAAGTGCGGGTCCGGTGCCGCAGGCACGTCCTACCCCGCCAAGGCCCCAGGCGCCGGCGCAAACCGCCTCCACCCGGGAAAGCGATTTCAACGCCGACGAGGTTGCGGCTCTGCTCAACAAGCAGGATGCAGCCGGCGGCGGTGCCCAGCGCTCGACCGAGACGGCAGCACTTGGCGGTGCCCGGACCACGCGTGGCAACACGCTGAGCCAGAGCGAAATGGATGCGCTTCGCGGCCAGATCCAGCGGTACTGGAACATCATTCCCGGCATGGCCGATGGCGGAGATGTGCGGGTGACCGTGAAAATGCGCCTGGATGTGTCGGGCAATATTGTCGGGCAACCGGATGTTTCGGCGACTGGCGGGTCCGCCGGGACCCGCGGGACACTTGCGAGCAGCGCCAAACGTGCGGTTCTGCGGGCGCAGCCCTACCAGTTGCCAGCGGAAAAATATGATTCCTGGTCGGAAGTTGTGGTGAACTTCGACCCAAGTCAGATGTTCTAGGCCATATGTGCCGGGAAGGCGGAACGAGGTTCTCTTGTCCGGAATTGCATGGTTAAAAAAAAGGCGGATTGCCAAGCCGGGTTTGCACAAAACCAAAGTGACGCGGTCCGCACAATGAAGACAAAGCTTGAAATGGCGCTGAAAGGCTGCACCATGAACCTGATGAACCGTTTAGTCCTCTTTCCCTTCGCGATCGTTGCTGCACTGGCCTTTCTGGCCTCAAGTCCGGCACGCGCGGTGGTCGAGATCGACATCAATCGCGCCAATGTCGAGCCGTTGCCGATCGCAATCACTGACTTCCTGTCTGATGATGCAATCGGCGCTCAGATTTCAGCCGTGGTCGCCGCAGACCTGAAGCGGTCGGGACTGTTTGCGCCGATCGCCAAGGGGGCGTTCATCGAACGGATTTCCAATCCCGATGCCAGTCCGCGCTTTGAGGACTGGCGTGTGATCAATGCCCAGGCACTGGTGGTCGGTCGGGTTGTCCGGGAATCGGATGGCCGGCTGCGCGCGGAGTTTCGGCTTTGGGACACGTTTGCGTCGCAGCAGCTGACCGGCGAGCAGTTCTTCACAAGTCCGGAAAACTGGCGCCGCGTTGCCCATATCATCGCTGATGCGATCTATGAGAGGCTGACCGGCGAAAAGGGATATTTTGACAGTCGGGTGGTGTTTGTGTCCGAGAGCGGGCCGAAGACCGACCGTCAGAAGCAACTGGCGATCATGGATCAGGATGGCGCCAATGTCCGCATGCTGACCGATGCCAGCAGCATCGTGCTGACGCCCCGGTTTTCACCGAGCCGGCAGGAAATCACCTACATGTCGTTCGAAGGCGGGCAGCCGCGGGTCTATCTGCTTCAGCTCGAGACCGGTCAGCGTGAGCTTGTGGGCAATTTCCCGGGCATGACCTTCTCGCCCCGGTTCTCGCCGGACGGGCAGAAGGTGATCATGAGCCTGCAGCAGGACGGCAATGCCAATATCTACACCATGGATCTACGCTCGCGCGCGACCACGCGGCTGACCAGCACGGCGGCGATTGACACGTCACCTTCCTATTCGCCGGACGGCACCCAGATCGTTTTCGAGAGCGACCGTGGCGGCCGGCAGCAGCTTTACATCATGAATGCCGACGGCTCGAACCAGCGCCGTGTCTCCTTTGGTGACGGATCTTACTCGACCCCGGTCTGGTCGCCACGCGGCGATCTGATCGCATTCACCAAGCAATCAGGCGGCAAGTTCTCGATCGGGGTGATGCGCACGGATGGATCCGGCGAGCGAATTCTGACCACTGGCTTTCACAATGAGGGACCGACCTGGGCCCCCAATGGCCGTGTGCTGATGTTCTTCCGTCAGCCGGCGGGAGCAGGCGGGCCCCAGATCTATTCAATCGACCTGACCGGCTACAATGAGCAATTGGTGTCAACGCCCACCTTTGCTTCCGATCCTGCCTGGTCACCCTTGCTGGAGTAACGCTCGCCGGGATGCGGAAAACCGGCAAAAAGGCAGAATTTCGCCGCGTTTGCGCCGCATTTTACGTCCAGATGCGTCTTAAAGCGGCTCAAGCAAGAGTTTCTTAACCGTCTTTTTTCAGCGCCGGTTAACCGCAGTCGGTTAGAAACGGTCAACCAAAACTTTTAAGGAGACCGGCCATGGGCCGCATGCAAGCTCTTGTTCGCAACCCGGCAATGCTGGCGCTGTTTACCGCGCTGGCGCTGGCCGGTTGCGCTTCCAAAAAGACCCTGCCCAACAATGCCGCTGATCTCGGACTGGCCGGAAACGCCACACCGGGTTCACAGCAGGACTTTACCGTCAATGTTGGCGACCGGATTTTCTTCGACACCGACTCCTCGGTGATCCGCCCCGATGCGGCATCGACGCTTGATCGCCAGGCGCAGTGGCTCAACCAGTATCCGACCTACCGTATCACCATGGAAGGTCACGCCGATGAGCGGGGCACGCGCGAATACAACCTCGCACTCGGCGCCCGTCGCGCTGCGGCTGCCAAGCAGTATCTGACATCGCGCGGCGTTGCGGCCAACCGCATCCAGACGATTTCCTTCGGCAAGGAGCGTCCGGTTGCCGTGTGTGACGACATCTCCTGCTGGTCGCAGAATCGCCGTTCGGTTACCGTGCTGGGCGGTGCCGGCAGCTGATATCTGCACAGGTGTTGAACGGAAAAGGGGCGGTCTTCGGGCCGCCTTTTTTATGTCCGGTGGACGATGATCATAGTTTGGCCCGTTTGTGCGTTGATTTGGTGTCTTTCCATGCGGTATCTGAATGTCAGGGGCAACCGCCCGCCGCTGGCGAGGCGCAATGAGGTCAGGCTGATGAAATCCATTCGCAATCTGCTTGCTGTGACGGTGATGGCGGTGTTCGCCGCGCCGGCTTTGGCAACACCTGTTCTTTCGGGCTTTTCGCAAGCCGCACCGTTACCGCCGGCGGCGGTTGGCGCTGCGCAGGATCGTGACAATGTGATTCTGGCACAGGCCGGGGATCCGCTGTTCCGAATTGGCCAGCTGGAGGAGCAGGTCCGTAACCTCAATGGCCGGATTGAGGAACTTGGCTTCCAGCTTCTGCAGATGCAGGAGCAGATGCGGCAAATGCAGGAAGACAATGAGTTCCGGTTCCAGGAACTCGAAAAGACCAACGGGCAGCGCAGTGATGTCGGTTCCGGCGTCACCCAGCCCGGCATCGAGCCGTCGACAACCGCCTCCACCATTCCCGACGGGCAGGGAGCCGGTGCGCCTGCCCTTGACCTTGGCACGCTCCAGGTCGATCCGAACAGTGATTTGATCGGCGGGATTATCGAGCCGCTTCAGCCTGGTGGGCAGACCGCTTCGCTGAATTCGCCCGATGATCTCTATCAGGCCGGTTACAACCATATGCTGACCGGTGATTACGCCCTGGCCGAACAGGTGTTTGGCGATTACATCGCAGCCTATCCGGAAGGCGGGAGGGCCGCGGATGCGATGTTCTGGCTGGGCGAGGCGCAATATTCGCAAGGCCGTTACCAGGATTCAGCG
Organism: Hoeflea phototrophica DFL-43; assembly: GCF_000154705.2. NCBI lineage: Bacteria > Pseudomonadati > Pseudomonadota > Alphaproteobacteria > Hyphomicrobiales > Rhizobiaceae > Parahoeflea > Parahoeflea phototrophica. Next base: position 3,778,640 of record NZ_CM002917.1, on the reverse strand, counting down.
AAAACCTTTCTCGACGTCCACAAAAAGTATCCGCAGGCCGACAAAGGCGCGGATTCCCTGCTGAAACTGGGCATGTCGCTGGCCAAGCTCGACAATCGCGAAACGGCTTGCGCAACCCTGCGCGAAGTCCTGATCCGCTATCCCGGCGCATCGGCCGCAGTGCGCACCAAGGTCAGCGAAGAGCAGCAACTGGCCAGTTGCTAAGAATGGCGGGACGGGCCATGCCGCCCTCTGCCGAAGCCAATTCCGACATTGGCGCAATATTGTCGGATTTTTCCAAAACCATCACCGATCGACGTCCACTTGGTGTCGCTGTATCCGGCGGATCGGATTCACTTGGCCTGTTGTTGGGTATGGCGCGAAGTGTTCCGCCCAAGCAGCTGGTGGCGTTGACCGTCGATCACGGGCTGCGCAGCGGCTCTGCGGATGAAGCACGAACCGTCAAGAGAATTTGCCGCAGACTGGGCGTGCGTCATGAGACCTTGCTCTGGAAGGGTGAGAAGCCCGTATCCGGCCTGCAGGCGAAGGCCCGTGAAGCGCGATACCATCTGCTCAGCGACGCTGCCTCACGGCTTGGGCTTGCCGCCATCCTGACCGGTCACACATCGGACGACCAGGCTGAAACGCTGACGATGCGCCGCACGCGGGGGCTGCGCGATGATGCCCCCGGCCTGATCGGCATCCCGCAGGCGAGCCTGTTTGATGGCAGATCATGGGTGCTGCGGCCATTGCTTGGTGTCGATCGCGCCAGCATTCGCAGATATCTTGCCATGGCCGGTGTTGGCTGGATTGAGGATCCGTCGAACCTTGATGTCCGGTTTGAGCGGGTCCGGGTTCGAAAAGGCCTCGAAGCCCAGGCGATGGTTTCGAAATCTTCTGACGAGGCGTCTCGTGCCATTGCGTCGCGTGTGCGTATCGCATTGGAGGCTGCGGCCTTTGTCGATCAGGCTTGCGGGGTGCAAAGGGACGGGACCTGGCGTGTCGCTCTTGATGGGCGGGGCGCAGGCGAGGTCGAAATTGCGGCTCTTGAGGCGCTGATTCGGGTTTGCGGTGGTGCGGCCCGGCCGCTCGACAGGCGCGGCAAATTGGCACTGCACGGCTTTGTATCCGGGCGTCAGGCCGGATCCGCACTGGCCGTGGGACGCACATTGATCAAACGCGATGTTGCCGGATTTGTGTTGATGCGGGAACGCCGGGGGCTTGAGGAGCTTGTCATCGCGCCCGGCCAGAGCGGCGATTGGGATCGCCGTTTCCGGATCACCAATCTTGACCGGCATTCGGATTTGAGAGTGGTTGCAGATCACACAGCGACGGCTATGCCCTTGTTCAGCCGTGATTTTAAAGCAGGGTCTCGGTCATGGAGCCCGGCCGGCGGCATTTGCGGCGGTTTTCTGGTCAAAAGACTGGTCGGCGGCTTTTCGCGCGTGCTGCCGGTTTACGAGTTGCCGCTCGCGCAGGCATTGGCCCGATTGACCGGCGGTGCGGCTTTTCCAGCCTGTCCCTGGGCCACGCCGTTAGCCATAGCAACCGAGATGGCCTGACAAAGGCGGCGACCAGCCTTGGCAAGGGCGAGGTTGGCTCCTATGTTAGGGGTTGAGATTTGAAAATTCGGCCGTGAGCCGGTGGCCGAATGGCCATTTTCCCCGAGGAAGAGCATGAACCCCAACTTCCGCAACTTCGCCCTTTGGGCCATCATTGCGCTTCTTTTGATCGCTTTGTTCAATATGTTCCAGACGCCAAGCGAGCGAACCAGTGGGCGTGAAATCGCCTATTCGCAGTTCCTCAATGACGTGGACGCTGGCCGTGTCCGTGACGTTACGATTATGGGCGAGCGGATTTCCGGCAATTACAGCGATTCATCGACGGGCTTTCAGACCTATTCGCCTGGCGATTCGAGCCTGATCGAGCGTTTGAACAACAAAAATGTGACGATCAACGCCCGACCCGAGGTCGACAGCTCCAATACGCTTGTCGGCTATCTGATTTCCTGGTTGCCGATCCTGCTTATCCTGGGTGTGTGGATTTTCTTCATGCGCCAGATGCAGGGTGGTTCGCGTGGCGCCATGGGCTTCGGCAAATCCAAGGCCAAGCTGCTCACCGAGGCGCATGGCCGCGTGACTTTCGCAGACGTTGCAGGTGTTGATGAGGCCAAGCAGGACCTTGAAGAGATCGTGGAATTCCTTCGCGACCCGCAGAAGTTCCAGCGGCTTGGCGGCAAGATCCCGCGTGGCGTGTTGCTTGTCGGACCTCCCGGCACCGGTAAGACCCTGACCGCACGTGCGGTTGCGGGTGAAGCCAATGTGCCGTTCTTCACGATTTCCGGCTCCGACTTTGTCGAGATGTTCGTCGGTGTCGGTGCCAGCCGCGTGCGCGACATGTTCGAGCAGGCGAAGAAAAATGCGCCGTGCATCATCTTTATCGACGAAATCGACGCCGTTGGCCGCCATCGTGGCGCCGGTCTTGGCGGCGGCAATGACGAGCGTGAACAGACGCTCAACCAGCTCCTGGTGGAGATGGATGGTTTTGAGGCCAATGAGGGCATTATCCTGATTGCTGCCACCAACCGTCCGGACGTGCTGGACCCGGCACTGATGCGGCCGGGCCGTTTCGACCGCCAGGTCGTGGTTCCGCTGCCTGACGTCAATGGCCGCGAGAAGATCCTCAAGGTGCATGTTCGCAACGTGCCGATGGCGCCGAATGTTGATCTCAAGGTGCTGGCGCGCGGGACCCCCGGTTTCTCCGGTGCCGATCTGATGAACCTGGTCAACGAGGCCGCCCTGATGGCAGCGCGCCGCAACAAGCGGCTGGTGACCATGGCCGAGTTCGAGGACGCCAAGGACAAGGTGATGATGGGTGCCGAGCGCCGCTCCACCGCGATGACCCAGGAAGAGAAGAAGCTGACCGCCTATCATGAAGCCGGGCATGCGATTGTCGCGCTCAATGTTGCGGTGGCGGATCCGGTTCACAAGGCGACGATCATTCCGCGTGGCCGTGCGCTCGGCATGGTCATGCAGTTGCCTGAGGGTGACCGCTACTCGATGAGCTACAAATGGATGATCTCGCGTCTGGCGATCATGATGGGTGGCCGTGTTGCGGAAGAACTGACCTTCGGCAAGGAGAACATCACCTCCGGTGCTTCATCCGATATCGTTCAGGCGACCAAGCTGGCGCGTGCGATGGTCACCGAATGGGGCTTCTCGGATGAGCTGGGACAGGTTGCCTATGGCGAGAACCAGCAGGAGGTCTTCCTTGGTCACTCCGTGGCACAGCAGAAGAATGTCTCCGAGGCGACAGCCCAGAAGATCGACAGCGAAGTTCGCCGTCTGATTGATCAGGCTTACGAACAGGCCCGCGGTATCCTGACGAAGAAGAAGAAGGCTTTCATCGCCATTGCCGAGGGTCTGCTTGAATACGAGACCCTGACCGGTGATGAAATTCAGGCCATTATCCGTGGCGAGAAGCCGGCACGCGACCTTGGCGACGATACACCTCCAAGCCGTGGCACTGCTGTTCCAACGGCGGGCCCGAAGAAGGGCGGGGCCGGGAAGAAGGGCGATGAGCCCGATCCCGGCATGGAGCCGCAACCGCAGTAACGGCTAAGACGAGCACTGTCTGATACCGGGTTCGATGTAGCAGCCGCCATCTTGGCGGCTGTTCTGGTTCGTTGAAATTAATTGTAACAAAAGCTGATTTCATTCTTCTGGTGCAGTGACGGAAAACATCGCTTATAGGTATCTGTGAATTGGGGACATCGCGGGAGACGTCATGAGCAGACGATATTTCGGAACTGATGGAATTCGGGGCCAGGCCAACAAATCACCCATGACACCGGACATCGCGATGCGGGTTGGCATTGCCGTGGGCAATCTGTTCCGCCGCGGCGATCATCGCCACCGTGTCGTCATCGGCAAGGATACGCGGCTCTCGGGCTACATGATCGAAAACGCACTGGTTGCCGGGTTCACCGCGGCGGGGCTGGATGTGTTTCTGCTTGGTCCGATTCCGACGCCGGCTGTGGCGATGCTGACCAGATCTCTGCGTGCGGATATCGGAGTGATGATCTCCGCGTCTCACAATCCCTACCAGGACAATGGCATCAAGCTGTTTGGACCCGATGGCTTCAAACTCTCCGATGAGCTTGAGAGCCGGATCGAGGATCTGCTGGATGATGACATCCATCTGCAGCTTGCGCGTCCCGATGCGATCGGCCGCGCCAAGCGCATTGATGGCGTTCATGATCGCTACATCGAATTTGCCAAGCGCACTCTTCCCAAGGACATTACGCTTGCAGGCCTGCGCGTCGTTGTCGATTGCGCCAATGGCGCCGGTTACAAGGTCGCGCCGGCTGCCTTGTGGGAGCTGGGCGCGGATGTGATCGCCATTGGCGAAGAGCCGAACGGCACCAACATCAATCTCAATTGTGGTTCCACTCATCCGGTTGCCCTGTCGCGAAAGGTGCATGAAGTTCGCGCCGATATCGGCATTGCGCTTGATGGGGATGCCGACCGGGTTCTGATCGTTGATGAAAACGGTTCGGTGATCGATGGCGACCAGCTGATGGCCGTGATCGCGGAATCCTGGGCTGCTGACCAGATGCTGCGCGGCGATGGTATCGTGGCCACCGTCATGTCCAATCTGGGGCTTGAGAGATTCCTTGATGATATCGGCCTTTCACTTGCCCGGACAAAGGTTGGCGACCGCTACGTGGTCGAACATATGCGTAAGAACGGTTTCAATGTTGGCGGCGAGCAGTCCGGGCATATCGTGTTGTCGGATTTTGCCACAACAGGTGACGGGCTGGTTGCTGCGCTCCAGGTGATGGCCTGCGTCCAGCGGATGGGCCGCCCGGTTTCGGAAGTGTGCCGCCGTTTTGAACCGGTGCCGCAGGTGCTCAAGAATGTCCGCCATTCCGGTGGCAACCCGCTCAATGACAGCCGGGTCAAGGCGGCGATCACGGATGCCGAGTCCACATTGGGCAACAAGGCCCGGCTGGTGATTCGTCCATCCGGCACCGAGCCGCTGATCCGGGTCATGGCTGAAGGTGATGACCGCAGCCAGATCGAAACGGTCGTGGACCAGCTGATAAGTGTGATTTCCGCAACCCGCGATGCCGCCTGAGGCAACTCCCGTGCCGTGTTCGAGCCGCGGCTGCGCCTGCATAGCGCTTTGAACGCCAGTTGAACCTGTGGCCGTGCGGACCGGCGGAGGCCGTACGGGCGGCGTTTCATCCCGTGCCTGGCAGGCCTTTCAGGCCTTCAAATCTTGCCTCAGGCTTTGCCGTAACAACCAGCCTTGTGACTGGCCTTTCGGCAACGGGTTTTCTCTGTTCTGCAGTCTATCGTGGTAAACATTCGTGGTTAAGTGCACCTTAACCTTTATCCTTCATTGTCCATCCAAAGCAGTTCGCGTGGTGTCTCTTAGACAGTGACCGCGCATTCCTTGACGATGGAGTCGACCATGAAAAAAGTATTGCTGGCCGGTGTGGCCTTGGTGTTGGGTGGCGCAGGGGCAGCTGCTGCAGCTGATGTTCTTCCGCCTATCGTTGAGACACCTTACATCGAGGCGCCTGTCTCTCATAAGGTCGCAGCCGCAAGCGGATGGTACCTGCGTGGTGACGCCGGATATGCATGGAACTCGATCGAGACTCCACACTACTTTCAAGGGTCAAACGCCAACTATGTCGGCTTCAACACCTCGGACCTGCGCGGTTCCTACAGCGTCGGTGTCGGCGTCGGTTATCAGATCCGCAGCTATCTTCGCACGGATGTGACGCTGGACTATTTCTCCGATGCGGATTTCACCGGATCGACCCGCGGTGGCTGCGGTGTTGCCGTTGCCTGTACCTCGCGTGATTTGTCGACAGCCAATGGCTTGAGCCTGCTCGCCAATGCCTATGTCGATTTCTACAAGCATGGACGCTTCACCTTCTACGGTGGTGCCGGTATCGGTGGCACGCATGTTTCGTGGGATGGTTTGAGCAACACCTCCTGTTCTGACGCCGCTCCGACGCTTTGCGATACCACCGTGCACCATTCGGGCGACAAGTCCTGGCGCTTCACATATGCCTTGATGGCGGGTGCATCGATTGATGTGACGTGTAACCTGAAGGCAGACATCGGTTACCGGTATCGCAACATCAGCGGCGGCAAGATGTTCGGCTATGCACTCAATGGCGGACCTGGCTACGACAAGGGCTTTTCTTCGCATGAGGCCCGTGGCGGCTTGCGCTACAGCTTTGGCGGATGTGCTCAGGAAGAAGTCTATATCGAGCCGGCACCGGTCATGCCGGTGGTCTACAAGTAAACCATCCAGCCTCGATCTGGTTTCAGCCGCCCGGTTCATCACCGGGCGGTTTTGCTTTGCGTGGCAGCTTCAGGGCTGTGCCTGAGTCAACTCCGACAGCACCTGTATCGATTTTTTCGCTCTCCAAACATGCTTAACAAACATGCTTAACCGCCACTTAACCTGTCCCGGCCATAGTGGGTGCCAGACGTGTTCGGGCACAGGTTTGCGCGCCCGGAACCATTGAAGGGAAATCAGTCATGTTGACGCGTATTGCGGTGAGTTCATGTCTTGCGGTTTTGGGAATGGCAGCATCTGTGAATGCCGCCGATCTCGATGATATCATCTATGCCAAGGAACTTCCGGTGACCCAGCCGGTTGAAATCGGCACCGGCTGGTACCTGCGGGGGGATCTGGGATACTCCGTCGACACCAGCGGTGGCGCGACCTCCTATCGGGTGTTCAACGCCGGTCCGCCGGTGAGCTACGGCACCGGGCTGTTCAACGGATCGTCGATTTCGAGCGATTGGTCCGGTTCCCTGGGGTTTGGCTACAGCTTTACCGACTATCTGCGCTCGGATCTGACACTTGACTATTCGACAGGAACCTTTGGTTCGGGGACAGGCGCCGGAGCTGACTGCGCCGGGCAATGCGCAAACGTCAATGGCCAGGATTTCGAACAATACACTGTCATGGCAAATGCCTATATCGATCTGGGCACCTATGCCGGCTTCACACCCTATGTCGGTGCCGGTGCAGGCGTGTCCCGTGTTTCCTGGGATCCGATCAGCAGCACGCAATCGGGTGAAGACGACTGGCGCTTCACCTACGCATTGATGGGCGGGCTTTCCTACGACATCTCGAAGAATTTGAAGCTCGACCTCGGCTACAAGTACTCGAAGGTCAACAGCGGAACGCAGTTCAACTTCACCACCGCGAACGTGGCTCTCGGCGCCACCGGCGGTCAGGCCGAGGATGATGGCATCGAAAAGCACGAAGTCCGCGTCGGCCTGCGCTACGCTCTCTGGTAGGGCTGCCGGCAAGAACCTGACTGAGCCTGAGGGCGGGATCTGGTCCCGCCCTTTTGTTTTGGTGCAGCGCATGATGGAACTTGACTTCGGATCGGCCCGGGATTAACCCCGTCAGTGGGCCACCCCTCCCCAACGAGGGGCCACTATCTGGAAGGATAGCCATTATGACGAACCTACCCACGCCGGACTTGCGTCCGGCCAATCCCCGTTTTTCTTCTGGTCCCTGCGCGAAGCGTCCCGGTTGGACGCCCGAAGCGCTCATTGATGCGGCTCTCGGCCGCTCACACCGGGCCAAGATCGGCAAATCCAAACTCAGCCAGGCCATCGACCTGACCCGCGAGATCCTCGGCGTGCCCGATGATTACCGCATCGGCATCGTTCCGGCATCCGACACCGGCGCCGTCGAGATGGCGATGTGGTCGATGCTGGGCGCCCGCGGCACCGACATGGTCGCCTGGGAAAGTTTTGGCGAAGGCTGGGTCACCGACGTGGTCAAGCAGCTCAAGCTTGACGACGTGCGCAAGATCACCGCGCCCTATGGCGAGCTGCCGGATCTTTCGACCATCGATTTCGACCGCGACGTGGTCTTCACCTGGAACGGCACCACCTCGGGCGTCCGCGTGCCGAACGCCGATTTCATCCCCGCCGGCCGCCAGGGCCTGACCATCTGCGACGCGACGTCGGCTGCTTTCGCGCAGGACCTCGATTTCGCCAAGCTCGATGTCACCACCTTCTCCTGGCAGAAGGTCTTGGGCGGGGAGGGCGGCCATGGCGTGCTGATCCTCAGCCCCCGCGCCGTCGAGCGGCTCGAGAGCTACGTTCCCGCCTGGCCGCTGCCAAAAATCTTCCGCATGACCAAGGGCGGCAAGCTGATCGAGGGCATCTTCAAGGGCGAGACCATCAACACGCCGTCGATGCTCTGTGTCGAGGATTACATCGATGCGCTGACCTGGGCTCAAAGCGTGGGCGGCCTCAAGGGCCTTATCGCCCGCGCCGACGCCAATGCCGATGTGCTGCATCGCTTCGTGGCGGAGAACGCCTGGATCGCCAATCTGGCCAAGGTCGATGCGACTCGCTCCAACACCTCCGTCTGCCTGGTGATCGCCGACCCTGAGGTGGCAGCCCTTGCGCCTGACGCGCAGGCCGCCTTCGCCAAGGCGCTGGTTGGCCGCCTCGACGCCGAAGGCGTGGCGCTCGATATCGGCGCCTACCGTGACGCGCCCGCCGGTCTTCGCATCTGGTGCGGGGCAACGGTCGAGACCTCCGATCTCGAGGCCCTGACGCCGTGGCTCTCCTGGGCCTTCGCCCAGGAAAAGGCCGGGCTGAAACAGGCCGCCTGATCAAACGCCTCGCGGCCGCGCGGTGACACCCGCGCGGTCCGGCATCCCGATTTTCCCAATTCAGACACTCTCAATGGAGGCCATCATGGCACCTCGCGTACTCGTATCCGACGCCCTGTCGGAAACCGCCGTCCAGATCTTCCGCGACCGCGGCGTCGATGTCGATTTCATGCCCGCGCTCGGCAAGGACAAGGAAAAACTGCTCGAAATCATCGGCCAGTATGACGGCCTGGCGATCCGCTCCGCCACCAAGGCGACGGAAAAGCTGATCGCGGCCGCCACCAATCTCAAGGTGATCGGCCGCGCCGGCATCGGCGTTGACAATGTCGACATTCCGGCCGCCTCGCGCCGCGGCATCATCGTCATGAACACGCCGTTTGGCAATTCGATCACCACCGCCGAGCACGCGATTGCGCTGATGTTCGCCGTCGCCCGCCAGCTTCCCGCCGCCGACGCCTCCACCCAGGCCGGCAAGTGGGAGAAGTCGAAATTCATGGGCGTCGAGATCACCGGCAAGACGCTCGGCGTCATCGGCGCGGGCAATATCGGCGGCATCGTCTGCAAAAAGGCGATCGGGCTCGGCATGCATGTGCTGGCCTATGATCCGTTCCTGTCGAAGGAACGGGCCGAGGAAATGGGCGTGACCAAGGTCGAGCTCGACGAGCTGCTGGCCAAGGCCGATTTCATCACGCTGCATGTGCCGATGACCGACAAGACCCGCGGCATCCTCAACGCCGAAGCACTTGCCAAGACCAAGCCCGGCGTGCGCATCGTCAACTGCGCCCGTGGCGGCCTGGTCGATGAGGCGGCCCTCGCGGAAGCCATCAAGTCCGGCCATGTCGCCGGCGCCGGCTTTGACGTGTTCGAGACCGAGCCCGCCACCGAAAGCCCGCTGTTCGGCCTGCCCAATGTCGTCTGCACCCCGCATCTCGGGGCCTCGACCACCGAAGCGCAAGAGAATGTGGCGCTGCAGGTGGCCGAGCAGATGTCGGACTATCTCGTCCGCGGCGCGGTCAGTAACGCCATCAACATGCCGTCGATCACGGCGGAAGAAGCCCCGATCCTCAAGCCCTTCATAAGGCTGGCCGACGTGCTCGGCGCCTTTGCCGGCCAGGTCACCGAAAGCCCGATCAAGCAGATAGAGATCCTCTATGACGGCGTCACCGCCGGCATGAACACCAAGGCGCTCACATCCGCGCTGCTGGCGGGCCTGATCCGCAACCAGGTGGCCGACGTCAACATGGTTTCGGCCCCGATCATGGTGAAGGAAAAGGGCATCATCCTCTCCGAGGTCAAGCGCGACAAGACAGGCGTCTATGACGGCTACATCAAGCTCACCGTCACCACCGAACGCCAGACCCGATCGGTCGCCGGCACCGTGTTCTCCGACGGCAAGCCGCGCTTCATCCAGATCAAGGGCATCAACATGGATGCCGATGTCGGCCAGCACATGATCTACATCGCCAACACCGACGTGCCCGGCATGATCGGCTTCATGGGCTCGACGCTGGGCGACGCAGGCGTCAATATCGCCAACTTCCATCTGGGCCGCGAAACCGAAAGCGGCGACGCGATCGCGCTGCTCTATGTCGACGAACTGGTCAGCCAGGACGTCCTCGCCAAGCTCACCGCCCACCACGCCATCAAGCAGGCCAAGCCGCTGGTGTTCAACGTGGACTAGGCTCTAAGGCACTGCTGCCTGAATTAGCCGCCTCCCGGAGCCTGAGGGCTTCGGGGGGCGGTTTTGGTTTTGTGGGGTGTGGGGGCGCAGGCTATGCGTGCCATGCCCCCGGGCCTTCAGGCGAGGAGAGACCTAAACGCTCGTGAAGCATTCGATGCCTATGGTGTTCGATATTCGTTATTAGCTACTACGACGTAGCAAGAGTACTAAGCAGCGCCATCAACGAATAATGGCTCAGAAGGATCGGCATTTAGGGTGAGCGCGGTTCAACGCCCTAAATGGCCTTGCAAAAATTAGCTGCTCAGGAAAGACTGCTTTTCTAGACCCGGTCTGCTTCGAATGTAGTTTGATCGGGAGGCTATGAAATGAGGTCGGAAGCGATTGTTTGGATTGAATAGGATGCGACGAAATGACCTCAACTGACCTGATCGACGAACCCAATGAAGTGCTGCCGTTTGAAGAAAATTTCGTTGAGCAGGCTGAGTACATTGGAAGAGAGAAGTTTTTACTGCTAGCCGCTGAGCACCCCAACGAGGCCAGCATACTAAAGAAGCTGATGGGCGGTGGCGCAAAGTTGCTAATCGGCCCTCGAGGGTGCGGTAAAAGCACCCTGATGCGAAAAGCTTTCTATCGAATTATTGAAGATGATGCGGACAAAGCGGTTCCGATCTATGTGAATTTCAAGCTAGCATTGAAGCTTGAGCCATTTTACGTGAATGGACCAAATGCTTCTTATTGGTTTAAGGCTTGGCTGGTTTTGAAGGTGATTGCGGCGGTTTGGGACACCGAAGAACAATCAAACAACCTTACATTGCCGGAAAATTTCCCTCCTAAGGCCAAAATCACAAAGTTGATCGATGCACTGGAAGCAAGTCGTGCTGATGGAGAAATAATTCAACAGTATACAATTGGTTTTCTCTCCGCTCTTGTAGATGATCTTGCTGTTGAAAACGGTTTGAAAAGAGTAGTCATTTTGATCGATGACGCTGCACACTCTTTTTCAGAGAAGCAACAAGAGGATTTCTTTGATTTTTTCAGAGCCATAAAATCGCGCCTAATCTCACCAAAGGCAGCCGTATATCCTGGAATTACCTCCCATTCGGCCAGTTTTCATGTTGGACATGATGCCGAACAAATTGACGCATGGGTAAAGCCTTCAGGAGATGAGTATGAAGATTTCATGGTTTCACTAGCTCAGAAGAGGTTTGTTGGCACTGGGCTCGACTTCGTTTCTGAAAATGAAGAAGATATTAGATTTCTAGCTTATGCGTCATTTGGCATACCTAGAGGTTTTTTGAGTATGCTTAGATCTATTTACAATTCTCCCGAGTCTTACACTACCTCTGATGGATTGTTGAATAAAAGCAAGGTTTTGCGTTTGTCGCGTGTGGGGCGGGATATGTCACATGCAGTCTTTGATTCGTTGACTGCAAAGCTCCCTTCTTATGAAAGCTACGTCCGGAACGGATCGAAGGTTTATCAAGCCATCCTGTCGCAAATAAAGGAATATAATAAGGGCAAGGCGCTTGAAAAACAGGGGTTTCAATTTGCCATCAAGGCACCCATCGGACCGGATATGGATAAAGTATTTGGATTTTTGCAGTACTCTGGATTAATTATGCCGTCAGGATCAATACTGAAAGGTGAAAAGGGTACCTTTGAGCATTATCAAGTTCACACTGGTGATATAACAACTGAAAATATCATTGTTGGTAAAAGGACTAAATCTATTGCCTCTTTTCTAAAGGTTATACGTGCTCCTAAACATCAGGCTTGGCCCCGCCTTAATACTGCATCAATACTCGAAGCTGCTGGGATTGGTGAAAAGGACTTTGTCCTCTCGCTGCCTCTATGCCATGTCTGTTCAACTCCCAGAAGCAATCCTGAAGCAAGGTTCTGCTCCAACTGTGGAGCGCAACTCAAACCATCTTCCACGTACGAAGCACTTGTTCAACAGAACATATCTGTCCTGCCTATCTCAAAAAGAATGGAAACTCGGATCAAGAATAACTCAAGCATACGCAAAGTGAGGGACATTTTAATTGACGCAAACAAAGAAGCATTGCTTGGTATCCCCTACGTTGGAAAAGTGCGGGCTCAAATAATAGTTGGTCACGCCGAAGAGCATGTATCATGAATTTTTCTATCGAAGATTACGTAAATGCTGCGCCTTCTTCGAGCAGTATTGGTTCGATAGACGCTTTTCTAGAAGAGGTCCAATTTCCAAATCCAATCGACTCTTATATTGAGAATTCACGCAGTCTACTGTCATACGGTACGGCGGTACGATTGTCTGAAAACGAGCACCTAGGGGGATTGCTCTTGCTGGGCTCAGTTTCTGCGGCGGAAGCCTACTTTCGCTCTATACTATCTGTGACACTCGAAACGTGCCCCATCTGTCGTCATGTAGCGGCGGAAAAGCAGATAAATCTTGGCGGAGTGCTCTGGCACGGTCCTGCAGAATTCAGAAGGAGCGCGTTTGAACACCTGTCTTTCAGTTCCAAGGCTGAGCTTGTTAAGGCCGCTCGTGGTTACTTAGGCTTTGAATTAAGAGACTCAAGTTTCAAAGGCCCCCTTGAACAATTCGATATTGCTTGTCATCTGCGGCACGGTATCGTCCATAATGGTGGTGTCTTGCCTGGTAGGAATGCAGTCCAGATAGGTGCAAGAAGCTATAGCAATCCGGTTCGGATAGCAGTGAACTTTGCATTGCTTCAGAGGACGATTGAAGCTGTGGATACACTGGTGCTCACGTTCAACCGTGAGCTTTTTGGGGAGATGTGCAAACGTTGGGCCGTTGACTGGCGACAGCGAGGAGACTGGGACTCTTCAAGAGAAGAAAAGCTCTTCAAGAAAATTTGGGATTCGTTTTTTTGCAAAGAACTCAACAAAACCAGAATCGGAAGGTCTAACATAACGCGTAATCGGTGCGTCACTAAGGTTCGCAATATTTATAACCTTTAACAAGATTAGGCTAATTTATATATATGGAGGATGTCGATTTTCCCGATTTGTAGCCAAGTAAGTATTGGTAATTCTTCGATTATGTACAGCTTTCTGCTACGTGATGTTGCGTTGCATTTTACTATGATCAAAGTAGACGGAAGCGTGGAGTCCGAACCGTCTATATTACCAACAGCAAAATCGCAGTGCTACAATTAGAGGCCTGACTGTTTGTGTCCGTCGCGCGGTTGGTTTTGCTGACCAGACATTGTGAAGCCAAGTCCGTCTCACATCAGGTTTGGCGTAGCGATATTTCAATACCATGCCCTGTCGCCCCCGCTGGGCTTGGTTCCCCCCCCCCCCCTACCGCTTCCCCCGCTCCGACAGCCATATCCCGCCCAGCACCAGGCCCAGCGCCACCACATGATAAAGATGCAGCATCTCGCCGAGGATCATCACCGAGAGCAGCGTGCCGAAGATCGGGACCAGGTTGATGAAGATGCCGGCGCGGTTGGAGCCGATGATTTCGTTGCCCTTGATGAACAGCACCTGGGCGACGAGTGAGGGGAACACGGCGGTGAAGGCCGCGACCAGCCAGCCGGTGGTGTCGGGCCAGGTGACTGAGCCGCGCGCCACCTCGAAGGCCGCAAACGGCAGCGAGATGAGGAAGGCGGAAGCCGCCATCACCGTGATCATCGATTGCCAGTGCAGCACCGGCTTGTAGCGCAGCGCCACGGTGTAACCGCCATAGCACAGTACCGCGAGCAGCATCAGCGCGTCGCCGCGGTTGAGTTCGAGCCCGATCAGGCGCGTGAGGCTGCCGCTCGAGGCGGTGATCGCCACGCCGGCGAGCGTGAGCATAAAGCCCAGGATCTGCGCCGGGGTCACCTTGATGCGGAACAGGATGAAATTGGCGAGGAAGATCAGCATCGGCATGCCCGCCTGCTCGATGGCGACATTGATCGCGGTGGTGTACTGGAGCGCCGAATAGAGCAGGATGTTGAACGAGGTGAAGCCGACCGCGCCATAGGCCATCAGCAGCGGCAGGTTGGCCTTGATAACCTTGATGTCGCGGCGGACCTGCGGCAGCGTGAAGGCCATCAGGATCATCAGCGCCATGGCCCAGCGCAGCGAGGTCAAGAGCATCGGCGAGATGTGGCCGACGGCGAGTTTGCCGGCAACGGCATTGGCGCCCCAGGACAGCGATGTGATGGTCAGGAACAGATAGGCGCGCAGGATCAAGTGAGTCTGTCCGGGGGCTTGCGGGCGTGGCGTGGCGCGGCGCGGGGCCGGCTTTGCCGGGCCGTGCGGGTGAAATCGCTTCGTCGTGGCTCCCTGTTTGGCTCCAGCCAGTCAAAATGTCACGTAAAAAAGCCTTATCGCGCCGGGCAAGGCTCGATTTTGGGCGGCTAAGTCTGTATGCATGCGCGGGTTTTTCATTTCCAGAACGCCGCATCGGGGTTCGTTGCAAAGAGGTTTCCATGGCCAATGTAGTTGTCGTCGGATCGCAATGGGGCGACGAGGGGAAGGGCAAGATTGTCGACTGGCTGTCCGAGCGCGCCGATGTGGTGGTGCGCTTCCAGGGCGGCCACAATGCCGGCCATACGCTGGTCATCGACGGGGTCAGCTACAAGCTGTCGCTGCTGCCCTCCGGCGTCGTGCGTCCCGGCAAGATGGCGGTGATCGGCAATGGCGTGGTGATCGATCCGCATGCGCTGGTCAGCGAGATCGACCGGCTGGCCAAGCAGGATGTGGTGGTCAATGGCGACAATCTGCGCATCGCCGACAATGCCACGCTGATCCTGTCGCTGCACCGCGAACTTGACGCGCTGCGCGAGGATGCGGCGTCCAATTCCGGCACCAAGATCGGCACCACGCGGCGCGGCATCGGCCCGGCCTATGAGGACAAGGTCGGCCGCCGGGCGATCCGGGTGATGGATCTTGCCAATCTGGAGACGCTGCCGGCCAAGGTCGACCGCTTGCTCACCCATCACAATGCGCTCAGGCGCGGTCTCGGCCAGCCGGAAATCGCCGTCAAGACGATCCTTGACGAACTGATCGCGGTGGCCGAGCGGATCCTGCCGTTCCGCGAGACCGTCTGGCTGCTCCTGGACAAGGAGCGCCGCCGCGGCGCGCGCATCCTGTTTGAAGGCGCGCAGGGCTCGCTGCTCGATGTCGATCACGGCACCTATCCCTTCGTCACCTCATCGAACACCGTCGCCGGCCAGGCCGCTGCCGGTTCGGGTCTCGGACCGGGCTCGCTCGATTATGTGCTCGGCATCACCAAGGCCTACACCACGCGTGTGGGCGAGGGGCCGTTCCCGACCGAGCTCAATGACGAGACCGGGCAGTTCCTGGGCGAGCGCGGCCATGAATTCGGCACCGTGACCGGGCGCAAGCGCCGTTGCGGCTGGTTCGATGCGGCGCTGGTCCGCCAGTCGGTGGCCGTCAATGGCACCACCGGCATCGCGCTGACCAAGCTCGACGTGCTTGACGGGCTCAAGCAGCTCAAGATCTGCGTCGGCTATGAACTCGATGGCGTGCGCATCGATCATCTTCCTGCAAGCCAGGGCGCGCAGGCGCGGGTCACGCCCATCTACGAGACCATCGAGGGCTGGGAAGACACAACCGTGGGCGCGCGCAGCTGGGCGGATCTGCCGGCGCAGGCGATCAAATATGTGCGCCGCATCGAGGAGCTGATCGGCGCACCGGTGGCGCTGTTGTCCACAAGTCCGGAGCGCGACGACACGATACTTGTGACGGACCCGTTTGAAGACTAGTTTAAGGCCGATTGGCGCGTCTTGCGCGCAATGGGATGATACCAGGGTAGGACATGGCGGATTTTGTAGCAGTCATCCGGAAGGCGGTCGACAACCTTTCGGAGAACACACCGGAGAACCGGGCCAAGGTCTATGACAAGGCGCGCGCCGCCATCCGCCGGCAGCTCGAAGCGATCAACCCGCCGCCATCGGACGAGGTGATGGCGAGCCAGCTCGACAAGCTGGGCGCCGCCATCGACGAGGTCGAGAGCGAGCACGCCGAGGCGCTGCCCGCGGATCTCGACGAGACCGATGCGCTGATGGCCGAGCTCGAATCGATGGTCGAGAAGAGCCCGGTGGTGGCAGAGCCCGCCCGGGCCGCTCCACCGCCTGCGCCTGTCGCGCCTGAACCTGTTGCATCCGCGCCTGTTGCCCCCCGTATGGAGCAACAGCCCGCAGCGGCTGTCTATGAGCCGCAGGCGGCGGTGCCCCAAGCCGCGCCGATTGATGAGCGTGAACCCGAAGCGGTGATGGCGTCAGGTGACCTCTCCGGCCCGGCGCATGACGATGCCTTCGGCCTCGGGCCTGATGCCAACGCAACGGGCGCTGCGCGCAAGCCGGCCCTGGGCAGCGGCGGGGTGCTGGCGCTTGTCGTGGCGCTGGCGCTGGCGGGTGTCGGCTATGCCGGCTGGGCCTACAAGGACACATTCATGGCGATGTTGGGCACATCCCAGAGCGAGACGGCTGAGCCTGCAGCCCCCAGCGAGACCGCGCCTGAAACCGCGGCCGTCACGCCTGAAACGAGCACGCCCGAAACGCCTGCCGCGCCCGAGACAACGCCATCGGAGCCCGCGCCCGCCGAGCCCGTCACATCCGATGCAGCGCCATCCGAACCGGCCGATCCGGCTGAGGGCGAAAAGTTCACCCAGCGCCTGAACGCCGATGGAACCGAGACCGATGCGGGCCCGGCGCCGGGGCCTGCCACTGATGCCCCTGTCGAGGGACGTTCGGTGGCCGGGCTGACCGACACCACCCCGGCCGATGAAGCGATCGCGGAGGAAAGCACCGCGGAGGCCGAGGTCACGACCGAGGAGGCGGCTGTACCGCAATCCGATCCGCTGGGCGTTTCGCAGAAGATGATCCTCTACGAGGAGCGCCTCGGGCAGCAATCGCTCGAGGTCAAGCCCGGCACCGTGGTCTGGACGCTGGTCAGCGAGCCCTCCAGCGAAGGGCCTGACAGCCCGGTGATCCGAGGCGAGATCAACAATCCCGACACCGGATTGTCGGCGCTGCTGACGATCAAGAAGAACAATGATCCCTCGCTGCCGGCGAGCCATCTGGTCGAGATCGTGTTCGCGGTCCCGGAAGGGTTTTCCGGTGGCTCGATCGATCAGCTGCAGCGGATCTCGTTCAAGCAGACCGAGGCTGACCAGGGCAGCCCGTTGATTGCGGTGCCCGCCAAGATCACCCAGGATTTCTACATGGTGGCGCTGAACGATCTTCCCGAGGCCGCCGAGGCCAACACCGGGCTGATGCGCCAGCGCAGCTGGATCGACATCCCGGTGGTCTATGCCAATGGCCGCCAGGCGCTGATCACGCTGGAAAAGGGGACCACCGGCACCGAAGTCTTCAACCAGGCGCTTGATGCCTGGGCGAGGGGCTCGCAATAGAGCCAGAGGCTGCCTCCTGCCAGCAGGAAGCTTTCACCCTGAAAAGCAAGACCCCTCCCCAAGAAGCAAGACCCCTCCCCAACCCCTCCCCACAAGGGGGAGGGGCTAAGTTGCCGCCAACTCCTGCCCATAAAGCCGGCATCTCAACGGGTTCAAGATTCGAGTTAGGGGAAAGGCCACGAAGCCGGGTCGAGCCCCTCCCCCTTGTGGGGAGGGGTTGGGGAGGGGTCTTATGGAAGTGGGAGGTATCTCGTGCCCCCCACACATCATCCGCAGCCCGTAACCGCTGCAAGCGCCTGCCTGCGCTCACCTTTGCCGAGCCGGCCCAGCCGTGCCACGGCCGCGTAGAAGCGCTCATAGTCGTCCGAACAGAGCTCGAACAGGCGCAGGAAATCCGGCACCAGATCGTTGTAGACCGACATGGCGGCGAGCTTGGCGTTGTTGATCGGGCCGTCGATCCAGCCATCATAGCCGCGGTACCCGCCCCAGCTTCCGTCGCGCAGCTTCCGGTGGCGCGCTCTCAGCCGTTCGATTGCGGCAGCCTTCCCGGCGCGCTTTTCGTCTGCGCTGGCGGGCCGGGAATAGACGCGGGCCAGCTCGCCCCTGGTCTCTGCCACCAGCGTCAGAAAGTCCGCGCTGCGCCTGAGGCCGGCCCGATAGCGCTCAAGCCCTGCCGGATCGCCGCCCGCGCGCAGCCATTTCTTCACGCCGGTGGTCTCCACCGCCACGGCGAAGGCCTCGTTGAAGGCGGTGTCGCCATTCACATAGACACGCTGATGCGCCAGTTCATGAAACACCAGGCCCGCGAGATAGGTTCTGTCCCCGTCAAACATCGTCGAGAGCAGCGGATCGCTGCTCCAGCCCAGCGTCGAATAGGCGGTTATGCCCGAGATATACACGTCAAGGCCATCCTCCTTAAGCCCGCGCGCGGTCTTCAGCGCGGCGTCGCGGGAGAAATACCCCCGGTAGGGCACGCAGCCGAACACCGGAAAGCACCAGAGCTGCGGCGCCAGTGAGAATTCTGGCGCCGCATAAACCGCCAGCGTCACATAATCCCGGCCGATGTCGACGTAGGTGCGGTAGCTCGCATTGTCGGGCAGACCGAGCGCGTCGCTGGCAAATTGCCTGATTGCGCCCGCCGCCGCCATCTCCGCCCGCAACGCCGAGGGCGTCGAAGGCGCACCGATCAGCTTCTCGACACTCTGCCGCGCCGCCAGTATCTCCACATGCCCCTTGAGCGACTGCGCGTAGTAGCCGGGCCCGATGCAGCCGGAGAGCACGGCAGCAAGGGTGGTCAGAAGCAGGGATTGGAGGATGATGCGTAGCACGGTTTGTCAGCAGTTGCCCGGATGCCTGGAAAGCGGGAGGTTTCACATGCCCCACTGTACCAGGTGCTGCCGCGGGGCAATGAGGAGTTACAACTGGTAAAGCGAGTAACGGGTTTGGGCAATATGTAGTCCGTGGTCCCCAGGCATGCAGTCTTATGGGGAAGGTTCCGCGTCAGCGGCAGGGTGCAATCCGTCAAGTGGGCTTAAGGTGGTGTGTGCTATCCCGGATGCGGATCGGCAGACCATTTCAATTCTACAAACGGCGCCTGTGCAAACAAGAACGAGCCCCCGGGGACGTATCCAGGGGCTCTGGTTTTCGGGTTTGGTTCGTTGTCCGGTTAGGCGGCCGCCGGGTTCTGCCGGAATGCTCCCGGCTCCTTACTGGCCGGATCTGATGTGGTTGCTGCCATGAACGGCCTGACCACCAATGCCAAACCAATCGCCGCCAGGGCGAACATTGCAAACATCGCCATGACGGTCAGGCCAAGCCCGGCCATTGCAAGGCCGACAAACAGAACTGCGAAACCGGCTGCGCCGGAAGTGATTTTGGTGAAGAGGTCTTTCATCGGGATGGTCTCCATTGGTCTGTGTGTTTCGATGTGCACAGATATGAAGGTCCGGGTTTGCCGCAGCCTGCGCTGCTGTTTACAAATCTGTAAACTTGACTGTCGCGCGCAGGCCTTTGGGAGTGTTGCGGGTCAATTCCAGAAGCCCGTTGTGGCGGTCGGCCACCGCACGGACCAGCGCCAGGCCCAAACCGGTGCCCTCGGTTTGGCGCGCGGAATCGAGACGCACCATCGGCTTGATGATTTCATCATATAATGCCGGATCCACACCTTCTCCATTGTCGGCAACACCGATGCTGCGCGCATCAGCGAACAACTCAACATCGGGACCGCCGTGAACAATGGCATTCTGAATGAGGTTGGCCATGGCCTGAACCAGCATTGCCTTGTCCGCAAAGACCGATTTGGCGGACACGAGTTTCACCGACAGGCTCTTGTTGTTGTCTTCGACAACCGGTCCAAAGGTCTCGGCCAGTTCGGAGGCAAGATCGCCGAGGTCGACGTTCTCAAAGCCCTCGTCTCCATGCGCGGCCTCGATCCTTGCAACGCGCATGATGGCATCGAAAACACCGGACATGTGTGATGCTTCCTCAAGGGCCGCGCCCCTTTCCTCGCTCTCCGGCAGGGTCTCAAGCCGGGCGCGCAGCCTGGCAAGCGGGGTGCGCAGATCATGGGCGAGGCTGGCGCTTAGATTTCGGGTTTGCGCAACCAGCCGTTCCAGTTCTGCGGCCGTGTTGTCGAGTTGTCGTGCCAACTCATCAAGATCATCGGCGGATCTGCCGGTTCCGGTTCGGGCCTTGAGATCACCTGATCCAAGCCGCTGGAGCACGCCGTTGATGCGGGCCAGCCGCCGTTGCGCCAGCAAGCCTGTCCCGAGCCCGATCAGAACCACGATCACCAGAACAAAGCCGGTGGTGGTCCACAAGGCGTTGCCCAGCACCTCCAGTGCTTCCTCGCTGTCATCGAGGGGGACGGCGACCAACACCGGTGTGCCTTCGTTGTCCCGGGCGACCATGGCCCGCCAGCTTTCCTCTCCCCTGAATTCTCTGCCGAGATCCACGGTGCCGATCCCGGTCTCCAGGATCTCAGCAAATCCGGGCGGCAAATCGGCGAGCTGGGACAGGGGGCGGACCAGCACGGAATAGATGTCTTCACGGTCGTCATCGATCTCGACTGCGGCGGCGAGGTTGGCCAGGTGGGAATCCACCCGGCGGATTAAGGCGTCATGTCCAAGTGTCAGCGCCACGAGAATGGCGACGACCATTCCGAATGCAAAGATGACCGACAGCAGCAATGTCAGCCGCAGAGTCGAGGAGCGGTTGATCCATCCGATTTGCCTGAGCAACCTATTTCCCGAAGACATAACCCTCACCCCGTCTGGTGCGAATCAGCTCTTCGTCGAATGGCTTGTCGACCTTGGCGCGAAGCCGGCTGATATGTGTTTCCACCACGCTCGTGGTCGGATCAAAGCTCATGTCCCAGACCTGTTCGAGCAGCATGGTGCGTGTGACCAGACGCCCCGGGCGCCGCATGAAATATTCGAGCAACTTGAATTCCTTGGCCATGAGATCGATCGGTTGGCCCTGGCGTTCGCAGCTGCGCGCCAGCAGGTCCAGCTTCAGTCCGGCATAGTGAAGGACTGAAGGTTCGCTGTCCTGCGTCCCCTCGCGCCGCCTGCCAAGAGCGTTGACGCGCGCCGAAAGTTCGACGAAGGCAAAGGGCTTGGTGAGGTAGTCGTCGCCCCCGGCTTCAAATCCCTCGACGCGGGAATCGACCTCGCCGAGCGCGGTGAGAAAGAGCGCAGGCGTAGTGTTCTTTGAGGCGCGCAGGGATTTGAGCACCGCCAGGCCGTCGAGCCCGGGGACCATGCGGTCGAGGATCAGCAGATCATAGTCCTGCCCCATCGCGGCGATGAGCGCATCCTTGCCGTCCGGAAAATGGTCGACGACATGACCGGCCTCGCGCAGGCCCTTGGTGATCCACGGACCAAGGTCCCGGTCATCTTCCAGAAGCAATATCCGCATGTGTGTTCATCTCGCAAAGTGTCGAGAAGGCCGCATGGAGATGCGGCCTTCCGGTTTCAGGGGAACCTAGCACACTCAGTTTTTGTCGTCGTCGTCCTCATCATCTTCGTTGTCGTCATCTTCCGCTTCGACGTCCATGACTTCACCGGTTCCGGCGTGGATTTCGACTTCCATTTCCTTGCCCTCGGCGGTGAGGATTTCGATCTCATATACCTGGAGGCCGTCTTCGCTTTCCAGCTCCGTTTCCTTGACTTCGCCGGGAACTTCAGCGAGGGCAATTTCGATGGCCTGCGCTTCGCTCAGGGTTGGTGCCGCCGTCGCGTCTGACTGCGCCAGCGCAATGCCCGCACCGCCAAGTGTTGCCAGGAAAGCTGCTGCAAATCCGCCGGTGATAAGTTTCTTGTTCATCTCATGTCTCCATCTTGGTTGTTGCGAAAGACACCGCGTCTTTCGATGGACCCAAGATGGATGGGCCAGGTTACGGCACGCTCCGGTCTACCTTACAATTCTGTAAGGCGGGATTCCCGAGGTTCGACGGCAAAGCTCAACCCGGGGCGGACATGTCGCCCGGTAGCTCCTGGGCCATGGCGGCCATCAGGAATGTGCCCGCGGGTCCCAGGGCTCGGTCCTTGTGTTTTGCAACCACGGTCTTGAACCGTGGCATGATGTTGGAGGAATCCCATTGTGCCGGCTGCAGGACGACGAGGTCTCCGCGTGCCAGATCGGCCTCGACCATCGGCCGCGGCATCGATCCCCAGCCGACCCCCTGCTTGATCAAGTCATAGCGCAGCCGCACTTCGCTGACGCGCCACTGGTTGACCCCGACAACGCCGTAGATGGTGGCATCGTCTGGTGCCTTGGGGTTGGAGACGACGATCTGCAGATGGTCGCGCATCGCTTCCTTGGGGAAATGCGGCGGCAGTTTTGCAAGCGGGTGATCGGGAGCTGCCACGGCAAGGAAATCCATTTCCGCGACCAGCAGGCTTTCTAGATCCGTCTGCGGCTTTGGTGCCAGCATGAACAGGCCGAGATCGGCGTCGTGTTCCTGCAGCTGCCGGGAGGCATCTTGCGGCCGGACCGAGATGATTTTGAGCTGCACCATGGGAAATTTTACGTGAAAGGCGCTGAGCGCGGGTGCCACCATCGAAAGATGGATGAAGGTTTCCACCACCAGAACAAGCTCGGCCTCGATGCCCTGCGACATGCTCTTTGCCTGAATCCGGAATTCGCCCAGATCTTCCATGATGCGCCGGACCCGCGGCAGCAGGGCGCGGCCCTGCTCGGTCAGAACAGGGCGATAGGCGGTCCTGTCAAACAGCTGCACCGCGCACTGGTCCTCGAGCTTGTGCACCGCATAGGTGATGGCCGATTGCGCGCGTCCGAGCTTGCGGGCGGCCGCAGCAAAGCTTCCCTCCTCGATGATGGTGAGAAAAACGGTGAACTGATCAAGCGTGATGGCGTCCATAACGTTCAATTTATTCGAAGATGTTCTTAAAAACTATCTCTATTTTTTTTGCTCAATATTTCCAGCTATCACTCTCGGCAAGCGTCAACCACCGAAATTCAGGCAAAAGGCTTCCCCGATGACCACCGCAACCGCAAATCTCAATGGTGTCTCAAAAGGCGCCAACATTGGAATCTGGATCGCCCAGGTTCTCGGTGCCGCCGCCTTCATCATGGCCGGCGTCATGAAACTCGGAACCCCGATCCCCGAGCTGTCGGCGATGATGCCATGGACCGGGGAGTATTCCGAAGGCTTCGTGCGCATGATCGGTGCGATCGACCTTGCCGGCGGGCTCGGCCTTCTGCTGCCGTCGCTGACACGGATCATGCCGCGCCTCACCGTGATTGCCGCAGCCTGCTGTGTGCTGCTGCAGATCATTGCCATCGCTTTCCATGCTTCCCGTGGCGAGTTTATGGTGCTGCCGACGAATGCCGTCTACATCGCCCTTTCGCTGATCGTCCTGTGGGGCCGCGGCCACAAGGCGCCGATTGCGCCCCGGTCGTAACAAACGGCGTAAGACACCCGCCCGCTTCTCCCTCTGCATACAGGATAGGCCCTTGCGGCCTGTCTTTTCACCGGTTCGAGGCTTGAATGACACGCGCCCTTCCCACCTATTTCATCTCGCATGGCGGCGGCCCCTGGCCCTGGGTTCCGCCGATGCGCGAGTTCTTTGCAACGCTGGAGACGTCACTCAAGCAGATGGTCGCCGACCATGGCGAAAAGCCCCGCGCGATCCTGATGATCTCAGGCCACTGGGAAGAGGATGATGTGGGCATCATGGGGGCCGCCAGGCCGCCGATGCTCTACGATTATTCGGGCTTTCCGCCCCATACCTACGAGATCACCTATCCCGCACCCGGCGCGCCGGATGAGGCTGCGCGGACGCTCAAGCTTCTGCAGGAGGCCGGGATCGCGGCCCATATCGACCCCGACCGCGGCTTTGATCACGGGCTGTTTGCGCCGATGGAGGTGATGTACCCGCAAGCCGACGTGCCGATCTTCCAGGTCTCGATGCTCAGATCCTATGACCCGGCGGATCACATAGCGATCGGCCGGGCGCTCAGGCCGCTGCGCGATGAAGGGATCATGATCATCGGCTCCGGCCTCAGCTTCCACAATCTTTCCCTGATGCGCGGGGGTGGGGCAGCACCATCAGCCGATTTCGATGCCTGGCTGTACCACTCGATGATGGCTGCCCCCGACGCCCGGCGTCAGGCCATGATCGACTGGGAACAGGCACCCGCTGCCCGGATCTGCCATCGCGAAGAGGACCATCTGGTGCCGATTTTCGTGGCGCTGGGTGCGGCCGAGAACGAGCCGGCCGAGCGGATCTACCATCACACCAGCGAGATGACCGGCATCACCGTCTCGAACTACAGATTCGGCTAGCTGCGCCCGGACCCGGCGCCACTGGAACCCCCTTCAAGACACGATCCTGAACCCACACCCCTTAACCAACACAGCCAAGCCTGGCTCGGGTCGAAGCCGAGCCCTCCCGGAAAGGACACAAACATGAAACTTCTTATCTTGGGCGCCAGCGGGCGCACCGGCAAATTCATTCTCGAACAGGCCCTGGCCCGTGGCCATCAGGTCGTCGCCCTGGCGCGCAACCCCGACAGCCTGGCCGCCCAGGCAAATCTGACCATCATCAAGGGCACGCCGACCGATGCCAATGATCTCGCAATCGCGGCCGCAGGCTGTGAGGCCATTCTGGTGGCGCTGAACAATCCGCGCAGCTCCGATGCGCCCTGGGCGAAGCCGCTGACAAAGGAGAAAATTCTCACCAAGGTCGCGCAGAACATCATCGCGCTGGGTGAAAAGCGGGTGGTCTTCCTCTCGGCTGCCGGCGTTGGCGACAGTTTCGACACCGCACCCTGGATCATGCGCTTTTTGATCCAGCGGACCAATCTCGGCTATGCCTATGCCGACCACAACAGCGTCGAACAGGCCTTCCGCGCCTCGAACGCCTCCTGGACGCTGGTGCGGGCGATGGGCCTGTCCAACAGCGAGAAGGAAAAGAAGCTGATCGTCGGAACCGCCACAGATCCGAAACCGGGCATGATGATCCGCCGCAGCACGGTGGCAGGCTTCATGCTCGACTGCGCAGAATCCGGTGCCCACATCCATGAGACCCCGGTCGTTTCGGAAAAATAACCTTGCACGGCGGGAGGCTTCGGTTTCCCGCCTGTCCGCCGCGCTCCTCATCGCTGGCGACACTCACCCCGCCTTCCGTTGCAACGGATGGGCGGGGTTTTGTTTTGGGTGATGTTGGAGGCTTATATCAGCATGCTGGCAGATGGCCGTTTCGTGCCCTTGTGCCGGCGGTTCGCAATGCTTGCTCCATCTCCCATGAACAGCCATTCGTCGTGTTACGTAACAAGGTCCTGAGAGGGCGGAGAGTGGGCGTTCGCGGCGGAACCCAGCCGGGTTCAACTATGCGAACAAAGCGAATGTACCGCGAGAATAGGCTCAACGGTTGAAACGCTTTGTCTTATATGCGATTCAAACAACCGACTTCGGTGATTTGAAAGGTCAGAATGCGCAGGCATGCAGAATCCTTCTTGCGAGCCATACTGACCATTACGTTGATGGTCGGCATAGTCGCGTCCGCAGGTGCACGCGGTGTTGCCCACGAGCCTCTGGACATCCTGCAAGTTGTAGCTGAGCATAAGGCGGAAATCGCCATGCATGGCCATGCCCACGAGGATATCCGAGACCTGCTCCACCACCATCATGGCCATTCGCATGACTTCTCGGAACATGATCACAACGTGCTATCCCTGCCACCACGTTTGGATGGAACGGCTGCAATGGCCCCGAGCGTTGACCGGACCATGACGGACGATACCATGGTCAGCCGCCGAAATTTCAACCTGGATCGACCTCCGCGCGTTTGATGTAGCGCCTTATTGGGCGCACCCACCCGACACCTCAAACAAACGGAAATCTGAAATGACCATCAACCGATTCGATGGATCGGCGCGCGTGTCGCATGCGATACGGGATGTGCTGATCCCAACCGGTGGGGCTCTCGCAATGCTCGTTGCATTTGCTGCCACCGCCCATGCCCATGACGTCACGCCCGGAGACGCTGGATACATCCAGGAAATCTTCGGCGTTCACATCATCCCGTTCATCTATCTTGGCGCAAAGCACATGATAACGGGATATGACCACATTCTTTTCCTGCTAGGTGTGGTCTTCTTCCTCTACCACATGAGGGACGTTGCGATTTACGTCACCCTGTTCGCTGTCGGCCACTCCGTCACCATGCTCTTGGGTGTCTGGTTTGGCTGGGGCATCAACGCCTACATCATCGATGCCATCATCGGCCTGTCGGTCGTCTACAAGGCTCTCGATAACCTTGGCGCGTTCCAGAGATGGTTTGGCTTCCAGCCCGACACAAAGGTCGCAACATTGGTTTTCGGCCTGTTTCACGGCACAGGTCTCGCCTCAAAAATCCTCGAGTACCAGATTGCCGAGGATGGACTTCTGGCCAACCTTCTCGCCTTCAACGTAGGCGTGGAACTCGGCCAGCTCCTGGCTTTGTTCGTCATCCTGATTGTCATGGGATATTGGCGCAGAAGCCCCAATTTCGTGCGACAGGCCTCTTTCGCAAACATCATCATGGTCTTCCTTGGCGTGTTGCTCACCTATCAGCAAATCGCCGGTTACATCGCCAACACCTAAGGATTGGAGATACAAATGTACAATGCACCACAACCAAAACTCGAAGACCTTCCAACCAATGCGCAGTTGCGTCGCGCGACGGTGATCGCCGTCATTGGCGCTGCAGCCATCGGCGTGATGGTTTACCTGCCAGCCGAGTACGGCATCGATCCAACAGGTGTTGGCAGCGTTCTCGGCCTTACCGAGATGGGCGAAATCAAGCAGCAGCTGGAGGCGGAAGCCGAAGCTGACCGCCTGCTCCATGGTGATGATGCCTCATCGTCGCTGATGGACAGTGTGTTTGGCCTGTTTGTCTCAGCTGCTCATGCGCAAGAGGCATGGACAGACGAGCTGACCTTCACGCTAGAACCTGGCGCTTCCACCGAAGTGAAGGCAACCATGGAGGCCGGTGCGACGCTGACCTATGCGTGGGTTGCGACAGGGGGACGGGTCAATTTCGATCTGCACGCCCATGCTGGCAGCGAGGCCGTAACCTATGAAAAGGGCCGTGGCCAAACTTCGGGTGAAGGCAGCTTCGAGACCCCATTTGCGGGCGATCACGGCTGGTTCTGGCGCAACCGTGATGATCAGCCCATCACAGTGACACTTCAACTGCGCGGTGACTACAGCGGCATCGTTTGGAGCGATTAGCACTCAAGCTGCGGCCATTGACGTTTGTGTCGCCAGTGGCCGCAGCGACCAACGCGAGGTCGGAAACGGGCCCCTTCATGACAGCCATTTTGTTCGGCACGAACGTCCGCTCAGGGCCGGAAATGACGTTGAGCCCGTCAACACCGAATGTTCGCTTCCGGGCTTTGTTCCGATGAGCCGCCTGACAGGTTACATTGCCGACATTGGTCCCAATTCCCCCACCAAAAAAGTCCTGCCACTTTTTCCCCACCCTCTCCCCCCATGCGATACTCGTCCCACCTTCCGTCCCAACGGATGGCCGGAGCGAACGGAGCTTTGGCTGGCGGGAGGCGGTGAGTGCCGGTTTGCGGGGGCCGTACCTGCGGGCCGGGAGCTTGCGAAGCCTGTCCCCGGCCAGCGCGGGGGCCTGTCCCATCGCGGTGGATGGGGCGAGGGCATGTCGCGCGAAT
This sequence comes from Hoeflea phototrophica DFL-43, assembly GCF_000154705.2. Taxonomy (NCBI): domain Bacteria; kingdom Pseudomonadati; phylum Pseudomonadota; class Alphaproteobacteria; order Hyphomicrobiales; family Rhizobiaceae; genus Parahoeflea; species Parahoeflea phototrophica. The sequence goes on along the minus strand of NZ_CM002917.1, from coordinate 3,750,743 downwards.
GGCCGGAACCGGTTGCGTCCTTTATTAAAGGGGTGCAGCCGGCGGCGTCTGATCCGCATGGTTGTGAGGGCCGGCCGGGCCCCCACGCGATGCGGCGTCACCCCGGATGCCGGCCTGACACGTCCCTGCCGCACCGGATGGAGCTTACCCTCTGGTGCCGGGTGGGAGAGGGCGGGGTTCGCTCCCCAAAGGGGCGAACGTGACGAAACCGCCCAGGGCTTGAGCCTGGTTTCGCTTGAAGGAGGGCCGGCCTCGCGCCCGGAAGGCGCGGGCATCCCTCACCGGTGGGGCGCGGGTGAAACGCGCCAAGCCAATTTCTGCATGCCACCACGGGCCTTTCGCCCGCGCCCCACAGTCCGGCCTTTGCCCGGACCCGCAAATGCCTCAAGCCGCTGGCGGATTTTTCGCGCGCGGGGTTTTGGTGTGGGGTGTGGGTTCGGACTTGAGCGGCGCGCGTGATCTCACAACCGTCATGCCGGACTTGATCCGGCATCCAGCGACCCGGCGTCTGCCGGGTCAAGAGACTCTCTCCGCCCAAGGACTTGGGCGGGCTGGATACCGGATCGAGTCCGGTATGACGGGTGATCGGAGTTGCCTCGGAAGCATGTCGCAGACCACAAAAAACCCCCGAAAGCGCCGCCGCCTCCGGGGTTTCGATGTCAGTCTGGCGGGGCCGTCAGTCTTCGACCGAGACGAGCGCCTTGTCGCTGGCGGCGGCGGCCTTCTGGACCGCGTCCTGGACCTTTTCGAAGGCGCGGACCTCGATCTGGCGGACGCGCTCGCGGCTGATGTCGAATTCGCCCGAGAGATCCTCAAGCGTGATCGGATCGTCGCGCAGGCGGCGGGCCTCGAAGATCCGCTTTTCGCGCTCATTGAGCACCTCGAGGGCGGATTTGAGCATGGCGCGGCGGCTTTCGAGTTCGTCCTGTTCGACCAGCATGTCTTCCTGGCTGTCGGACTCATCGACCAGCCAGTCCTGCCACTGGCCGGATTCGCCCTCGCTGGCCTTGATCGGCGCATTCAGCGAGGCGTCTCCGGAGAGGCGGCGGTTCATCGAGATGACCTCCTCCTCCGACACGTTGAGCTTGGTGGCGATTTCGGCCACCTGGTCAGGGCGCAGATCACCGTCCTCGACAGCCTGAATCTTGCTTTTGACCTTGCGCAGATTGAAGAACAGCCGCTTCTGGTTGGCGGTGGTGCCCATCTTGACGAGCGACCAGGAGCGCAGGATGTATTCCTGGATCGAGGCCTTGATCCACCACATGGCGTAGGTGGCGAGGCGGAAACCGCGCTCGGGATCGAATTTCTTGACCGCCTGCATCAGCCCGACATTGCCTTCGGAGATCACTTCCCCGATCGGCAGGCCGTAGCCGCGATATCCCATGGCGATCTTGGCGACCAGCCGGAGGTGGCTGGTGACGAGCTTGTGCGCGGCCTTGGTGTCCTCATGCTGGAGGAACCGCTTGGCAAGCATGTATTCTTCCTGCGGCTCCAGCATCGGGAACCGGCGGATCTCGGCGAGATAGCGGTTAAGACCGTTCTCGCCGGCGGAAATGGTTGGCAAACTTGTCTGGGCCATATCAGCACCCCCTTTTTGCAATCGTCAGGCTTCCTTGCGGCAAGCCCTGTGGCCCGGATCGTCACACGCCTCCGGGCACAGCTATATCCCATCTAATTGTGGCAAAAGCCGGGTTCAAGACGGGAGGGCTGCGGTGGGTTCACATTCCCGTTACGAGCGGTTGCCGGTCGGGGCCGGATGTCGGGGCCGGATGTTGGGGGCGGACGTTGTCTCAGATCGCCGCAAAGGCCGCGCGCATCTGCTCCATGTCATCAGGCAGCGGGGCCTCGAAGCGCATGGTCTCGCCGGTTGCCGGGTGCTCGAACACCAGAAGAAAGGCATGCAGGGCCTGGCGCTTGAAATCACCGACAATCCCGCGCAACGGCTCGGGCAGGCGGTTGGCCTTGGTGCGGTAGCCTGCGCCGTAATCCTCGTCGCCGATCAGCGGATGGCCGATATGGGCCATGTGCACACGGATCTGGTGGGTGCGGCCGGTCTCGAGCCGGCATTCCACCAGCGTCGCGGCGCAGGTGCCGTCGGGCTTCTCGCCATAGCGCTCGCGCACCAGATAGTGGGTCACCGCATGGCGCACATCGGGGGCGTCATCGGTGCGGACGGCACGGCGGATGCGGTCGCGGGCGCGGCCGAGGCCCGCGTCAATGGTGCCCTTGAGGCCGGCCGGCTTGCCCCAGACGACGGCCTGGTAGGCGCGCTCCAGCGGTCCGGTCAGACCGTGATCGGCGAACTGGTCGGCGAGATGACGGTGCGCCTGGTCGTGTTTGGCGACCACCATCACCCCGGTGGTGTCGCGGTCGAGCCGGTGGACGATGCCGGGCCGGCGCACGCCGCCAATGCCCGAGAGGCTGTCGCCGCAATGGTGGATCAGCGCATTGACCAGCGTGCCGGTCCAGTTGCCGGCGCCGGGATGCACCACCAGCCCGGCCTGCTTGTTGATGACGATCAGGTCCGCATCCTCATAGAGAATGCTCAGCGGAATGTCCTCGCCCTCGGGCTCCGGATCCTCGGGGTCCGGCACCACCAGGCTGATCTCGTCGCCGGGCTTGATCTTGTGCTTGGCCTGACGGGCCGGCGTACCGTTGACTGAGACCGCGCCGGCTTCGATCAATGCCTTGACACGGCTGCGCGACAGACCGGGCGCGAGCGCCTCGGCCAGCCACGCATCAAGCCTGCCTGCGGCGTCTTCGCCCACCACCAGGGTTTCATGGCCCTGTTGGGCTTCCCTATCGGGCATTGCTTCGCTAAACGGTGTCGCGTTCTTCAAATTCAGGGTCCGCCCGGCAAGGAATAAAAATGTCGCAAGTCAACCAGGACGATCTCGAAGAGAAACCGCTCGATCCGGACATGGAGAAAGTGCGGCGCAAGATGGTGCGGCTGCTGGCGGTGTCAATCGGCATCATGTTCATCGGTCTTATGGCGGTGCTTGGCGCAATTGTCTACAAATTCACGCAGGAGGATGCGTCGGGCAGTGGCAGCCAGATCGCGGCAGGCTCGACGATGGCGCTGCCGGGCGATGATGTGAACGAGGCGGTGGCAACGCTTCCGCAGGGGTTTGCCGTTCAAAGCGTGGCGCTTGACGGTGTCCGCATCGGCTTTTTCGGCCGCGCCGCCGATGGTTCGCAGCGCCTGATCATTCACGATGTGTCGCTGGGCCGGATCGTCAGCGACGTCGTCGTGATTTCGCGCTGACAATGGTGACAGCTGGCTCCTGGCCAGACCGCACGATCCGCATCACCGATCCCGCGGATCCCCGCATTGCTGAATTCACCGCGATGCGCGACCGCGATCTCGCGGGCCGGGGCGACCGTTTCATTGCCGAGGGACGGGTGGTTCTGCAGGCGCTGACCGATGTGCTGGATGACGCCGGAAGCGGGCGCGGTGAGGCGCGTTTTGTTATCGAGAAGGTGTTGTTCCTGGAAAACCGGATCGAGGGGCTGGGCGATCTGATCGACCGGTTGGACGCGGATTGCCCGGTCTATGTGGCGGGCCGCGAGGTGCTCGACGCTGCAGTGGGGTTTGCCATGCATCGCGGCATTCTCGCCCTTGGCCGTCACCTGCCGCCGCCGTCGCTTGGCGGATTTCTCGAAGGCCTGCCGGATCAGGCCCTGGTCGTGGTGGCCTGCGGCATTGCCAATCATGACAATGTCGGCGGCATCTTCCGCAATGCCGGGGTGTTCGGCGCGGATGCGGTGGTGCTCGATCAAAGCTGTTGTGATCCGCTGTACCGTAAGGCGATCCGCGTCTCGGTCGGCGCCGCACTGCGGGTTCCGTTCTGCCGGGGCGGTTCGATTTTGGCTTTGGTAGGCGAGCTGGTCAGCCACGGTTTTGAAGTCGTCGGGCTGTCGCCGCGCGGAGCGGAAGAGCTGAGCCGGTTTCAGCCCGGCCGCCGCCAGGTGCTGCTTTTGGGAACGGAAGGCGAGGGATTGCCTGAAGAGCTGCTGAATGCTCTCGCCACCCTCCGGATCGAGCAGGCGCCGGGGCTCGACAGCCTCAATGTGGCGACCACGAGCGGTATTGCGCTTTGGCACATCGCCAAGACCATGGGCCGGATCGGGCGCTGACAAATCTGGGACTGAAACCGCTTCAGGATTGCGAGGCGGCTATCATTTCGCGGGCGCGGGCCGCAAGGCTCGGACCGGAACCTGCAGATCTGGACTGGTCTTCGCTGCCGGCGAGGATCTTGGCAATTGGCGAATCCGTGCCATCGCGTCCGGCTGTCAATTCCACCATCATGGCCGCGACCGTGGCGATTTCCTGGCGCAATGCGGCATCGTTGCCGCTCTTGTCGGCTTTCAACAGCCGTTCGGTCAATGCAGCCTGACGCGCACGCAAACGGTCGACCTTCTCGCTGTCGGAGAAAGCAGGGGATGGTTCTTCTTTGCGAACAGGCTCGGCCTTCTGAACGGGTTCGGCTTTTTGAACTGGCTCGACTTTCGGAACGGGCCCGGTCTTTTGAACGGAGTTGATCTTGGGAGCCGGTTCGGTGGTTTCCTGTTTCGTCTCGGTCTGCGCGGGTTTGCGCGCGGAGATCGGGGTGACGTTGGAGACGGCCGGCGTCTTTGGTTCTGATGTCCGGACCTGGGCCCTGTTCATTTCCGCTGCGGTTCGATCGCGTTTGGCGGCGGCGAGTTCTTCTGAAAGGCTGCGGTTCTTCTGCTTCAAACGGTCCATTTCCGACACGCGCCGATCCAGCGCGTTTTCGCGGTCGGTGAGGGTGGTGATTGCCTTTGCGAGCTTGGCTTCGGCTTCCGCCAGCCGGCTTTCATCGCGCTTGAGCCTGAAGACGAGTTCCTGTTTGGCCTCTTCGGTCTCCTGGAGAGTGTCGCGCAAGGTGCGGCGTTCGTCTCTCAGCTCATTGATCTGGGCCTTGAAATTTTCAGCTTCGGTGTCGAGTGTGGCGACATCGATCCGCAATTCCTCGATCTCGGCGCCGAGACGGTTGATCGTGTCTTCCTTCTCGGCGATTTCCTGACTGCGGAGCTCGGTGAGACGGATGGCGGCGGCGAGATTTCCGGTCAGACTTGTGATGTCATCATCGCTTTTGTGCACTTTAGCACTGAGGTCGCGGATGCTTGCATCGCGCTCCTCGATGGTTTGTTCGGCCGCCAGTTTTTCGGCGCGGATCGCGACGAGCTCATTGCTCAGGCGCGTGCTGCGTGCCGTCGCTTCGGTCAGCGCTTCCCTTTTCTGTTTGAGGTCGACCGCAAGCCGGGCATTTTCAGCGGCATAGCTTGCCCTGGCCATGTCCTTTTCGGCGCGGATCTCGGCTGCAGACAATGGAACACTGGCGCGGATCCTCCGCTCCGTAAGGGTGACCACCCGGCGCTGAATAATCGGCGCCACGATCAGTGCTACCAGCGCAGCGGCCAAAAAGCCCAATCCGAACAGCAGGACAAACTCGATCACGGCGTATTCAAACCCTCAAAATCCGGGCCGAAACGCCCTGACGGATGTGAGGGTGCTTTAAGCACGACCACAGCTGATCAGCAAGCAGATTGGTGCATTGGGGGCATTGGCGGCAAAGAAAAGGCGGCCTTTTGGAACCGCCTTTCAAGAACATTCACAGAAATGGAAGGTTTAGAACGGGTTCCAGGTCGGTGAAGCTGTCATCTTGAGATAGCCGACATTGAGGCCGAGGCGCGCGCCCACACCGGTGCGGATGGGCACCACCAGCACACCGTTGCGCTGAAGCACGGTCATGCCCAGGCCTGCAATGGCATAGGCCGAGCCCGAGACACCGCCAAAGCGGCCGTAGACACCTTCGATGCTTGGCAGATTGTAGACCAGCATCATGGTGCGGTTGCCGTTGCCGCCATAATCCCAGCCAAGAGAGGGCCCCTGCCAGAACACATTATGCTGGCCAGCATTCTTGGTGTACAATTCACCTTCGCCATAGGTCAGTCCACCAATGAAGGCGCCGGAGGCTTCCTGGCCCAGGATGTAGCCATTGGGAAGCCCGTAGGAGGTGAAGGCCTTTTCGACCACCTTGGCGAGACCACCGGAGGTGGCCCCGAAGAAACCATGACCAGCGTCAACGATCTCCTGGGCAGTGTATTGCGATGAATTGGCCGCATTCTGGGCGAAAGCGCCTGATGTCAGGCCGACAGCCAGAAGCAGCGGCAGAAAGAGCGAGGCGAGGGGGCGAAAGCAGGACGCGATCATGAGGTCCACTCCGTTGATGGGACGGCAGATACCGCAGGAAACAGTGATCATATTGTGACGCGCTGATCTTAATAAGCGGTTTACCAAATGTGGTGTCTTTGGGGCAGGCGCGTTTTGTCTGTAAAAGGCTTGCAATAACCCGAAGCCTTGGCGTCAGTTGCGCTTGCGATAATAGCCGCCCGGTGCAATTTTGCCGTTACAATGATTCGGCACCGTGCTGGCAATAGGAGATTTTAATGGCGAAGAACAAGAATCTGACCCTGGCTGGCCCTGATCTTGCGGCATTGCTTTGCAGTCGTGTGTGCCACGATATCATTTCGCCGGTGGGTGCTATCAACAACGGGCTTGAATTGCTCGACGAGGGCGGCGCGGATGAAGACGCGATGGATCTGATTAGAACCAGTGCGCTCAATGCCTCGGTCCGGCTCAAATTTGCACGGCTTGCCTTTGGTGCATCCGGTTCGGTCGGCGCATCGATTGACACCGGCGAAGCTGAAAAGGCCGTGCTTGATTACGTGTCCGCAGACAAAAAGACCGAAGTGAAGTGGTCCGGCCCGCGCGCGATCATCCCGAAGAATCAGGTCAAGCTGTTGCTGAACCTGTTTCTTGTTGCCTATGGGGCAATCCCGCGTGGCGGCGAAATTGATGTGATCCTTGAGACACTGGATACCGATCCAAAGTTTCGCCTTGTGAGCCGTGGCCGGATGGTGCGTGTCCCGCCGAAGTTCCTCGAGATTCACTCGGGCGAGTTGGACGAGGCTATCGATGCGCACTCCATCCAGCCCTATTACACAGTTCTTCTGGCTGATGAGTCCGGGATGGCGCTCTCCTGCTCGGCGAATGCCGATGAGGTTGTCTTCACGGCTCAGCTTGCGGAAATGGCGGTCGCCTGACCACCGTTGCACCGGCGAATGAGCAGTCCCGAAACGCAGATCACGCAAGCCGGGTCTGCGGTTTCTTTTATGCCGGAGTTGCCGGTCCCTCGCTTGGGGACATGCCGGAAGGCCGCTTGCATCTTGCCGTGATGCCAAAACGGGATCGCGGCCGTTGACGCCGATCGTGTTGGCAACCCTCCGTTAAGCCTGTCTGATTACCGAATCTTTGCTCAATCCTGCTAGTCTGCGATCACTCAATGGTGGTTCGGATTTTCGAACCGCCATGGACAAGGAAGAGGAGAGTCGCCATGCGACGCTTGATGATTGCCGATGATTCCGCCGTGATTTGCAAGGTTGCCAAGCGCATCCTGACCGGGCTGGACTATCTTGTCGTAGAAGCTTCGAATGCTGGCGAAGCGATGATCATGTGTGATGCGGAACTGCCCGAGGTGCTGCTTGTTGACTCCGGGATGACCGGCGCACTGGACCTGATCTCTGCTGTTCGGCAGATGGAAGGCGGCAAGGATGTGCAAATCCATTATCTGATGATCGAAAAGGAATTCAAGCAGATGATGATCGGCAAACGCGCTGGCGCCGATGGTTTCCTGCTCAAGCCGTTCGACCGCCGCACCCTGACCGAGGCCTTCGCGCCTTATGCCGCGGCTGCCTGAGGCATTCTCATTTGCCTTATTGGCCGGGACAGCCTTTTATCGGCAATAAAAAAGCCCGCCTTCCGGCGGGCTTTTTTTAACTGTCAGCGTCTGTCCAGGAGGACGTCAGGCGCTTTCCAGGATCTCGCTTTCGTCCGGCTCGCGCAGCACATATCCACGCCCCCAGACGGTTTCGATGTAGTTCTTTCCGCCTGCAGATGTTGCAAGTTTCTTGCGCAATTTGCAGATGAACACGTCGATGATCTTCAGTTCCGGCTCGTCCATGCCGCCATAGAGATGGTTGAGGAACATTTCCTTGGTCAGAGTGGTGCCCTTCCGCAGTGAAAGCAGCTCCAGCATCTGATATTCCTTGCCGGTCAGGTGGACGCGCTGCGATCCAACTTCGACAGTCTTGGCGTCGAGATTAACCACCAGGTCGCCCGTGGTAATGACCGACTGGGCATGGCCCTTCGAGCGCCGGACAATTGCATGGATGCGTGCAACCAGCTCATCCTTGTGGAACGGTTTGGTCATGTAATCATCCGCGCCGAACCCGAGGCCGCGAACCTTGTCCTCGATGCCTGCCATGCCTGAAAGGATCAGGATTGGCGTTTTCACCTTGGAAAGCCGCAAGGTCCGAAGAACCTCATAACCGGACATGTCCGGCAAATTGAGATCCAGCAGAATGATATCGTAGTCGTAAAGTTTGCCGAGATCGACACCTTCTTCGCCCAGATCCGTGGTGTACACGTTGAAGCTTTCAGACTTCAGCATCAACTCGATGCTCTGCGCTGTGGCGCTGTCGTCCTCGATCAATAGAACCCGCATTTTTATCCCCTTTTCCGCCGTCGCAAAGTCTTGATGATCCACCTACGCGATACGGATCCAGTCGTTGCCTGATTTGGAGGCTGCCACGGAATGGTTAACAAATTCTAATCGGGTTACGCAACCGGTATCGAAATGTTAATTTTCATAGGCATACTCCTGATTTTTCTCCAGAAAACCGCTTTGAAAAAATTGATGTGAAACTTGAGAATTCACAGCTAACTGATTCAAACGACTCTGAAAAAGCGGATGAAAAATCGTGTTTCCCGTTTACTCCGCCTTAAACCATGACCGTTATTATTAACGATGCCCGTAAACGAATGGTTACCGTGATGGCAAAAAGTTAACGTCGCGGTCATTATTGGACATAGGGGCTGGCGCTTGCGCCAGAGTTAAGAGTTTTCCGTAACCGGGGTCTCGCATCACGGGAGTATTGCGTATGAAGTCGCGTGAGAGCCACGTCCGCCTGAAACAGTTTCAGGTTAATGAAAAAACCCGTCAGCTTGGACAGATCCAGCTGATGATGGCAGAAATGGAAAAAATGGCGGCCGAACTGGAGTACCAGATCGCGTCCGAGGAAAAGAAGGCGGGTAACACCGATCCTTCCCATTTCGCCTACCCAACCTTCGCCAAGGCGGCGCGTCAGCGGGCGGACAATCTGCAGACTTCAATTCGCGAATTGAAGACGCAGCTTGATGCGGCTGAGTTGGCGCTCGAAGAGGCGCAGGCAGATTATGACAAGGCTGCTGCACTTGAAGAGCGCGACGCCGGTCAAAGGGCCAACCGCGCGGTCTGACCCGTCGATTGGTTTCAGTCTACCTATTGCGTTGAAAGCTTCTCAACGGGTGCGCATCATGATGCGCACCCGTTGCTTTTGTTGTGATCGAACGGGATCCAGCACGCCGGGCTGCCTGCCTGTCCGTAAAAATACTGGTTTGAGTCCCGCCAGCAGACAGATCTTTCCCGGCCGGGGCCGTCAAACATCGCTTGAGGTTACATGACGGCATCGCGCCACTCCGGGTGGCGCTGCGCCTGGGCCTTGAAAAACGGGCAGAGCGGAATGATCTTCCAGCCGCCGGCCCGCGCGGCTTCAACCGCGTAAGCGGCCAGGGCCTGGCCGACGCCTTTTCCGCGAAGACTGTCCGGAACGCCGGTATGATCGATGATGATCAGTTTGTCCGACGTGCGCGAGTAGGTCATTTTGGCCTCTTCGCCATCCAGGCGCGCCAGATACCGGCCGCCGCTGGCGGTGCTTTCCTCGAGGATGTCCATAAAGATCCACCGTTTGCCAAATGAAATGGGACTCGGATATGGAACATAGCAGCGCCCGCTCAGGGATAAAGGGGAAACGGATGCGTTGGATGCTTGTGACGGCGCTGGTTCTGGCCCCTTTGTTTTTCGGGCTTGGCATAGTCTTGCCGCTGGTGCGGTTTGAAACCCTCTATTTTTTCGATCGATCACCATCGCTGTTGGGCGTGGTGGCGGCGCTGTGGAGCGGTGACGATGCTGTTCTCGCTGTTGTGGTGGCTCTGGTGTCGTTGGTGTTTCCGGTGATCAAGATGGTTGCGATCACCGCGGAGGCACTGGGCGAAGGGTTCGATTCCACATTTGCGCGGACATTGCTGCCCCAGCTCAGCCGCTGGTCGTTGATGGATGTGGTGCTGGTTGCGCTGGTCATCGTGGCGGCAAAAACCGGCGGGATCGCCGAGGCTTTCTCCCAGCCCGGGCTCTGGTTTTACGCCGGCTCAGCCTTGATGGCGGTGCTTGCGCATGGGTTGGCCGGGCGCAGAGCCGGAACCTGACCTCACGGTTTGATCACGGTTGCAGCGCTGCATCTGTTGCCGCGGGCCCGGTGGCTTGTTTGGGCTGGTCTCAAAAAGGGTGTTCCACGCAAGCCAACAGGCTGCCTGCTCCCGTCAGAGGAGGTCAGTCTGCCAAGCGTAGCCTGTTTGATCGCAGAATTTACCAGCAGGGATTTTCACACGCCCACAGCGCTGCGCATCCAGGCGGATGCGCCAAGCACTCTGTCATCCCTTGAAATGATGCATTTGCGGTGCCGCTCAATTGAGTCCAATCGAGCGCGACATGCATGGAGCGCGATCAGTGGCGGTATTGCTGGATGCGCGTGGTGCGCAGGCCGGCGAGACCATGATCACTGATTGAGGACTGCCAGGACAGGAACTCCTCAACTGTCAGCGTGTAGCGCTCACAGGCTTCTTCCAGGCTCAGAAGGCCGCCTCGCACTGCTGCCACCACTTCTGCCTTGCGCCGGATCACCCATCGACGGGTGTTGGCTGGAGGCAGATCGGCGATCGTCAGCGGACTTCCGTCGGGGCCGATCACATATTTGACACGGGGTCGTACCATATCGGTCATTGGACTCTCTTACATACTCAAGACCTACTCACCGCAGACTACAGGCGGGGTTTTAAAATTTGCCTAAGGCGCTCTCAAGGTTTCGGTAATCTTTGGCACACCCTGATACGGCTCCCGGACCGCCGGCTTTCTCCGGTCTCCCGCCAAGGTTCGGCAAGCCCGATTGCGATGCCGGATCGCGATGGCCGGATCACGATGACACATTGCTGGGGAAAATCATGATGGCCAGCGCGTTCCAGCGCGATCCATGGCTTGGTCTTGTTGGCGGCATTTGAACGCCCTATAAAGGGAGGGTCCGATGCGGACGTAATTGCAACCGCTTGATCAGCGCCTTGAACGCTGTTGAATGCCGGGGAAGACAGTGAACAGTCTCGATATTGATAAGGACCCGCGTGATACGCGGGTTGTGGTCGCCATGTCCGGCGGCGTCGACAGCTCGGTCGTGGCGGGTCTTCTCGCCCGCGAGGGCTATGATGTGCTGGGTGTAACGCTGCAACTTTATGACCACGGTGCCGCGGTGCACCGGGCGGGGGCCTGCTGCGCGGGTCAGGACATCGATGATGCGCGCCGGGTCTGCGAGGTGCTCGGCATCCCGCATTATGTGCTCGACTATGAAAAGCGCTTCCAGGAAGCGGTGATCAATCCCTTTGCCGAAAGCTATGTCGCTGGCGAAACCCCGATCCCTTGCGTGGCCTGCAACCAGACGGTCAAATTCGCCGATCTGCTGGCCACCGCGCGCGATCTCGGCGCCGACGCTCTGGCGACCGGACATTACATCCGCTCGCGCGCTAACCCCTCGGCGGACAATCCCGGCCGCCGGGCGTTGTACCGCCCGATCGATTCGGAGCGTGACCAGAGTTACTTCCTGTTCGCCACCACCCAGGACCAGCTCGATTATGTGCGCTTTCCGCTGGGCGAGCTGCCCAAGATCCGCACCCGGGAACTGGCCGAGGAAATGGGGCTGACGGTGGCGCAGAAGGCCGACAGCCAGGACATCTGTTTCGTGCCGCATGGCAAATACGCCAATGTGATCGAGAAGCTGAGACCCAATTCAGCGCTTGCGGGCGAAATCGTGCATATTGACGGTCGTGTGCTGGGGGAACATCCCGGCATCGTGCATTTCACCATTGGCCAGCGCCGCGGCATCGGTGTTGCCGTTGGCGATCCGCTTTATGTGGTTCATCTTGATGCCCGCTCCAAGCGGGTGATCGTCGGTCCGCGCGAGGCTCTCGACACAAGGCGGCTGATCCTGCGGGACATGAACTGGCTGGGTGATTTTGCGCTTGACGACTTGGGGCCGGAAGGCCTCTCCTGCTTTGCCAAGGTGCGCTCGACCCGGCCGCCGCGCCCCGCGGTGCTGCGCTATGAGAATGGCGAGATTTCGGTTGAGCTTGTCGAGGGCGAATCCGGCGTGGCGCCGGGCCAGGCCTGCGTGCTCTATTCGGCGCCGGGCGATGAGGCACGGGTGTTTGGCGGCGGGTTCATCGACCGTTCGGAGCGTTCTGCAGCGGCCGAAGCCATGCTTGCCAATCTGTTGCAGCCTGCCGCCTGAGCATCGTAAGCCGGAAAGGCCTGGCGATGGAGGCGGCCTCCTGAGAGGCCGCTCTCCTGCCAGTTTGCGGAACAGGCGGCTCAGTCGTGACGCACGGTGCCTTCGGACAGGATCTCGATGACGGACAAGCCGTCCGCCACCGGGGTGCGCGGCGCGGTGCCGTCGCGGATGCAATCCACAAAATGGGCGCATTCGCGGGTCAGCGGCATGCCGTCCGGGATGTCGGCATAGTCCGGATCGACCATTTCCGATTGCCAGCCATTGTCGTCCTCCCACAGCTTGTGATGGTAGACGGCGAGTTTTTCGTTCCAGGGCGCGACATCATCAAACACCGCCATGGCCTTTGATCCGATCACTGTGAGCTTGCGCTCGCGGTAGGGATTGAGCCTTGAAGTGAAGACATGGCTGCGCACGCCGCCGGGGAACTGCAGATGCAGATGGGCGAAGTCCGACAGGCGGTTGAGCATGGCCGAGCCCACGCCACGCACGCTGACCGGTTTCTCGCCGGTGAGCGCCAGGATCAGCGAGAGATCATGCGGGGCGATGTCCCACAGCGCGTCATTCTCGGCGTGGAACTTGCCCAGGCCGACCCGGTGGGAGTGAATGTAGCGCACGGTGCCGAGCTCACCGGCGGCGACCAGGCCTTCGAGCGCCTCGAAGGCGGGGTGGAAGCGCAGCACATGACCGGTCATCGCCACCAGGTCCGGGCGTTTGGAGGCCGCGTCCACCACCCGCCGCGCATCGGCGATGGAGAGCGCTATCGGCTTTTCAACCAGCACATGCTTGCCCGCCTCGAGCGCGGCGATGGCCATGTCGGCGTGATATTGCGGCGGTAGGGCGAGCACCAGACCGTCGATTTCGCCGTCGTTCAGCAGGTCATCGATGGACACCGTTTTCACGCCGTGCTGGCCGGCCAACGCCCCCGCGCGGTCCTCATGCCGGTCGGCAACCGCACAAAGCGCGCCGAGTTCGGCGAGCGTGCGGGCGTGATTGGAGCCCCAGTATCCGCAGCCGACAACCGCGATTCGGGGCGAGGGGGTGGTGTGCATGGCCGGGGATGTCCTGTGGTGTTGAAACTGCGGTGTGAGGGCAGGGCACCGCGTGTCCTGATGGTTGCGGGCAGGGGCCCTTGCCTGTCCAAACTGCGCATCGTGCCTCTGGCCGGAACGCGATCCCCGCCCCAAGGCCGATATGCTGTACCGGGATTAGACCCGATGCCGCGTCAAGGCAAGCTTTGCCGCTGTCGCAGCCTGCGTGAAGCGGATTTCGCCGTTCGGCGCCATGGCGGAAGAAGCCTGTCCGGTCCGCGCGCTGAGCTTGACTGCGGGGAGCCAGCGAGCGGAGGCTTGTGTCGCGATGCCAAAGCCCCGATCGCGGGCGCCCTGTGCCGCGGGCATTGGCGCGCCAGTGATGCCGGCGGCTGCTTGAAGCGTGCGCGGGTGGCGGAACCGGACGGCGATTTTTCCCGCCTGCTCACAATTGCCGCAAAGCGCGCCGGAAATGCCCAATCCACGCTTGACACCAGCGGGCCCCCACCCTTATATCCCGCCCGTCCAGCGCGGTTCTTCAACCGTTGGCCGGCGGCGGGGTAGCTCAGGTGGTTAGAGCAGCGGAATCATAATCCGCGTGTCGGGGGTTCAAGTCCCTCTCCCGCTACCATTTTTCTCAGTAAAATCAATGCGTTGCAATTTTGCGGTGCGCAGCAAATGCGTAGCGCACCCGTAGCGCACTTTTCTACCAAGCGTGTAGCCGGTCGCGCGGTTTTGCCTTTTTTGTCAGCCGGTTTTGCCACAACGTGATTTTCTGAAACCTTCTTTGAAGGCTTTTCAAAGCGGGTTTGAAGCGAGCGGCCAATTGCGCATGATCAAAGCATCCCGTGGCGTCAGCGTTTCTTGATTGTCCTGTCCCGCCTTGTCTCTTCGCCCAATGGCCGGTTTCCCCATTCCGAGACGCTTCGCACGCCCAACAGGCGTCGAATGATCAGGTGCCCATAGTCACCCGCAGACGGTGTCTTGATCCGGACATCCATGTAGCTGGCTGTGCCGCAACGGGAGCAGGCGAAGGGCGGCGCGTCCACCGGGCGCGAGGAATTGAGCACCTCGACAAGGTCCGTTGCCAGATAGTTGATCAGCCGCCGGCACGAATTGCAGCGCACCGCGATGATCTGCCCGTCATCGGCAGCGTGCTGCAGCGTGCGAATCGGCTGGGCCGGGTGACGGTGATATTTGCGGTATTCCTCTGGCATGGCCCGCAAGAATAGGAACATTCGCAGAACACGCAAGCGCATTGCGGTTGCGTGTTCCAGATCCGCTCAGCGGCGCTGACAGGCTATTTGCACCAGCTCTCGCGTTTGCCGCGCCATTTGCGGACCAGTCCTTCGGACATCATGATCTCGCCGGCGGAGCGATCGCCAATCATGATCTTCGCGAGTGTGCGGCCATAGCGGTCCTGGCCGCTGCGTTTGATCGTGAATTGGTTCTCGGTCAGCAAAATGCGCAGCCGCTCGGTGGCCTTGGCGGCGGCGATGAGTTCCTCATAGCAACGGCCGCGGGGTTCGGGCGCGTCGATGCCCTCTAGGCGAATTTTTTCGCCCTCGATCCAGACCGTGTCGCCATCAACAACGCAGGTCACCCGATTCGGTCCGGAACACAGCTCCATTGCCGCAGCAGGTCCGGTCTCCATCAGGAAGCAAGTCAAAATGAAAGAGACGGATAGACGTAAATTCAACATGCTAACTCTTGTACGCGATTCCGATTAGGAAATCCGCAATCTGCAGTTAGGCTAGTTCCGCTGGCCACGGTGGTTCGGAAAACTCGTTCAAGACAAAAGGATATCAAAATGGGCGCGAAACAGATCATCACTGGCGGATACCAGATGGGTACGGAAACGCCGATGTATGGCGTGCCGGGAACCGGAGTTTTCTATTCAATTCACCCAACCATTGATCAGTTCATGCAGTTCTCCGCGCGCACCCCGTTCCCGGCAGGCATGATCAGCAATTTGAGGCTGAACCTTCATACCGACAAAGACATTACTGGCGGCTCTTTCACAATCGAAGTGCATTCTTCGGGCTGGGTTGACAACACAAGTGGCACTGGCCTGCTCATCAAAACCCAAACAAGAGGCTCATTCGACCGGAAGAAGATCCACATCGCCGTTGAAGAGGGTGATCTGATCAGCATCAAGGTCGCCAACGACCTCAAAGGTCCTGACCGCGTTTCATTTTCCTACAGTTTCGAGTTTGAGTTGGATTGATCTTTGAGCAGGATCCCGGGAAGTGTCTGCAATGTCCGGCTTGATACTGCAGGGCTGAAACCGGTGTCCACCACCTCTGGCTGAATTCCTTGCCAGAGCACGACCATTTCGCTCATACTGAACTCCTAAATAATGGGGTTTCTTGGGGCTCATGGCAAAACGGCAATCAACGCCGGACACAGCATTCGATTCTGTCCGGTCCTGCCGGACGGTGGAGGAGGCTGTTTTTGCTTTCCGGGCCGAGTACCAGGTCGCCCATGCCACCTATCATCTTGCGCAAACCACCATCTCAGCGCTCGATTCAGCTTATGTGAGAACGACCTATTCGGCCGAATGGGTTTCCCGATATCTCCAGCGAAACTATGTCGACATTGATCCGGTGCTCAAGGAAGGCGTGCAGCGGCAGCTGCCGTTCGATTGGTCGGAGCTAGAGATGAGCGCCGCCGTTCTGCCCCTGTTTGAAGACGCGTTGGCCCATGGCCTGGGTCCAAGCGGATACTCGATCCCGATAATCGACAAGAATTTCCGCCGCGCCCTGTTGAGCATCAATTCCTTTGAAACAGGCGAAGCCTGGAGCGATCTGGTCAATCGCCACAAGGCCGCATGGGCGGAAGCCGCGTTCCTCATTCACGATATGGCGATGAAGGAAATCCATGGCGGCAACGACCAGGCGCTGCATCTGAGCCCGCGCGAAATCGAGTGCCTCACTCTGGCTGCCCGGGGCAAGGATCACAAGGACATCGCTCTCATCCTGGGTCTTTCCGGCCATACGGTTCAAGGCTATCTCAAATCCGCGCGCCACAAGCTCGGCAGCGTCAATATCCCCCAGGCGATCGCCGAGGCGATCCGGTCCAGGATCATCAGTCCCTGATCCCCCAATATTGGGGGACCAGCGCGCGGGAATACCTTCGCGCGCCAAAACAACCGACCTTGGCAGGGCAAACAAACCTGCTGGGAGGCTCGATATGTTTTTGACGATTCAGGCCCATCAATATGACACGCACAGACCCCTGCTCGATGACATGTACCGGTTGCGCAAAAAAGTGTTCGTGGATGAAGCGAAATGGACCATTCCGCACCAGAACGGCCGGGAGATAGACCGCTACGACACGCTCGGCCCGGCCTATCTGGTCTGGTGCAATTCGGAGCGCACGCGGCTTTACGGCTCTCTGCGCCTGTTGCCCACCACCGGCCCGACCCTGCTCTACGACACCTTCCGGGCGACCTTTCCCGGCGATGCCTGCCTGGCGGCGCCGGGCATATGGGAAGGCACGCGGCTTTGCATCGACAAGGCCAAACTTGGCGAAGATCACCCGGACATCCAACCGGTCCGCGCCTTCGGCCTGATGCTGCTGGCGCTTGGCGAGTGCGCGCTTGCCCATGGCATCCACACCATGGTGACGAATTACGAGCCGCATGTCTCGCGTGTCTACACGCGCACCGGCTTGTCAGTCGATGAGATCGGCCGGGCCGATGGCTACGGCCGCTTTCCGGTCTGCTGCGGTGTGTTTGAGGTCAGCGAGAACGTGATCACTGCGATGAGGCACAAGCTCAATGTAGGGCTTCCGCTTTACCGCCACGCCCATTTGCCGTCGATCATTCGGAACGCAGCCGCGCCCAGAAACTCCGGGACAAGAAAGGTGGCCGCCCATGCATGACCGGCAGGCACGCTATCAAACGATCGAGGTGCATCTGCGCCATGCCATGGAGGACGCCAGGCAGATGGGGGATGATTTCCTCGCCTATCTGATCGAAGTCGCCCTGATGGAGACCTGTATGAAAACGCTGCAGGACCCGAAAACCGGTGGAGAAGCCCGCGCGCGCGAAGATTGCTGATTGCAATCTGGGGCGGCACACCTAGTTTCCCATGCAACCTTTCTCACGAGATTGCATGGGAGACACTGCTGATGGCAGGCGAGCGCGAATCCAAGCTGCGATTGACCCTTGAGCGCATGCGGACCGAATTCGCCAGAGGCACCCCGGCTGCGGATGCGCATGAAATGGCCCGGTCGGTCTTCGTGCACAATATGCGTGATGCCGGGGATCGTGAGGATCGGTTGGCGGTTGACAGAGAGGCCGAGCCGCCGGCGTGATTTTGGGTGTTGGGGCCTAACGTATGTCAGGCTTCTCGATGTCAAGTTTGCCATAGGCGGCGTCGATCGCCTCGGTGATCGCATGGATCGCTTTGTAGCCATCGCCGAAGGCCGTGAGGCTAATAAACAGCGGAATCATGTCCTTCTTGAAGCCTTGTGCCGCTTCGATGAATTGCGCCTTTTGAGCTGCCGTGAGGTGTTTGTCGCGCTTGTGTCGTTTCATAGGGGTGCTCCACAATTGGTGAATCATCCCGCCCGTAGCCCGACAGTGCCGGAGAGGTGGTCTGCTGGTCAATGGGAGTTGATCGGTGAGAATTCTGCAGTTTTTGGTGCTCTTGGTTTAAACAATAGTGTTGGCGTTTAGCGCAGTCTGTTTATCTCTCTGAGCTCACTGCATCCTAATTCTTCGCCCCCCTGACATGCCTTATCGTAGAAAATGGCGGCTTGTTTGCGGTCAGCGACTACGCCCATGCCGCTCTCAAACAATTTTCCGAGATTTATGCAGCCGAGCATTGATCCATTTTCGCAGGCGTTATTGTACAGTGCAAAGACCTGAACAAGATCTTGGGCGACGCCCCGTCCTTCTCGATATAGGTTCGCGAGAGAATTGCAGGCCTCTGGATGGTTGCCTTTGCATGCTTGATCAAAAAACATGGCCGCACGTGTTGGATCCACACTCGTCCCCAAACCGTCGCGATATGACACGCCAAGATTGGAGCAAGCCTGCATTTCTCCACCGTTGCAAGCCTGTTTAGCAAGTTCGATGGCCCGTTTCAGATCTACCGGCATACCAGTACCATTCACAAAATAAACGGATAAGTAGTGGCAGGCCGTCATTTCTCCAGCATTGCATGCCTGCTCGTAGAGCTCAGAGGCTCGCTTCGGATCTGCTGGAACGCCCAAGCCGCGTGAATAGAAAGTACCTAGATTGGTACAACCCACGAAATCACCGCCGTTGCATGCCTGCTCGTAGAACTGGGAGGCCTTCTTGGGGTCCGTTTTGACGCCGATGCCATTCTCATAAGCATAGCCAAGGCCTTTGCAGGCCTCAGCATCGTTGCCTGTGCACGCCTGGTCCAACGCTTGAACGGCAAGTTCTGGATCCATTGTCTCATTTAGGTCTTCAAGGTAAAGAACCCCAAAATCAGTGCAACCTGCTATGTGTCCTCCCTTACATGCTTTGTCGTAAAGTTCTAAGGCCCGTTTTGTATCTACATTGACGCCACTACCATTCTGGTAAGCGACTCCTAGGCTATGGCAGCCCGCAATTATGCCACCCTCGCAAGCCCGCTCGAAAAGCTCGGAGGCCCGCTTTGGATCTTTGTTTACGCCGCTGCCATTATGATATGCGGCCCCTAGGACCAAGCAGGCAGGCAGTTCACCGCCATTGCAAGCCATTTCGTAGAGTTGCGAGGCCCGTTGAGGATCTGCAGCGACACCTATACCTTTTTGAAATAAGACACCGAGCAATCTACAGCCCGTAATCTCGCTTGCGTCGCACGCCTGCTTGTAAAGCTCGAAGGCCCGCTCTTGATCTGCGTTTACGCCGCTGCCAGCCACATAGGCGCTCCCGAGTTTCAGGCAGCCTGTCGTTTCACCGGCGTCGCACGCCTGACCATAGAGCTCCACTGCCCGCTTTGGATCTGCCTCTACACCCAGTCCATTCTCATAGGCGACCCCAAGATACAGGCAGCCTGACAGTATTCCGGCGTCGCACGCCTGACCATAGAGCTCCACTGCCCGCTTTGGATCTGCCTTTACACCCAATCCATTCTCATAGGCGACTCCAAGATACAGGCAGCCTGTCGTTTCACCGGCGTCGCACGCCTGACCATAGAGCTCCACTGCCCGCTTTGGATCTGCTTCCACGCCGATGCCATTTTCATAGGCGAGGCCGAGGTTTCGGCAGCCTGACATTATTCCCGCGTCGCACGCCTGACCGTAGAGCTCTATTGCCCGCTCTTGATCTGCGTTTACGCCGTTGCCAGTCACATAGGCGACCCCGAGTTTCAGGCAGCCTGACATTGTTCCCGCGTCGCACGCCTGCCCATAGAGCTCCACTGCCCGCTTTGGATCTGCCTCTACACCCAGTCCATTCTCATAGGCGACCCCAAGATTCAGGCAGCCTGACATTGTTCCCGCGTCGCACGCCTGACCATAGAGCTCCACTGCCCGCTTTGGATCTGCCTCTACACCCAGTCCATTCTCATAGGCGACCCCAAGATTCAGGCAGCCTGACATTACTCCGGCGTCGCACGCCTGACCATAGAGCTCCACTGCCCGCTTTGGATCTGCCTCTACACCCAGTCCATTCTTATAGGCGACCCCAAGATACAGGCAGCCTGACATTACTCCGGCGTCGCACGCCTGACCATAGAGCTCCACTGCCCGCTTTGGATCTGCCTCTACACCCAGTCCATTCTCATAGGCGACCCCAAGATATAGGCAGCCTGCCGCTTCAGCGGCGTCGCACGCCCGACCGTAGAGCTCCACTGCCCGATTTGGATCGGTGTTTACACCATAGCCATTTTCATAGGCGAAGCCGAGGCTCAAGCAACCAATGACCTCACCACCCTCGCAGGCGCGCTCGTAAAGTACTGCGGCGCTTGCCTGGTCTGAAGGAATGCCAACCCCATTGCCGATCATCTGCCCCAAGTTATGGCACCCCAACGGATCGCCGCCATCGCAGGCTTGCCTAAATAACTGAGCAGCGATTGCGGGGGATACTACTTCTGCTTTTTCCTCCATATGCAACACGCCTAGACCAACGCAGCCTCGCATGTTTCCACCATCACAGGCTGCTCTTAGCAGTTGCTCCGACCGCTTGGGTTCAATGCTAAATCTCTCACGTCCCTCTTTGAGGCAATCCTCCGTCAACCCGCCACTACAAGCATAGATTTGCAGAAGGAAACGCCCTTCATCAGATTTTGCAATTAGGCTCAGACGATTGCAGATTTCTCCTTGAAAGAGCGCGCAAACTGCCAAATCTAGGTTCGAAAAGCCAGTTTCATTGTCCTTGAGCAACCAAGAGCCGCCCTGTGCACCCAACCAAACAAATAGGCTTAAAAACAGTGCCACGTAGTCAGCAGGTCTGCGCTCTACTTTAAACCATTCCGCAACTTTCAACCGGCTGAACAGCTTCGCGCTCCAGCTTGCAAATATGTAAGCCCATGTCCAAATAGATGTGAAAAATGTTGAATAGAACGGAGCTGTATAAATTGAAAACGCCAAAATAACGGCAAGAGGATCGTCATAATCTCCTCCAAAAATCCCGATGCGTTGAACGGCCCAGATTACTGCGACGATAATGGCAGCAGTTAAGACAAAATCTAGTAGGAGGATAAGAGCCTGCCCGAACCAGCTCCGAATATTGGGAAGTTTACCGAGCAGATAGCGTGTTTCCAGTAACGAGGCATAGTCAGCAATCATGTTGACTACGATGCCGATGACAAGAGCCTCGATCCACGCTCGTTCACCAAGTGCGCCTCGCGTGGATAAGGCGCCAGACTTGTCCATCATCAACCAAATTAGGCTGACGAAAATTATCGAGACTAAGGAAGAGCTGACGAAACATCGGAGTGAGAGGTGCTGCTTGCCAAATAAGGCATCAAAGATGTTTAGATAGCTTTGCGACCACTTTTGCGGATCCCCTTCACTCTTAAACCAGAGTATAAGCTTTTCTCTTTTCTCATCTCTCAGTTCATTGATCGCGATTTTTGTTGCAATAAAGAACGTAGCAGCGATTCCGATCGGGCTTCCTAGAATTGCATAGATCAATGTGAGAGCTTCGAAGCCGATCGACACAATCAGTATCCTATTCAAGAATGCTCAAAAGACCTGCGATAGGGCGCAAAACACCTTCCCAAGTCCAGCTTCATCGATAATCCATAGAACCAACGCAGGCAAACGAGTTGATAACGAAACCACTAAAATTGTCGAGGTTTGAGCTACTCCCCATTCGTTGGACAGTTTCTGGCGTAAATTAAGCTACTCTTTGCACTTGCTGATCGGGTTGGGTTTCGTCTTTTCCCAGCCAATAGACCACGGCAGGTGGTCTTCCACCAAGGGCTGAGTGTGGGCGTTGATGGTTGTAGAACGTCATCCATTTGCGGATGCCCGCCTTCGCTTCTGATCCGGTCTCCCAGGCATGCAGGTAGACACATTCATATTTCAGCGTCCGCCACAGGCGCTCGATGAAAATATTGTCGAGGAACCGCCCCTTTCCATCCATCGAGATGCGCACGCCGGTCCGGCGCAAGCGGTCCGTCCAGGCGAAGGATGTGAACTGGCTGCCCTGGTCTGTATTCATGATCTCCGGCTGGCCGAACTTGTGGATGGCCTCATTCAGCGCCTCGACACAGAAGTCGGCCTCCAGCGTATTCGAGACGCGCCAGGCCAGAACCTTACGGGTGTGCCAGTCCATGATGGCGACGAGGTAGAGAAAGCCACGCCGCATGGGCAGGTAGGTGATGTCCGAGCACCAGACCTGGTTCGGTCGATCCACGCGCAGTCCTTTCAGCAGGTAGGGATAGGTCTTGTGCCCTTTCGCCGGCCTGCTGGTATTGGGTTTCTGATAGATCGGCATCAACCCCATCAGGCGCATCAACCGGCGTATCCGTTTCTCGTTCACCAGATGGCCATCGTTGCGCAGATGCCAGGTCATCTGCCGGACGCCGAAGAACGGCGTTTCAAGGAACTGCTCGTCGATTTGACGCATCAGGTCGAGGTTCTGCTCGGTCTCGCCCTTAGGCGTGTAGTAGAAGGACGAGCGCGCGATCGACAGCAGCTTGCACTGCTGGCCTATCGACAGCTGGGGGTGATCGGGTTCGACCATGCCGCGCCTCACTTCCCGCCCCATGGCTTCAGCTTTCTTTCCAAAAAAGAGTTGGCCACGGCCAGCTCCCCGATCTTGGCGTGGAGTTCCTTCACCTGCTCCTCGTCGATCTCGGGCTTCTTTCGACCGCCGCGTTCGAACACGCCGGACGCGCCCTCAAGGAGCGCACGTTTCCATTGATGGATCATCGTTGGATGCACCCCGAACCGGCTCGCCAACTCAGCGGCGGTTTCCTCGCCCTTCAGGGCTTCCAGCGCGACCTTCGCTTTGAACTCAGGCGCGTGTTGCTTGCGTTTCGACATCTCTGATCTCCTTCTCGTCGAAGATCAGCAGACTGCAAATCGTAGCTTATGTCAGTGTCCAAATTTCGGGGGGTAGCTCAGTTCAACGTTTGTTTGCCTGTTTCGAAACAATGACCTCCTTAACCTTTTTACCAACACCGCCGGCGATCGAGTAAGTGCAGTCGATCGCCTTGATCGCGAAGCCTTTAAAGATCGCACGCACCTCGGGACGGTCGTTCAAAGACAGTATGACGCCGCCTCGAAGCCCCTTCAAAGTGGCTGCCATTTCCTCGAAATCCGATCTTGAGAACATGCCCGGACCATAGTCGTCTTCGTTCCCGTAATAGGGCGGGTCGAGATAAAACAGCATGCCCGGCCGGTCCCAGCGTTTGAGGAAATCGCGCCAATCGAGCTGCTCGATGACGACGCCGGCCATGCGCTCGTGAATGTCTTCCAACACTGGCCCGAGGCGGGTGATGTTGAAGCGGCCGCCGCCATCCTTGGCGACGCCAAAATTCTGACCGGTGACCTTGCCACCGAAACTCAGCCGCTGGAGATAGAGGAAGCGGGCGGCGCGTTCGAGATCGGTGAGGGTTGCCGGATCGCAGCCGACCAGGCGCTGAAACTCGCGCCGCGACGTGATCTGGAATTTGAGCGTTTCCATGAACTGCGGGTAATGCCGCTGCAGGATCCGGAACAAATTGGCGACCTCACCATTGAAGTCGTTGATCACCTCGGTCCTGGGCTTGCTCGCTCGGCGCAGAAACACACCGCCCATGCCGACAAAGGGCTCTGCGTAGCCGGTGTGCGGTGTGGCATTGATTCGCTCAATGATTGCCTTGGCGAGGATGCGTTTGCCACCGATATAGGCGGCTGGCGGCGAGATAGGTTTAACCGGATTTGACAATGTCTGAGCTCCTTGATCGACGCTCCTGGCGTTCGGTCGCGGGCTCGGCTGGCCTCAGATGATTGATGGTGCCGCAACGGCGGCACTTGATTTCGATATCGCCCAAAGTGGCGTTCTGTCCAGCCCTGAACAAGAGGGCCGAACATTTCCCGCATCGAATGTCTTTCATGTCGAATTAACCAGCTGTCGGTCACCCTCCACCTGCCTCGAAAGAGGCGGCGGGTGGTGACGGTTAACTCATCTTGCTGTCCGGCGGATCTGGTTTGGCGACTTGCCCGCCGACCGGAGCGCAAGCCCCGGTCCATCCGTCCATCGTTCACTTGTTGGCGCAGCTTCCGCATTCGTGGTATTCTCGCTGTCATGAGCGGATACGAAAAATCAGAGGATTATGCTGGACCTCCGGTCACCTGGCGCTCCTATGTGGGTGGCGCCATCGGGATCGCGTTTTTGGTGTTCCTCTTCCTCTATCTTCAATTCGGATAGGCTGATTGGCCTAAGCCACCATCTCCCCCCAGAAGCGGGTGATGCCGGCCGAGGCGTAGCCGTCGGTGCTGGAGAACTTGTGCTGAAGCTGCACGGTGTCTCCCGCCATCAGTGGCACGAGGCCGGTGCAGGCCAGGATGATCTTCCCGGAGTTCGCCGCGGCCGTTGTTCCCTGATCGGCTGCCGGCAACAGCTCGTCCGTCCCATTGACAAGGAGCCGGCCGTGACAGTTGGCAGGAAGGTTGGTTCCGTTCTGTGTCCAGCCCATTGTGTAGCCCAGCAGGTATGAAGCCGTTCGAGGCGCGGTGAAGGTTCCCGATGCAAAGACATTTCCGATGTCCAGATCCTCGTTGTTGAGGTCCGTGGTCACATAGCTTGTCGCCGCATAGTGATCGTAATTGAGGTAGGCCGAGAAGCGGCACATATTCGGAAACGACACGCCTCCGGTGTCCTTGTCGACCACCATCGCGTCATGAAAGACCGATCCATCCGGGGTGACCTTGAGGGTAAAATCATCATTTGCCAACAGACCGAACAGCGCGCGGGTGGAAAATCCCGTCTGGAAGGTAAAGCGCGCGTCATCGCCCGCCGCCTGCTTGTTCAGCGTGGCATTGATGTCGTCTGTCTCGCTGTTGAACAGAACCGACGGCGCCGTGACCGAAAGCCGGTTTGTCCAGTCCGCACTGGCATTCACCCCCAGCGTCACGAGCGCGGCGTTCGCCCCGCCCGCGCCAGTCCAGGCCCCGCCATCCCAGGCGATCAGCGTGTCCTCATCGGCCACCCAGGCAAGCCAGCCTTCGCGGGGCGTGTAAAACACCCAGCCGCCGTCGCGCGAGACCGCGATCCTGTTCTCCTGACCGGCCCAGGCGCCGGTCGCGGGGCTGGCGGGAATATAGCGGTCGCCCTCTGTCGCGCCGCCGGGAGGTGCTGTCAGATTGCGGTCAAGAACCGAGATCTGCACCAGGGCGTCCAGATCAGTGAGTGACTCATTGTGGGTCACGTGCTTTTGCGCCTGGCTGGCAGCGAGGAGCGGCAGGGCGAGATTGGCGGTCTGGTCAGGCATGGACGGTGATCCTCTTTGCAATGCCCCGGCCATAGCTGGCCGAAAGCTGGGTGACGGCGATGTCGAAGGGCGCAGCGATCCCGTCGCTGGCGCGCTGGGTGGCGGTGTAGACGGCGGATGGCGAAGAGCTGGCGATGGTGCGCACCGGCGCGCCCAGCCCGTCGAGAATGTCGACCTCGTAGGCCTCGGCCTCTTCGCCAAGCGGCACGTCCGGCTGATCCCAGCTGTCGCCGCTGATGCGGGTGCGCCGGATCCAGCTGATCGCGGTATCGCCCGCAGGCGAGGTGACGGCGCGCAGATGCGCAGGTGCCAGCGGTCTGAGCCCTTTGGCCGACAGCGTCACCTGCTGCTCGGTAAATCCATCCGAGGCGATGTCGAGATTGGCCGGGCCGCTCCGCCAGTTGAGCGGCAGGCCGATCAGCTCCGAGGGCAGTGCGGTCTGACGAAGTGCTGAATTGACCGCCACCACCCGCGCGCCGGCGGGCACCGGATCGCGCATCGCATGCTCGCTGCCCTTCTGGCCGCGCAGCAAGCCGGTCAGCGCCCATTCAAAGGGTCCGGTCGCGGTCGCGGTCGTAAATTGCAGAAGCTCCAATTCGCCATCCTGGTTTTCAACCATCAGCGCGTTGGCGCCGTTCAGCACCAGCTCTTCGGTGGCAGACGACAGCGTACCGCGCGCCAGCCGCAGATGCAGCGTGTTGACCCGGTCCCAGCGCCAGACCGGGCCTGAATGGAAATCACCGGTGGTCTCGCCCAGAATGGCCGGCGCATTCAACAGGCTATCAAGCGTGAAGCCGCTGTCGCCGGGCGACCGCCACAGCGCGATGCCACCGCCAAAGGGCAGCATGATCCCGGCCGCATAGCCGGCATGGCCGGAATCCTCGTCGCCCAGCAGCGGGCCGTCGACAAACACCACCGATGCCGGCCGGGTTGTGGGCGCCGGCCTGGGCGGGCTTGCGGATCTGGGCAGCGGTGCGGATCCGCGCGCCAGCCTGTCGACGCGGAACGCCTCGACCTGCCGCGCACCGGCATCGCCGATGTCGCTCGCTTTGAGCGTCATGCCGGCAGGCACAAAGTCGATCACGTCGCCGGGGTCGAGCGCCAGATATTTTGGCGGCAGCGCGAAACTCGCCTGTTCGCGCGCCGTCCAGGCCGCATGCAGCTCGCGTTCGGCAGCAAGTGCGGCGAGGTTTTCGGCCAGCAGCACCGGCGGCGAGAACTCGCTGATCTTGCGGCCGCCGCCGGCCGCACGCCTTGCCTCGGCGCCGGCCGGCTGGTCGTCTCGGCCCGGATCGCCATAGCGGATCTTCACCGCCGCCGGCAGTTCGGTCTCCTGGGTCCGGGTCAGGCGGTAGCGGACCGGGTCCTCGGGATCGGCCACCAGATCCTGTTCGGTGATGGTCAGCGCCGGGGCGTGGCCGTGGCGGGAGAGAAACTTGATCAGCCCATCGGATTCGACCGCGTCGAACTGGAACACCGGGCGCAGCGCGTCGAGCATGGCGCGCGGGCTGGTCAGGTTTCCCGCCGTCACGCCATCGGCGCCCACGGGCGTGGCCTCGATCAGATAGTCGGCAAAACCCGCATCCTTGAGGATAGCCCGGATGGTCTCCAGCGCCGGCGCGGTGCCGGCGCGGCCGACCAGCCAGTGACCGGTTTCCCAATTGGGCGCGTCGCCCCAGTCGCCGGTCAGCGGAAAATCCGGCCACAGCCTCGCGTCCCAGGACCAGGCGTTGCTGTTCGCCAGATCGATCATCGGCCCGGCATAGACGTTTGAGGCCGGGTTGGCCGCGCCCGACCAGTATCCGATCATCGCCTCCAGCCAGGCCCGCTGCATGGCGTCGTCGCGCGCGCCATTGGAGTAATGCGGGTAGAAGCTCTCGCTCGATTTCGGATCGACAAAGACATTGGGCTGGTTGGCGCCCTTGTCGACCGCCGGGCAGCCGAATTCGATGAAGCGGACCGGCTTGGACTGCGCCGTCCAGCCGGTCGGCGCGCCGGCCTCCACACCGGCCGGGCGATTGTAGTGCGGGTTGAGCCACCAGTTGCGAATGTCCTTCTGGCGGAACACCCAGTGCTTGGCCGCCAGGCCGTCTGTGATCGGTGTCCGGTCTTGCGCGTCGCGCGCGGCCTGGCTGGCATAGTACCAGTCGAAATATTCCCCGCCCTCGATGTTCGCGCGCAAATAGGCCTGGTCGTGGATCGAGGAGCGGCCGGTCGGGCCGTGATCAAGGGCGAGATCGAGATGGCCGGAGCCGTCGCGCCAGTCGCTCAATGGAAAGTAATTGTCGATGCCGATGAAATCGCAATCGGCATGCGCCCAGAGCGGATCGAGATTGAAATAGACGTCGCCTGATCCGTCTGCCGGGCGGTGCGAATGATATTCGCTCCAGTCGGCCGAATAGCCGATGTCCGTTCCCGCGCCGAGAATGGAGCGGCAGTCACTCAAGAGCGCAACCAGCCCGTCGACAAAGGGATAGGTCGAGGCGCCCGAGCGCAATTGCGTCAGCGCCACCATCTCCGAACCGATCAGGAAGCTGTCGACGCCGCCAGCCAGTTGCGCCAATCGCGCATGGTGCAGGATGAAGCGGCGATAGGACCATTCCGCCGGTCCCGAATAGGCGATCGCCGTGCCGGACCCGGAGAAGTGACTTGGCGCTGCTGTTCCCAGAAACGCCGCCACCTGGGCCGCGGCTGTGGCGGTCTTGTCGACGCTTCCGGCATAGCCCACTGCAGGTGAACCGGTGATGCGTCCGCGCCAGGGATAGAGCGGCTGGCCGATGGTGGCCGCATTGTCCGACCAGGGATTGGCGAGCGCGTTGCCGGCGGCGATGTCCATCATGATGAAAGGCAGAAGCGTCACCTTCAGCCCGCGCGCTTTCAGATCCTGGATCGCCCGGATCAGGCTCGCATCATTGGCCGAGCCGCCATAGGCGGGCCTGCCGCCGACCTTGCTGATCACCAGCGCCGTGTCGCGGGTCAGCCCGCTCACGGTCCAGAGATGCGGGCTGGTTTGCTTGGCGTCGTCGTCGACCTTGGGCCGGATCGTGCACTGCCCGCACCGAAGATCGTCGCCGAACCAAGGGGCCACCAGCATGACGCTCTTGGCATTGGGGCAAAGCATCTGCAGCCGGTCGATCGAGGCCGCCCAATCGGTTGCCGCAATCGTCTGGTGACGGTTGAGCGGCCGCTCTTCGCTCGTTCCGGCAAAGGTGTTTCCGGCGCCCTCGTTCACCCGTTGCGTGTCGAAGCCGAACTCGTTGCCGCCGATGATGGCGACGCCCGGAAGCGCTGTTTCCAGATCGCCGGGCGGGCGGAACACCTCGACCGACACTTGAGGAAAGCGGTTGCCGTAACTGGCGAGCGCCAGCCGCTCGAACACGATATAGGCGACGCCGCGATAGGGCGGCGCCTGACCTTCCTTGGCTTCGATCAGCGGATCAGGCATTTGCGTCTCGCTGCCGGAATGGAAGCGGAACTCGATTTCGGTCTGATCGATTTCCTTGCCGTCGGCCCAGATCCGGCCGATGCCTGCGACCGGCCCCTCGCACAGCGCCACAGCGAAATTGCCGAAATAGGCATAGGTGGTGGTCGTCACCTTCGGCCCGCCAAAGCCCTTGCCGCCGGAGGTCTCGGTGGTCACCTGTTCCTCAAAGCGGGTGGCCCAGATCATGTGGCCGGTCAGCCGTGCCCGGCCGTGCAGCCGGTCGATCGGTGCGCCTTCGGTGGCGTCCTGGATGTCGGTGGTGGTGAGCCTCGGCCCGGTGCGTTCGACCGGCGGCGTGAGCGCGCCGACAATGGCCTGGTCGATCAGCGATCCGGCCAGCGCCCCGATCGCCCGTCCGGCGACGACGCCAAGGCCGGGGCCGAACAATCCGCCGCCAAGCGAGGCGCCGGCGAGACCGAGCAGGATCGTCGCCATCAGCGCGCGCCTCCCGGCCTGGGAAAGGCGAAGACGCCTGCGATCCGCTTTTTCCAGTGGCTGACATCGCTCTCGGTGACCTTGCCCGCCGCCTGGTAGGCATGGACCAGCCGGTCGTGTGCTGCCAGAATGCCGCAATGCTTGGCCGGCAGATGCGGCCGCCAGCGGAACACCAGCACATCGCCGGGCTGCGCATTCCCGTCAGAGACTGTTTGAAGGTGGTTTGAAGCGGCTTCGAGAACACTTTCGAGCCCGCGCGCTTCCGACCAGTCGGGCGAATAGGCGAGCATCATTTCAGGCTCTGGACCGTAGAGCGCGCGCCAGACGCCACGGACCAGGCCGACGCAATCGCATCCCGCCAACCTGTCCGAGGCCTGATGCAGATAGGGAGTGCCAAGCCAGGCCCGCGCCTCGCTGACGATGGCGGCGCGCCATTCAGGGTCTCCAATCGCTGTCTGCATCGGTTCAGTCATTGAAGAAGCTCCCCCCGTCATTGACGCCGCCGGTCTTGGCGGTCTGGTAGGCCGCGTCATTGCCCGGAATGTGTGGAAAGCTGCGATGGTTGGCGCCGTTGGAAAACTTCGCCCGGCAGATCTCCCAGGTCTTGCCGCAGCCCGCCGTCACTGTGAAAGTGTCGCCAATCCTGATCGGGCGCTCGGCGCGCCGCCAGAGCTCGATCGTCACCGATCCCGATGCCCCGAGCCGGTGACCGGCGACTTCGCTCCTGGCGCCGGCATTGCTGCCAGCGGTCCAGGTCAGCAAGCCTTGCGCAAACCAGCCGGCCGCAAATCCGCCGAGGCCGGACACCGAAATCAGCCGGTCGTCGGTCACAGCGCTCACCGCGCCGGTGCCCTTGAAGGCCGGCTGATCGAGATTGACGCCGCAGCGCGCGTCGCCGACCACCGCGTCGCAATTGCGCTGAAAAGTGCGCCCGCCGGGTTGCGCCAGCTGGTGCGCCAGGCCGCGGATCTCGGCAAAGAAGCTCTGCGTTCCGCGACTGATTTCGCCCAGCGAGCCCTTGCGCAGGATCACGCGGTTGGCGGTATCGGTCCAGTCGACGCGCCAGATCTCGGCATGGGCATTGTCCCAGAGCCCGAGCGCAATGTCGGCGTCGGTGATCACATCGGCCGACAGCGCGCCCTCGATCTCGGCTGTGTCGACGGCAAGCCCCAGCGACGCGGCGGTCTCGGCCGGGGTGAAGCCGGTTTCGGGCTGGTAGCCGGTCCCGGCAAATCTGAGCATGCGGTCGTGATTGGTGAAGCCGAACACTTCTCCGTCGAGCCGCTCGATGCGCCAGCAGGTGCAGAGCGTGGTGACACCACTGTCGAGCAAGGCCTGCAAGCCGGGTGGTACGGTCTTCATTCCCTGAGCTCCTTGAGAAAGATCGATGGAATGTCGCCGACGGCAGCGGTCCGCATGGCGATCTGGTCGAGCTTGCAGTCAAAGCGCACCGGCACATGAAACTGTCCGCCCCAGGTGAGTTCCGCGTCCACCGCCGGGGCTATTTCGAAACTGACCAGCCCGGTTGTCGCATCGAGGCTCCAGCCGGATGCGGTAGGCACGCCATTGACGGCGATCAGGGTCGTTCCGAATGGGCGTGTGATCCTGCGGTCGAAGCTCTCGCCGGCGAAGGCATAGCGCTTGGACAGCTGGAATTGCGTGGTCACGCCGTCGCCGGTCCCAAGCGCCTGGTCGAGAGCCGCCGGCGCCAGATGCGGCGCGCCGGAGCGGTAGTCGCTCCAGTCGAGAAAGCGGAAACCCCGCAAGCGGCCGAATGCGACCTTGTAGAGCGACAGCACCTCATAAAGTTCGGCCGGGGTGCGCACGCCGAAGCGCGCATCGTAACGCCGCAAGGGCGACGCCCAGGGCGTGTTGCGCTCTTCGTGGCCCGAGGCGAGTTCGACGATCTCCGCCGGCCAGTCCGGTCCGCCGGGCGAACCGCGGCTGATATGGACGGGAAACACCGCGCCGTCGATAAAGCCCGCCATCACATGTGCCTCCCGGCGCGGCCGAGGAACCGCCCGGCGCCGCGGGCGACGGTGGCCTTGGACTCGGCGAAGGCGCGCGGCGAAGCTGTCTCGATGTAGAAATTGTTGACCGTCGATCCGCCGCCATATTTTGCCGCCAGCTGATCGGGCCAGCCGATCTCCTCGCCATCCATGGCGATCACCGGCCGCTCGCCGGGGGCAAACAGATTGCCGCCCTGGCCAACCGTCCCGCCTGTATGCAGGCGCGGCGCGCTGGCAAAGACCGAAAGCGGAACCGTCCTGGTTGGAACCATCGCCGGACCAACCATCGCGCCCTGATGCGCTGTCGGGACCCGCAGGCCCGCCCAGGGATCAGTGGCGCCGAAGGCCGATCCAAGAAAGCCAAGGATCCCGCCCATCCCGCCGCCGCTTGCGCTGCCGGTGAAGATCATGTTGTCGAGCGCCTGAAAGGCGAAATCGACAAACCTGTCCGACACCGATTTGATGACACTGCCAAGTGCCGCGAGCGCATCGCCATTGGTGTTAAGTTCCGAGAGGAACTGGCGGAGCGATCCGCGCAGAACCGCAAAATCTTCGGCGGTGGCGGTCACAATCGAGCCGCCGCTTCTGACCGCGGGAACCGAACCGCCGACATAGCCGCCTGCGGCATAGCCCTTTACGCCTTGCCGGATGGCGTCGAGATTGGAAACGCCGATCCGTCGCGTGGCCTCGGCGTCGAAAACATATTCCTGGCCATGGACGAAACCGGCGATCTGGCTTTCGGGACCGTAACCGGTGTGGCCGCCCCCTGCAAAACCGACTCTGGCAAAATCACCCTCGGCGAAGTCATTCTCGGCAAAGGGAGGGGTCGTCGCCGCGCGCACCGCGTTGAAGGGCCGGAGCGTCCCCGCGCCGCCGATCGCGCCCAGCAGCCGGCTGTATTCTGACAGCGGGGCGATGGCTTGCGTCGCCGCACCGGCGGTAGCGCCGATCGCCTGATTGCTATGGGTTACCGCGCCGCCGGCGGTCGCCGCGCGGTCGGCAAGCGTGCCATATTTCTCGGACTTGCCGCCGAGCGCCGTGGCCGCGGCATCAGCGCTGCCTTTCAATCCGTCGAGCAGATCGCGCGAGCGTTCAAGCTCGGCCTGCAATTGCGCCGCCGCAGTGGTGTCTTCGAGGATCTGCTCGGCCAGGCCGCGGAACGGAGAGTCGGAGGGCAGCGCCTCGGCGATTTCGGCGACCTCGCGGCGGAACGCGATCACATCGGCTGTTCCGTCCTTCAGCTCCTTTCGAAACGCGCTCACCTGATCCCGGAACGGTCCGAAGCGGGCAAATGGCGCGCCCAGCACATCCGAGGGCCGCAAGCCATCGCTGCCGCGAATGAGGTCACGTTGCGCCGCCTCGGCCGAGCGATTGAGGCGGCTCACATTCTGCTGACCCTCGAACCTGAGTTGCGCGATCGAGTCGACGCCGTAGCTCGACGCCGCGCCG
Source organism: Hoeflea phototrophica DFL-43 (assembly GCF_000154705.2). Classification (NCBI taxonomy): domain Bacteria; kingdom Pseudomonadati; phylum Pseudomonadota; class Alphaproteobacteria; order Hyphomicrobiales; family Rhizobiaceae; genus Parahoeflea; species Parahoeflea phototrophica. The sequence continues at coordinate 3,717,934 of NZ_CM002917.1, read as the reverse complement.
CCGGCCTCCGCCCAGGCGTGCTTGATGCGGCCGACCAGGTCTGCATGCGATGTCAGCGCCCGCTCGATCATCGGCTGGTTGGAGGTGATTTCGCGGAAAAGCTCCGCGGCAGCACCCGCGGCGACCCCCAGGCCCTCGCTGACCGCCGTGATGGCGACGCTGGCAGCCAACCCGCCGGCCGCCCCGATGACGACGCTTGAGAGCCCTTCGAATTTCTCCCGCGCCATCCCGGCCGCGTCGCCCGCTTTGGCGATATCCGGTGTGGCGGTCTGCCCCGCTTCGCCCGCGGCCCTTATGCCCGATGCCGCCCGGTCACCCTCGTCGGCGATCTCCTTGAGGCCAAGCCGGGCGCGGGTCGCTTCGCCGCTTTCCCATTCAAACCCCTTGAACGAGGCCTCGACCTTTTTCCCTGCCGTCTCGGCCTTGTTGCCCAGATCCTCGACGGCGATGGCGGTTTCGCTCAGCGCCTTCTTGGCGCCGGCCGGATCGCCGTCAATCACCAGGGCAAGCCGCAGCGTCATGGCAGCATCACCCCGGTCTCGCCATTGAGCGCGTCGCGCGCGGCCATCTCGATGACGGTCAGACGATCAAACAGATCGCTGTCGGGCTCGATGCCGCGCGCCGACCAGGCGATCGCGGCGCCGGCATAATCGAGTCCCAGAAAGCGGGTGACGATGCGTCCGTTCCGGTCCGCGATCATGGTGCGCCATTGGCTGGCGGCAGCGAGGAAGGCGGCGACGGCGTCGGCGTTGTCTGGCCACACGCCGCAAAAGGCAGGTCCGGTTCGGTCAATCGCCCATCGGGCGATCGCAGCTTGCGCCGCAGCGTCGAGACCGGCAGCACTTGCATCGGCGAGCGCGTCGTCATCGGCAACCTGCGGCTGATCGGCAAGTGTCGCGTTTGCCCAGGCCCGCGCCGCCATGATCAGTTTCCCTGGGCGGCCCTGCCGATTCCCTCGACATAGGCGCGCACCATCGCCGCCCTGATGTCCGGCCGGTCGATCAGACGGGCGAGCAGAGGATCGGAAAAGGGGAGCGGGCCGGAACCATCCTCGATGTCTTCCAGTCCGGTGACGGTTGTTTCGAGAAAGCCCGCGACCTGGTCGGGATCGCCAAGGTCGATCTGCTTGAATTCGGACACCGGCATCACCTGGAACCTGGCCCGGAAGCTCTCCGGTTCGGCGTTGGGCAGCCGGACGGTGACGGTCTCCCAGAAGCAGGGCGCGGAATCGATGTTGAACATGCCGGGGTCCTTTTCCGGATTGATTTTACGTCAGGGTCAGCGTCCACTGGTCGTTGCCGGAGACCGGCAGCGGCACCAGCTCAAGCGGCCATTCGGCGATCTTCTGGGCTTCCTCGTAACCGGACAGCCGCTTGAGCTGGGCCGAGGGAACCGACAGCGTGACGATCGAACCGGCGGCGGTTCCATGCACCATCTCGACCGCAACTTTCGTCTGGTCGTTGGCGAGGTCATAAGGATCGAATGTGCTGACCGGCACCGCCTCGACACGCGCCGTGAACGCATCGGCCCGGTCGGTGATCAGGATCGATTCCGATCCGACCAGCAACCTGGGCTCGACCTGGTTGTTGAGCGCCAGCACCGCCTCGCGCAGCACCATGGAAACAGCATCGATCGTGAAATCGGGCGTGTTGGCGTGGGTGACGACGACCGGCGGCCTGAAGCCGGTCAGCACCGGCGCAGGCCGCGCCTGCTCGGAGGGTTCCGACCACAGGCCCAGCATGTCGAATTCGAGATAGGGCAGGCCCTGGGCGGTAAAGCGCATGGTGCACTGGCCGCGGCAGCCGGTCAGTACATGGCGCGTGCCGGCCATCCAGAAATGAAGCGTGCCCGATTCCATGCCGTCGGAAATCGGATTGTAGGTGACCGAGGTTGCCGGCGTGATCGTCTCGGCGACCGCGCAGGCGCGCAGCATCGGCCCCCAGGCCGGCGCGGTGCCCGCTGTGCCGGATCCCGCCAGCTCCACCCGGCCGCGCAGCCTTCCGCGCAGGCCCACCGGGATCATGGCCTGCGCGCCCAGATAGGGCAGCTCCAGATCGCGGCTCACATCCTCGCCTTCCATCGGCGAAAACGAGACATTGGTCATCAGGAAGGCGTTGGCGCCGGCCGGAACCGCGTCGACGCCGTAGCTCGCCTCGATCTTGAACAGGATGATCTTGGATCGCCATTTGAGCGGCATGGCTTAGTCCTTCCTGGGTTTGGCCGACGTGGCCGGCGGATCGGTTTCGGGTTTCGAACCGGTCTCTACCGGCTTCAGCGATCCGTCCTTCTCACGCACGTAACTGCCGCCGACTTGCGGTAACGGGGCCGGTTTCTTTGTCATGCCAAATTCCTCACCTGTCTCTGGATCGAAAAGTCGAGCTGGTACATGACCGCGCCGGCTTCGGCGGAGAGCAGCTGCCCGCGCGCCACGCGGAAGACGCCGATGGCGCCGTCCGGCCCCCAGCCGGCGATGGCGGCGATGAGTGCGTCGACCAGCTCGCCGATGCGCGGCAGCGCGCGTGAGCCGCTGGCGTCGCCGGCCGCGCGCACCACCAGGAGTACGCCGACAGTCTCGTCGAGCATCTGGGTGAACGCCCCGGCGGCCGCGTCGCCCTCGCTGCGCGGCCTCAGCCCGAGCGGCAGGACAAAAACTGTCACGGCGGCCTGAGGCAACGCCTTGCGCCGGACCAGTTCGGCGAGATCGGCGGCCTCTTTGGCGCGGCCATCAAGCGCCGGCACCGCCGCCTCGATCCGGGTGATGAGATCATCGGTCAACATCGACACCTCCCAGCGGATCACCCAGATAGTCGCCGGCGATGTCGCCGATCACTTTCTCGTCGTCTGCGTCAAGGCCAAGGAAGGCGCGCTGTGGAATGTCGACGGATTGCTTGTTGACCCAGCCGCCGGCGACCTGAAAGCGCAGCCCCTTGGCCGTCTTGGCCTTGATAGTCGCACCCATCTGGTGGGGTGCCGCATAAATCACATTGGTGCCGACGGCGACGCCTTCATTGCTCGCCTCATGCGTCATCGAATTCACGAGCCGCCTTGTGTCGGACAGAGTCTTGCCGCCCTCGGTCAGCACCCGGATCGACATCGGCCAGGGCGTGCCGTCAGGCGCTTCCTCGCGTTCGAATCGGTTCTGGGTGGAGACCACCAGCATCGAGCCGATCTCGTCATAAAGCGGCATCGGATCGTCCAGACGGGCCGCGGCAGCGCCAAGTGCGGCCAGAGCGGCCTCCGATCCTTCGAGCTCCAGACGCACACCGGTCATGATGTTGTCCTCGTGCCCAGAACCCAAAACCGGCCGCAGGCCGCAAGGCCGACCGGCCGTCGCGCAGGATTGCGCGCGCCCGCGCAGGGCCAGTGAGCGCAGCGATCGGTGCGGCCCGTGAGCGACATCAGATGTACCCCTTCATGGTCGCCGCTGAGAGCGGCCGCTCCGAATCGTTGGTGCGGACTTCCGAAGCGCCGGACCCGGCGGGCTCCGCGCCCCCGGCGTCGAGCTTGATCAGGCCCGAGGCGATGTCCTTCAATTGCCTCAGTGCCGCCTCGTAATCCTTGGAGATCTTTTCCGAGGCGACATTGGAATGGGCGTAATAGATGGCGATGCGCTGGGCGAGATCGGTGACCAGCGCCGGAATGGTGGCCAGCGGCAGCTGATAGCGGCCAGCGAGATAGCCGTCGATCAGGGCCGTGGCGTCTGTGATGGCGCGGGTGATCAGCTCCGCGTCGATCGTCCCGGTCGGGACATCGGCGCGGTCGGAGATCTCGACGAGCAGTGCCTCGCCGTAGCGGGCTTCGAGCTGGATTTGCGTGCAATAATCCACGTCTCGCCTTCCTTCCGGCGTCAGAGATCCTCGACCACCAGATTGGGTTCGGCCTTCAGCACCTCGATCTCGGCCGCGCTGAAGCGGCCCTCGGGATGATCGACCGCCTCTGCCGGATGATGGACGCCGCAGCGGCGGAACCCTTTTCTCGGCTTGGCGGTAATGCGCAAAACGGGTTCCACCTTCAACGCCTCAGTGGCAGCGTTGTTCGCGGCAGGCGTTGCCTTCGTCTGCGTGGCAGCTTGGCTGGGAGCCGGACTTTCCGACGTTGATGCGTTGGCTTGCTGCGGCATTCCGCCTTGCGCCGCCGCCCCGTTCGCAGACACGGTTTGGTCATTGGCTTTCTTCCTGGCCATAAATGATCTCCTGGTCGGGTTTTGCGTCAGGCGAGCCAGGGCACGACCAGCAGTTCGGCCGTGCCCTTGTAGACATTGGTCGCGCCGGCGGCGTCGCGTTCGGCATTGATGATTTCCAATGCTTCACCCTCCAGCGAGGGCGGGACGACCAGCAGGTCGGGCATGATGCCGAACGGCCGGCCGTAGTCGCCTTTCATGCTCATAAGGGCTTCGCGGGCATTGCGATAATTGGCCTTGTTGAGCGTCTGTTTCGACCCCCAGGTCCACTGCCAGAAACCGAAGCCGGCCGCCCATCGGCCATCGGCGCCGTAGAGAAAACGTTTCTCCATGAAGACATTGTCGTCGGTCGGCTGGTCCTTGGAAACGAATTGCGCTTCCTTTCTGATTTGCAAGATCAGCGGCAGGATCGGCATTTTACTGTCGATCAGATACCAGCCCGCACCGGCACCGCCATCGGTGTTTGCCACGGAGCCGGGACTGCCGTCCTTATCGAGAACCGGATGGTCGGTATCGAAGAAGAACTGGCCGTCATAGCAGGGCGTGGAGAAGCCGGCCTTCAACAGGCCGAAGATAAGCGTGTCCTTGGACGAGGCGACCGCGCGGCCCATGGCCGAAAATCGCGGGGCGTAAATGCCGAGATTGTCGTCCTCGACATTGTCCCGATCAACTCCGATGGTTTCCTCATATGGCTCGTTCTCGATCGAATAGTCGTATTGATTAAGCCCGTGAACGTGGCGTGGTCCGATCCACTTGCGCATGCCGGGAACGTCGCCGAGCCAGCCATATTTGTTGGACGCAGTTGTTGACGTGAACCTCGTGGCGATCTTCGACCACTGGCTGGGCGCCTGAGTGAGGCCTGCCTGGAAGGCGGTGGAAAAGCCGACGCGCAGCGCGTCGAGATTGGCAGAATTGATCAGCATGAAGCTTGCTCCTGAAAGAGGGATTAGAACCCGATCCTGACCCAGACGCCGAGCGTGTCGATCTGGACGATTGTCCCGGCCTTCGACCGTGTGCCGGTGCCGTCGGTCTTGGCCACGGTCTGGTCGTCGACGATGAAACAATCGTCGCCGATTTCGGCCCGGGTGATCTCGTCAGCGGCGGCGGAGTTGTCGAACCGGAACACGCCGGCGCGCACCTTGGCGGTGATCGCCCCGTTGCCGCCTGAGGAATTGTCGGCGCGTTCTTCGGCGCGGCCGGCGGCGATCAGCGTCGTGGCGGTCGTCCCTGGCACCGCCCAGCCGGCGGCGTCGAGGCAGGCGATGGAGCCGGCGTAAATCACTGCGGCAGCCAGCACCGGATATTCCTGGACCTCGCCCAGCTGCGCCAGCGTGTTGCGGTCTTGTGTCAGCGCGGTCATTGCATCGCCTCCCTGGCGTCCCGTTCGGCTTTCAGCGTCTCGGCGTAATCCTTCGGATCGATTCCAAGCATGGTGGCAACGCTGCGCTGTTCTGCGTTCAGCGCCAGCTGGCCATCCTTGGCCGCAGGCGGTGGCTCGATGCTTGCGCCCGAGCGTCCGAGAGACGGAAAGGAATTGATCTCCTTTTCCACCTCCGCCGGATTGGCGGCGTGGCGGGCGATGTAATGGTCGCGCAGCGGCTTGACGCCGACCCGTCCGGCCTTGATCGCGCCGTCGACAAAGGCTGTCGCCCTGTCGGTGGCGATCGATGTCTGAAGTGCGGTGAATTTGGTGGTCACCTCGGTGAGCTCGGCCTGCAGCGCCTTCACGGTCGTGTCGTCACCCGAGGTTTTCGCCTTGGCCATTTGCTCGACGCCGGCCAGCACAGCCTTGGCGTCCGCGCCCTCGGCAAGCCCTGCCGCCCTGGCGATGGGCCCAAGCGCGTCATTGAGTGCTGCCTGCAGCGCGGTCCCACCCTTGGCAGCATTGATGCCAGCGAGCACGGCGTCCTCTCCGGCCTCGTCGCCAAGACCGAGCGCCGCGCGTAACCTGTCCATGAAATCCATCGGGGTCTCCTGGTTGAGCGCGGCCAGTCCGCGCAGATTGGGCTTGTTGACCAGCGACGCGCGCAGGATCGCGGTCACCGTGCCGTCCTTGAGATGCATGATCACCGGCGAAATGTGCCGGTAGGCGCGGTCGGCCAGAAGCGCCAGCCCGGCCCTGGTCCAGTCGACCTTGCCCCAGATGCCATCGGTCCGGGCTTCCAGCGCCGTGATCCAGCCACGCGCAGGCGCCGGCTCCCCTTTGGGCGTTGCCAGATCTGTCGCATGGTTCTCGTCAACGACGCCGGAGCCTGCCATCGCCTCAAGGCTGGCCTCGACCAGCCGGTTGGCGTCTTTGACATGGTAGGGTCCACGCCCGTCCGCACCGGAAAACGATCCGGTCGGCAGCAGATGGATCCACTCTGGTGCCGGCTTGTCCTGGGCGGCATCGGGCAAGGGCAAGGCTGTGCACAGCGCCGTTAGGGCCTGATCGGATCGGGAGTTGCGTTGTGATTGGGCTGCGGTCATCATGGTGACGACAGTGGCCGCCGGGCAGCTCGCAAAACATATGAAACGGTGTTCAGGGGAATGGCCGGAAGGGCATCAGCCCGGTTTGGCGCGAAATGCGGTCGGGCATTCGGTTTCAAATCGAATTTAAAGGGGTTTCAAAGCCCGTGGGTGCGGTTGGCTTGGTTGTAATGTGCAAAGCAGCACAGATCTTCGGATGTGTGCGGTATACACGTAGGCACGCAGTGAGATCCGGCCCGGTTGGCAGCAAACAGGGAATAGTTCGCACGCTTGGCTTGTCCGCGCATGAAAATTGGCAGAGTAAGTTGATGTTGGGGAATCAACGGCAGATAGGAATCCAGGGTGACATTATTGTTCTCCATGAAATCCGGAGACTTGCTGTCCAAGGGAGCAGGCATTGTTGGAAATTTTCGAAAGGATAGCAAAGCGAAACGATAAGCGGACTGAGTCTGAGATTCAAGCCGACGTCCGCCAGTTCATTTTGAGCGCGCCACTCAATCTGCACGAAGACGATGTCACAAATGTCTTGCTCGAATCGCAGACGGGAGACCGCAGGCGCATCGATGTCGAAGTCGGTTCGACGGTTATCGAAGTCAAGCGCGATCTTCGAAAGGGAAAGGTTAAACCGGACGCCGTCGAACAACTGGCCGGATACGTAGAACTACGGATGAACCAGACGGGCCTCCGCTACGTAGGGGTATTGACCGACGGTACTGAATGGCTGTGCTACGACCTCGTCGAAGGTAAGCTGCGTGAAGTATCGACAATAACGGTTGAGCCGACTGCGGTGGATATGGAGAAGTTCACTGTCTGGCTGGAAGGCGTACTTGCAACAGCGCAAAATATCGCCCCAACCGCCCGCAACATTGAGCTGAGGCTGGGTGCCGGGAGCAGCTCGTACCAACTAGACCGCGCCACCATGGCGTCGCTTTATGAGCAATTCAAGGACAGCCCTACTGTCCAAATGAAACGGACGCTTTGGTCGCGGCTGCTGACATCCGCTCTCGGTACCGCATTCGAGGACACGGACGACCTCTTCATCGAACACACGCTTCTTGTGAACACGGCCGAGATCATCGCTCATGCCGTCCTTGGCCTTCCCGTACAATCGCTGAACCCCGCCGCGCTGTTGGCTGGAGAGAAATTTGACGAAAGTGGCATTCATGGGGTGGTCGAGGCGGACTTCTTCGATTGGATCGTAGAGATCGACGGTGGCGACGTTTTTGTCAGGACACTCGCAAAGCGCCTCGCTCGTTTCGAGTGGAGCAAAGTCGAACAAGACGTATTAAAGGTGCTCTACGAGAGCGTCATCGGAACCGAAACAAGGCAACGCCTCGGCGAATATTACACACCTGATTGGCTCGCCGACATTGTCGTTCAGGAAACAGTGACCGAGCCCCTGAATTCCCGAGTGCTCGACGCGGCATGTGGCTCAGGAACCTTTCTCTTCCATGCAATCCGGAGATACATCGTTGCGGCCGAGGCAAAGGGTATGACTGTCGGACAATTAATTGATGGCGTTACGGAGCACGTCATTGGTATGGACCTCCATCCCGTTGCCGTCACGCTGGCCCGGGTTACCTATTTACTGGCTATAGGTAGGCATAGATTAATCGATCCCGACCGCGGAACGATTCACATACCCGTCTATCTCGGCGACAGTCTTCAATGGCAGGAGCAGAACACTGATCTGTGGACGGCCGGGAATCTGGTTATTCAGACGGACGACAAGAAGGACCTGTTCGGCAACAAGCTTTCCTTCCCGGACGCGCTTGTGGACGACGCGGCGAGATTCGACGAACTTGTGAACGAGATGGCCAAAAAGGCTGCGACACGAAAGCCGAAGTCGGCGGTGCCGTCAATGAACGCGGTTTTCCAGCGCCTTGCCATACCGGACAGGTTTAAGCCGACGATTGAGGCGACGTTTGAGACTATGTGTCAATTGCACGATGAAGGTCGTGACCACATCTGGGGCTACTATATCAGGAACCTTGCCCGGCCGCTCTGGCTGTCGCGCCCGAAAAACCGGGTCGATGTCCTAGTCGGGAATCCCCCTTGGCTCGCCTATCGGAAAATGACGTCGGACATGCAGACCTCGTTCCGCAACATGAGTGAGGATCGGGGACTGTGGGCCGGGGGAGAACTTTCGACCCATCAAGACTTGTCAGGACTGTTCGCTGTCAGGGCTTGCGAGCTCTATCTGAAAGTCAATGGCAGGTTCGGACTGGTGCTGCCGAATGCTGCGATCGATCGGGAGCACTACACGGGTTTCCGGAGCGGCTACTATGGAGACGGTTCCGGTAATGCCGCTATAGCATTCGAACCGTCATGGGACTTGCGACGCATCCGTCCGCATTTCTTTCCACGGGCAGCGTCTGTGGTGTTTGGAATGCGCGAAGAACACACTCGTGAGACAAGGCAAGGCGAAGGGACCTGGGCCGGACGCGAGATGCCAGTAAAGGCGGAAATCTGGAGCGGTGGTTTGTCCGAGCCGAACATGCCTTGGATGGAAGCCAGCAAGACCTTAAGCAGGGAGTCGGGTCAGGTCAAATATGTTGGCCAGCTGACGAAATCACCCTACCATCAGGCCTTCGCTCAGGGAGCCACTTTCACTCCAAGGATGGTCTTCGTGGTCGAGGAACAACCCGCAAGCTCGCTTGGGCTTCCAACGGGCAGAAAGGCCATAATCTCCTCAAGGAGCGTTCAGGAGAAGAAGCCTTGGAAAGATGTACCGAGCATAACAGGCGTCGTTGAGACGGAATTCCTTCGCCCCTTCTTCACCGGCGACAACGCCTATCCATTCCGCTTGGGCGACGCGCAGATGGCCGTGCTCCCCTGCCAAAAGAGCGGTATGCTAAATAAATCTCAATTCGATCTTCACCCAGGACTCAGCCAGTGGTGGGAACGCGCGGAGGCTATCTGGCTCGAAAAACGGTCTAGTGATCGGCTAACCCTTACGCAGCGGTTGGACTACCAATCTTCGCTTTCCAAACAGTTCCCGATCCCACAGCTTCGGCTAGTATATAATCGTGCTGGAATGCATCTGATGGCTGCCAAGGTAAAAAACAAGAGGGCTGTAATTGCCAATGGCTTGTACTGGGCTTCAATGGAAACTGAGGCGGAGGCGGACTATTTGTGCGCTGTCATGAATGCACCCGTCACGACCGAGTTGGTGCGACCGTTCATGTCCTACGGTAAGGACGAGAGGGATATTCACAAGCACGTGTGGGAGGTGCCTATCCCCAAATATGATCCGGCGATCGCGTTGCATAACCGCCTCTCCGAACTGGGAAAGCGCGCTGAAGAAATCGCCGCAGTGTTTCCTATCGACCCCAACCTGCATTTTGCGGCAACGCGGCGGCATATCCGTGCTCATCTTGAAGCTACCAGCGAGGGTCAGGAAATAGACGAGCTCGTATTTGAACTGCTTGGGTAGCGGCAACTTAAGACAGAATTAGATCTCACAACTCCCTTCTTCAGAGCTACTGATGAGAAAAATGGGTGCCGCAATGGCTCAGCCAACGCGCCTCTGGTGCACTTGGCAGATGCCTGTTGTCATCCCAATTTGGAGCAGCCATCATCACCCAGTTGGAGGCGGTTTGCCTATCCGGACAAGTTGCAAAAGCCCTAATTTAGGCCATCAAGCAGAATTGATATCCATTTCCCCCAAATTCACCGCAAAACCCGGATCAATCCCCTCCGGCACCTCCACCGGCTTCCGAACGCCATCCACCCCGCGTGCAAACCTGATCACAGTCTTGCGCGACGGCGCTTCCGGCGTAACGTTCAATCCATAGCGCTTAAGATCCCGGTCCGACAACTGCTGCACATGGCAACGGCAGTTGAAGCCGTTGGGCGGGAAATGTGTTTGCCACCAGGGGTCATCAGCTGAGAGGATGATCCCGTGCCAGGCCTTGTGCGCGTCGCGGACGCGGTGGTCGCCGGCGGTGATGTATCTAAGCCAGGGGCGGCGCGCTTTCAGCCGCTGGATCTGCCGCCAGCGTCCGGCTGCCATCGCCTGCGCCGTCATCACCCGGAAGGTCAGCGCCGAACGCCAGCCGACGGTATTATCTCCCGCCCATCCACGCGCGGTGGCGATCGCGTCGAAATCGTCGCGGAAAGTTTCAACCGTTGTACCCTCTTCAAGCGCGGTCAGCACCGCTTCGAGGATGTCGCGCACCATCGCCTCGCTCATCCCGGCAGAGCGATCACGCGCCGCCTTGTCCGCTTCCTGGAACAACTTCAGCCAGACGCCGTCGGGCAGCGCCAGGCGCTGGCGCAGGAAGTTGATCGCCTCGTTGAACTTGACGCTGTCCACCATGGTCTCAGTCCGGACCTGGTAGAGGCTCGATCTCGGCGCGGCCGGCCAGCTCGGCCAGCAGCATCGCCTGGCGCATCGCCGCTTCCAGATCGGCGAGATCGCCGCCGCTGGCCGTTTCCAGCAGGGTGCGCAGTTCGTCCAGGTTCTCCGCTTGGTCCGCGATCTCGCGGATCGTGGTCAGCAGCTGCGCCACCGCTGGCCGGGCCTCAGCCGCTGCGCTCTCGGCGATGGCGTCGAGCGGCAATCGCGCCGGCCTGGGTTCTTCGGCGTGGCGCGCCTCCTTGCGTTCCGGCTCAGGCGGCGTTGAGGTGTTTGAGTCACTGTGTTCGCCTGGTTCGTTGACGGTTGAAGGAACCGGAGCCGCCAGCAAATCATCATCCTCGGCCGGTGCGCCGATGCCGATGATGTCGCGCATCTGGTTTTGTCCGACGCGCAGCCCGAACGGCACCAGCGAGGTCACCGCGTCGACGGCGGTCTTGATGTCGGTCTCCTCGGCGCGGCCGATCTTCACCCGCGGGCAATCCTTCGCCTCGCCATGCTCCAGCATCATCCAGGGCCGGATCAGGTCCCGGTTGATGATCGCCGACAGCGTCTTGGCGTCGGCGCGCTCGATGTCCTCCTGCACCTGGCGGTGCTCGCGGCCGACTGCATGGCCGCCGGCGATGGCGTCGGTGGTCGCGGTCTGGCCAAGCGTGGCTTTGGAGACCTGCTGGTCGAGCCAGTCGGAGCGCTCCAGATAGTTGGAATGACCGGTGCCGAGATTCTTGGCCTCGACAAATTCGATCAGCATCGATTCGGGAATGATGGCGGCGCAGTCGCCGGCGATGTTGGCCACCGCCCGGTAGAGCGTATCGCGGTCCTTCTCGGTGGCGCCGGGGCCGTATTTGCCGATCCGGACCGGCTGGCCATAGGTCTGGGTGAAGATCGCCCAATCGCGCTGGGTAAACGCCTTGAACATCCAGGCCCAGGCGACAATGCGCGCCAGGCCCGAGCGCACCGGCAGGCCGGATTTGGCCCGCATCACCGCGCGCACAAACTTGAAGCCCGGCAGCTGCAACTCCTCGCCATGCTCGCCGATCAGATAGGGCGTGGTGGCGTCATTGCGATCAAACCGGAACCAGCGTGGGTCGCGCCATTCCAGCCGGTCCGGCCGCCATTGGCCTTCCGAGGTGTCCCAGATAATCTCGGTGAAGGAGTAGCCCTTGCCGACGGCGTCGAGCATGTCGAACAGCTCGTCGGCCAGTTCATCGCGCTTGAGCCATTCGCGCACCGCCTCGGCTTGCGCTTCGTGCTGCGCGTCTTCGCAGGCCGCCTCGACGGTGATCTCCAGCTGGCTGACCGAGCGCTTGCGGGTGCCAAGCACGCCGGCATAGTGCAGGTCGCGCTCCTCAACCGTTTCGGCCAGTTCGAGATAGCGCAGTGGATCGCCGGTGTCGGCCTCGCGCAGGATCGCCGCAAGCCGGACCGGATTGAGCCCGTCGCCGGGATAGCCGGTGAGCGGCGAACGCACGCCGGTGATCGTCGGTGCTGCGATCTCCTCGGTCAGCAGCCGCTTTTCGATCGGCCGGCCCCACTGGTCGGTCAGTCCCTTGAAATAGTCCATTCCTAGAAACCTCCTCTAACGCCTGCGCCCAAGGGCGGCGTCCACCAGCCGCGGCCAAAGTCCTCGTCCTCGCCTGGATCGTCGAAACGCCGGGCTTGTTGCGAGGGCGTGGCGGCAGTGACCGGCCGGTAGTCATAATCGGCCCGGCCTTCGGAGGCCGCATGAATGCCGAGAAACGCCGCCCAGGTCCGGTCGGCATGGTCGTCGTCGCGCTCGGCGACAAAACGCGGCGCGCCGGTGGCCGAGGCCACCTTGCGCAATTTGTGCAGATCCGCGCGCAGTTTTGCGTCGCCCATGGTGATGCGCACGCGCCGGTCCTCGAAAGCCTCCTTGCCGGCCGTCGCCATCACCAGCTTGTTGGGGCCGGTGAACAGCACGCCCTCGATGCGGCTGCCGTGACGGGTTTGCGCGTCTTCGACCACCTTCTCGCCCATGCCGGTCTGGTCGATGCAGGCGCGAACCACGCGGTAGCGCTCCATCACATCGTCAAAGGCCGCGTCCATTGAGGCAAAGGTCGCGCGTTTCTGCTCGATCCGCTCGCGCTCCCAGAGCACGTCGCCGACCAGTTCCCAAACCCAGATCACATGCAGATCGTTTCGCCGGCCGATGTCACGGCCGACATAGCAGGGGCCGCCCTGGTACAGATACGGATCGCCCGCGCGCTCGTCCTCGACCGAGGAGATCAGCTCGTAAGACAGCCAGGCCGAAGCCTCGTCGAGCCATTTGAGTTCATATTCCTGCGCCCAGGCGTCCTCGTCAGCCAGGCCCTCGCGCAGCTCCTCGATGTCGCGCGGCAACCCGTCGGCGACGGCTCGGTAGATGTCGACCTCATGCTTGGACCAGCGATCGCCCTCCGCCGTCATCAGCTCATAGAACTTGTTGCCCTTGCCATTCGGGGTCGAGGTGATCCGCAGTTTCCACCCGGCGGAGATAACCGGAAACAGCGCCTTCCAGATTGCGCCCGAATCCTTGTGAAAGGCGAATTCGTCGAGAAAGACATTGGCCGAGAACCCGCGCGCCGTGTCCGGATTGGCTGGCAGCGCTGTGATCTTCGAGCCATGCGGCAGATCCACCTCCATCGCCCGGTAGGAGCCTTCCTGGCCCTGCCAGTCATATTCATGCGCCTCGATGGCCAGATCATAGGCCTTGGCATGCAGCTTGACGCCTTCATTCATGGCCTCGCGCGCCTGGCGTTCGCCGCGCGACAGGATCACCCAGCGCTGCCGCCGGCTGGCGAGCGCTGCGGCGAAGCAATCGTCGACCACCTCAAGCGTGGTGGTGAAGGTCTTGCCGGTCTGGCGGGCGAACATGCCTATTTTGAAGCGCGCCGGATCGAGCATCCATTTGCGCTGGTAACTGTAAAGCGGAACCGCCGGCGTACTCATGATTCGAAAATTCCGTAGACGTCTTCGCGAATGCTCTTGAGCACCGCGGCACCATCGGGCCGGCTGTTCTCGGTGAGCGCGGTTTCCGCCGCGTCAAACACCTCATCCATTTTCTTCCGGGTTGCCGCGTCGTGTTTGGCCCGATTCTCGGCGCTTGAGCGCTGCGCATTGAGCAGCGCCCGCAGCGCGTGTGACATTTCCATGATCTCCTTGGGCTTGGCGTCCCGTGAGGCGATGAACTTGTAGATCGCCGTCATTAGCATCTGCACAAGAAGCAGTGTCAGCTCGTCTGTATCGCCGGGTCCGTATTCCCTGGCGAACGCGGCCGAGATGATCCGGAATTCGCTGGTGCCGGCAAACACAAGGCGTTTTTTCAGCGCGTAGCGGCCGAAGGCCGATTTGGAGACCGGGCCGTGGCCGATCACCGCCAGGCGGTCATTGAACTCGAACAGGATGTCGCTGTCGGTGCGTTTGCCTTCTTCCAGCGTCTTGATCGCCCATTGGATGTCGGCAGTCGCATCTTCCGGCAGAAGGTCGATCGACGAGAGCGCGTGCCTGCCACTGCCGCGCTGCCCCCTGCGACCCATCTCACGCCTCCGGCGACGGGCGGGCGACCCCATCGATCACCGAGCGCCGCTCGACATGGTCGATCCCGGCGCGGGTGATCGAGGCGATGCGCACGGTCCCGGCTTCGACGATCGTGACCGCGCCGAGTTCCTGCAGCTTGGCCATCTGGGTCCGTACCCATTCGCGCGAGCGCCGGTAGCCGAAACTGTCGAGCACCGAGGTCAGGATCGTGTCGTTGAGCCGGCCGTCGGTCTGGGCGGTCAGTTCGCGCAGGATCACCAGCCTGGCGTCCTCGGCCAGATGTTCCTCATAGCCCATCTCAGCTTCCTTCCTTCATCAGGAAATCCTCGACCCGTCGAACAGTCCTCGAAATGCCGTTGAGGCTTTCATCGAGCCGGCCGACCGTGCCGCGCAGTTCGGCCAGCGCCAGTTTGAGATCGTTGACATCGTCCTTGGCCGGCAGATGCTTGAGCTCGCCCTCGATCGCCTGAATCCGCAGCGCGTGATTGGCAAGCGTCGCATCGACGCTTTTGAGGTGCTCTGCATTGACCTTCGAGCGCGAGGTGATCCAGGCATAGATGAAGCCGCCGACCGAGATGGCGAGCGCGGCAAGCCCCAGCCATTCCTTGAGCTCGTTCACCACAGGCCACCCTTCCGGGCCTTCGCCGCTTCTGCGACGCTGCGGCCCAGCTCCTTGATCGTATGGCCGCCCATATAGAGGCCGATGAACCAGCTGGTTAGCGTCATCAGCACGGCCAGGTCGACCGGTTCGATCGGCTGCGCAGCGGCGCGGTTGATGACCGGCAGAACAATGATGCGCCAGATCCAGAAGGCGGCGAGCAGATACATCCAGCCCCAGCGCCATGCCGACTGCCAGAGGCCTTCCCTGGTCTCGGCCTGCAGCAGCGCGAACTGGCCTTCAAGCCCAGCCGCGTAGACGGCGATCAGCTCTGGCGCTTCGGCTTCGGCCTGTTTGATCGCGGTTTCGAGCCTTGGCCGGTCGAGAGCCGGTAGGTCGACAGGTTCCGCGCCGGCTTTCTCGGCAATGGTCTTGATCACCGTCTCGGCCAGCGCTCCGCCGGCAGAACCGATCTTGGGCTCCAGAATTCTCTTGATCAGCGGCGCACCCACTTCGGCGGCGATGCCGGCCAGGATGACCGCGAGCCCGCTCATGCCAGGCCTCCCCTGCGAAGCGTCCCTGACCCCTTCAGGGCAAGCCGCACTTCGTCGCGGTAGCGCCAGGCGAGATAGACCCCGCCAACCACGAGCAACGCCAGGCTGCCGTATAGCACCAGATCGCCATAGCCGGAGACGGCGGCGGCGTGATCGGCCGCGCCAGTTGCCGCGCCTGCTGCTGAACCGGAAGCCCCCTTGGCGGATTTCGCCTTGAGGTCGATCACCCGCTGGAGTTGGTCGAGCGTGGCGCGGCCCATCACCCCGTCATTGCTAAGCTGCGGGTGCGCCTCCTGAAACCGCCGGACGGCCGAGCGGACCCGCTTCATGTCCCCACGCGCTGCGTCTGCCAGATAGCCCAGCTTGATCAGCCAGTCGACGCCCTGTTTGAAATCATCCTCGCCCAGCCGCCAGGCGGGCATGGCAGCCGCGATCTCCTTTGGCGAGGATGTCCGCGGCGCCTTCACCCAGACCGGCCAGCGGTTGAACTCCATGATGGCGGAGGCTTCTGCGCGGCGGCGCACCAGTCCCGGCAGGCGGCGGCCCTTGGCGGTGGTGGCGGTCACTTTCAATCGGCGTGCTGCGTCCTTGATGTCGCCGCGCACAAGCGCCTTGAACCAGGTCCATTTGGCAGCCCCCAGCCCGCAATTGAACAGCATGTCGATCGCCGCCGCCTTGGCATGCGCTGAGGCCTTGGGCGCGTGCTTTTTCACCGGCTGGGAGTATTCCGCGTCAATGATCGCCTTGAGCAGGAAGAAGGCATCGGCTTGCGCGATCGTGTCGCCCAGGCGCAATTGGCGCCCATGCCGTTTGAGCCACCAGTCCTTGAAGACCTTCGAGCCCCAGGTGAAACCGAAGCCGATGGTGATGGCGTTCGCCGGGCAGCGATAGGCCCGCAAGACCTTGCCCTCATGCTGGCCGGTGAACACAATCAGGTTGGGATGATAGTCGGGCATTGCCTTGCTCCGGGGTCACAATCTGTGTCCGGACAATGCAATGGCCAAGCCGGGAAAACCCGATGAAACGGCGTTCACATCAGCGCTCGTCGGCGTCGAACAGGCTTAGTTGAAGATGATCCTGCCGGCCGATAACACGGCGCACGGAAACATGACTGACGCGCATCCTTCTGGCAATCTCGAAGCGGCCAAGGCCGCGCGAGGCGAGCACCCGCATCATCCAGCTCTTGGCCACCGGCACATAGAAATTGCCAGGTCCCCCGAGCGCGTCCGACAGCCTGACCACCCGCTCGCGCCCGAAGCGCTTGACCAGCGGATTGCGCGCGCCGGGATTGCCCGCCAGATAGATCGGCGCGCCGCCATAGTCGTAGAGAAAATCGAAAGCGTCATCCTGGCCGAGGATCTCGACGATGGCCGCAATCTGCGCCGGCGGGCGGATACTCATCTGAGCTGCGCCCGAATGCGCGCGCCGAGCGCGTTCATCGCCCTGTGCCAATCCCGCTCCGAATTGAACTGATTGGGTGCGCCGATCCCGCCAGCTTCACACACCGTCGGCCAGAAATCGCGCGCGCCATGTTCCGGATCGAGGATCAGGCATTGTGCCATGGCGATCCGGCAGCCGTTGCTTGGCTCCCAGTCCTTCCATGCCCGCCAGTCGACGCCGCCATCGCGGGATAGCCATGCCTTCAGCGCCTCGATCGCCTTCGAGGCGTCGTCGGAATAGTGCAGGAACCTGGTATGATCGATGCCGGTCTGGCGTTTGACGAAGGCGAGCAGTGCCGCGTCGTCCCGGTTGCGGATCAGGCCGAGATTGTATCCGGCGATCCACAGCGCTTGCAGCTTGGGTGCATACTTGCCGTCAAGCCGCCGCCTCGACTCCGTCGATGCTGGTTTGAAACCCAGCCGCTTGAGTTCATCAATCAGTGCCTGATGCTGATCCGGCCCCATGGCGCGCAGGCTGCGTTCGCCGGTCAGCCGCTCATAGAGATCGCGGGCATCATCCTCGGCGATGCCCAGCTGCTTCAGGCCAATGTGGATGGTGGCAAGGGCGGTCACTGTCTGGTCTCCAGTCTCAACGCCTCGGTGGTCAGCCGCCTCAATTCCGCCTGCAGTTCGACGCGCCGCCAGGCGTTGGGCTTGAGGGTCTGGATGCGCCGGGCAAGTTCCCGGCGGCGTGCTTGTATGTCGGAGGCCGCGCGCCACCTGAATAGATCGATGATCCCGGTTGAGGCATGTTTGGGCGCGGTCTTGCGCATGGGCTTACGCCTTCGCCAGATCGATGGTGACCGCCTGCCAGGGATCGGTAACGCGCTTGCGTTCGTAGAAGCGCACGTATTCCTTCGAGCCGGTCACCCGCATGGCGTCGCGGATCGCTTCCATGGCGCGAAGCCAGCGCTCGTCCTCGATCTCAAGCCTGAGCAGCATGAAGATCTCCGAGCGGTTGATCTGGCCTTGCTTGTCGGTGTTGAAGGCGCGGGTTACGATTGCGCGGATCTCGGGACGCGAGTCAGCGGACCATTCATTCAGGCACTCGTCGATCAGGGTCTTGGCGACCTGCAACTGCGGGCCGAAATCGACAAAGTCGGCCACAGCGACCGAGACCTTCATCAGCCCGTCAAAACTCTGGTAGGTGCGGTTGCCCTTCTTGCCGCCCTTCCTGGTGCCGTACTCCTGTTCGAGAAGTGCATCGAACTCGCCGAGATCGGTCATGGTGTGACCCCGGAACCGCGCGATCCGGGCCGAGAGATCGCGGGCAAACCCAATGATCTTGCGCACTGTCTCGTCTTCGAGCTTGTCCGCCGCCTTGACCATTTCGAGCGGTACCAGCGCGCCCTTGGCGTCGGCCATGTAGGGCTTACCGTTTACCTGGGTGATGCCCTCATCGGGGCGTTCTTCGAGAATGACGGCCGTGTTCATGGTCATGTCCTTTGTTTGGGCGTTGTGATGTCGGCGACAGCAAAGGCCGCCTTTTCGAGTGCTTTGCGGGCTTGGTTTTCCTCGCTGGAAAAGCGGTTGGCCTCCAGATGCCGCCGGGCTTTGACAAGCGCCTCAAGTGCTGCGGCGAGTTTCGGGTCTCCGCCTGTCATCAGCGGAACGTGAACGATCCCGGGCTTGGCGGTGGCCTGCACAGGCGGCTCCGCCTCGGCCAGAATCATCGCGGCCATGCGCCGGTTGGCGTCTTCAAGCTGCTGGTCGAGGATCAGAACCGCCGCCGCCAGCTCGCGGATCTGGTCGACGGTCAGGTCGAGCGCGGCATGGCGGCTGCCCACCAGGATCCGGGCGGCCTCGACATGGGTGAGCACGGCTTTCTCCGGCGTGTCTGCCTTGAGCGACCTGGCGACATTGGCGTTCATGCCGCTCTCTCCGCGCACCGAAACCGTCATCGCCGTTTCCCCTTGCTGAAATCCGGATAGACAACAGGCGCTCCCTGGGCGCTGTCGAGAACGCCGCCCTGCAGGACTTCCAGGCAGAGATCATCGAGAACACCGGCTGCGCCGCTTGCCTGTTCGACAACGCGGAAGGTGCCGAGTTCGTGTTCAAGACTGGCAATCTGCCGCTTGATCAGGTCGAGCCGCCTGAGGAGAATGCCCGCCTTGTCACCGGGCAGATGAAGACCGTCTTCGCCAAGGTTCTGTGCGATAAGTTCGGCGATCAGGCCAACCTCGCGGCTGACCGGCGATGTTTTTGAGAGCGCCGTGGGCATCTCACATCCCCTCCACATCGCGGTTGGACCAGGCGGCGCGGACAGCCGCCGCATCGACGGGCTTGCCATTGGCTGCAGCCGTCATGGAGGCAAGCTTCAATGTCTTGTCGATCTGGCCGAGCGCGCCGTCCTTCATGCCGATGCCGGTCAGCACCTTGCGGGTATCCGGGTCGGTGATGGCCCAGGCGTCAAGCAGCGCATTGATGTCCTCGGCGCGCGGCTTCGCCAGACGCACCCTTTTGCCGATCCGGCGCTTGATCTGGGCATAGGACGGTCCGTCGGTGTGCCGTGAAAACCGCGAGTAGATTTCCTCGTTGCCGACCAGCGCCACGCCGCAGGAATAGATATCGACAAAGTGCCTGAGCTGATCGACCGCGCTGTCGACCAGGTTTTGCGCCTCATCGACAATCAGCAGCGATCCGCCGCCTGTGTTGAGAAGCCTGCGCCCGACCGCGCGAACCAGCTTGGCCGGATTGTGCTGGGTGACATCAAGCGCAGTTGCCAGTTCGACCAGCATCCCGTGCACGGTCTTGGTGTGCGGGCTCATGGTGACCATGAACACATTGGGCCGGGTGATCGAAAATTGCCTGCAGGCGACCGTCTTGCCGGTTCCCGCCGCCGCCGTGATGGTGACGAAATCAGGCATCATCTGTGCGAACACCAGCGTGTCGGTGATTTCACCCGCCGTGCGTGTGCGGATGAAGCCGGGGCTGGCCGGAACAGTCGCAGAAACTCCCGCCATCTCCTCAACGGCGGCGATCCAGCGTTCGACCTTCTCGTTCTGCGTGTCGAGCCGGCCGTCATACTTGCCGGAAAACCATTGGCTGAAAGTGGCTGTCGGCATGTCGATGCGGCCTGCCACATCCGACTTGCTCCAGCCGTTCATCTCGCCAATCCGGGCAACCTGGGTCACCAGGATGTTCCAGATCTTCAGATCCGCTTCGGAGCGGCCTGGCCGGATCCCGGAAATGTCGGGCTGGATGGTCGGGAGCGCCCAGCCACTGTTCGGGCTGTTCGAATATGCTCCGCTTTGTGTCGGGCTTGTGGCTGCTGTGTCGTTCATCTAGGTCTGTCCTTGCTTCGTTTCTCGGGTCCGCACACAGCACTTAGCGGACCGGTTTTTCTCCTTTGGCGGGAAATTCGACGACGTTTTCCTCAAGCATCCGCATGGCGCGCGAGAACGCTTGCTCCGACTGCTCGTCCCATTCGGTTTGGGCCTGCGGTTCCGCCCGCAAAGCGCCAACCGCGATGCGTTTGAATTTCGGCGGTTCAGGCATGGTGGCGGGAGCGGCCTTGCCCGCTCCATAAATCTCGGCCAGCGCATCGGGTGACAGTTCGGCATGAAGCCGCGCGCTTTCGCGGATCGCCCTGGTCAGTTGATTGCGCTTTGCCGCGTGTTCGCGTGCAGCACTCGTGTCAAAGAAGCCGGTGTCGGCGATGCACTCGGCAATACAGATCAGATTGTCCATGGCGTCATAGACCCGGATGGGCCGCGTCAGATGATCCGGATCGAAGCGGATGGTGACGTGGTCTCCGGCATGGGCGTTGAGCGCCGCGTTCCAGTAGCGGTTGCCGAAGATCTCGATCTCGCCGGATCCCTTCTTGGTCCGGATGCGCTCGCCCGCCAGAAGCCAGAGCGCGCGCTGGTTTTCGGTAGGCCAGCGAATGAGTGTTGCCGGATCCTCAAGCGATGCGGAGAAGGTCTCGTCAAACGACCTGCCCTTGGCGGTGCCGGCCTTGCGTCCGGGCCGCGCATTGTGCTCGGCAATCATCCGGGCGACATGCGGTGTGAATTCATCGAGTGGTATGGCGCGCGAGGCATAGTTCTCGGGCTTGGCGTCCGGCGTGTTGCCTGTATAGGCGCCGGCGCAGAACGGGTGTTTGGCGATGTCCTCGGCCAGATCCCGGAAGGCCCGTTCGATCGGTTTGGATTGGCCGGAATAGGGCATTGCCCAGATGATCTCGACGCCGAGGGTGGTGAACAGGCCCAGAGGGTCTTCGTCCCGGATCTTGAACCGGTAGCGGTTTGGTGAGCCCCCGGAAATCCACTTGGAGGCGAAGGCCCTGCCATTGTCGAGCAGGCACTTGTCGGGAATGCCGTGATTGGTGACCATGTCGCCGATGACCAGGCGAATGGTGTCCTTGTTTTCCGTCGGCGCCAGACGCCAGGCCACGATCTTGCCCGAGTAGAGATCCTGCAACGCAAGCAGGATGACGCGCGTTGGCAGTTTCTTGCCGGGCAGCATCACGAACACATCAATCTTGTGGCCGTCCATATTGACCGCTTCCATGGCGTGCAGCATCGAACGGTCGCGGCGCTGGGCCGGGTAGAGGTTTTTGACCTGGTCGCGCTTCTGCCTTGCGGCGGTCTGAACCGGTTTCGGCACCTCTGCTTCGAGCCTGCGCCGAAGTGCGCGCTCGGCCGGGATCGGGGACCAGCCCTGTTCCTTCGCAGCCGCCTTCATCCGCCGGTAGCAGGCCGAAAAAGCCGGACGTTCGGGCCGCAGGAAATCGCTCTTGAGCGCCGCCCAGGCGTTTGGATCGCATTCGGCAAAGCTTGAGGTGGATTGATACTGGTCCGCGAGCGCGGCGAGCCAGTCCTGCCGTTCATGACCGGCAATGCGCCCGCGCCAGTTCCGCACCGCGCGCGGGCTGACATGATGGGTCTGAGCCGCCATGGCGACCGCCGCCGTTTCGCTCAGCCCTCCGGTGATCAGAAGCGCCACGTCGGCCACGATTTTCAAACGCGCTTCGCAGGCAGCTTTACGGTCTTTCGAGAGGCATTCATATCTTGCCCAGAGTTTTGATCGGGCGTCGGCAAGCTTGTTCCGGTTGGCATTGGCTGGCGCGCCATGGATCACCATCAAACGCGCCTGGGCTGCCTGCGGAAACAGCGAGACATGGTACTCCCAGCCGCCGCCGCGGCCGGCCCGCTTGCGGGCTTTCTGGTCCTGGTGCCGCCAATGCGATTTCCGGGCCATCTGGTTGATCGCCCGCTCGCTGACACCGGCGGCATCGGCGATTTCCTTCGGCGTGAAGAACTGCCTCACGAGAGCCGCCTCCAGTCTTTGGGTTTGACCGGCCGGGCGCGCAGTTTTCTCAGCTCCGCATTGATCGCGCGCCGGTCCTGGTCAAGCCGGGCGATCTCGGCAAGCTTTGCTTCCGAGCCCTCAAGCACGGTCATTCCCGCTTTGGAGACGACGAGATCGAACAGCCATTTGGCGCCTGTCGCATGAACGAAGGCCGAGAACCTGAGCAAGCTGATGTCGTGGCTGTCCTTGCTCTCGGCCGTATAGGCGTCGAGCGTGGTTTTCGACAGGTTCGGCAGGCCGAGATATTGCGCCATGCGAAGCGCAATTGTCTGCCGGTCATAGCCACTCTCGCGGATGGCGCGCGACATCGCCCGTTTGATTTCCGAGCGGAAGCGGTCGAGATCAACGGAACCGGCTTCGATCCGCTCGGGATAGACACGGGTCTCGAACAGGCCCAGCTGGTCGGGATGGTGGTCACTCATGATTGACCGCCTTTTGCTGTGGCCGCGAGACCGGCATGGGCCAGAAATTTCTTGCGGGTGGCGGGCTTCGCGCGCTCCCAGGCGTCGATCAGCCGCGACAGGATCTGCAATTCCGGGTCCGGCTTCTTTGCCGGTGGCTCAAGCAGATCGATTGCCGCCTTGAAATCGCCCTTGGTCTCACGGATCGCTATGTGGGCCTTGGCCCGTTTAGAGGGCTCTAATTTCGCGAGCTTGAGAAGCTGGCTCTGGTGGTTTGCGATCCGAGTGCCGGCGATCTCCTGACGCAGTTCACGTGGTAAATTCTGGGCGATAGTGTTCAGAAGATAAATGGCCCGGCGCGACATCCCGAGACGGTCAGCACATACCTCCGAAAATCCGTTCGCGGTCCCTTGCGCGATTAGATCGACGGGCGAGTTTCCCAATTGTGCAAACTTTGCACTATTGGAGAGTTGTGGGTTCCCGCGCTTTATCTCGCCGCGGGTTTTCTGCCAAATATCGCGATAGGTCTGCACGAACACCGCGCGGTCCATGACCGAGAGATCGTTGCGAAACAGGTTCTCAGCGATTTCCAGCAGCACTGCCTCATTTGCGTCTGCCTTGACCACGATGGCATCGACCTTGTCCCTCTTCAAAAGCTCGATGCCGCGCAGCCGGTGCGCGCCCGCCACAAGTGTGTAGGTGCGTGCGCCATTGGGTGTCTGCCGGATCGTCACCGGGTTCATAAGCCCATGTTCGGCAATCGACTTGCTGATTGCCAATGCATGGTCCTCGTCGACCGCACGAAGCCGGTCAGGCACGAGAATGTTTTCAAGAGGAATGGACTTGGAGATCGCCATCACGCGACCCCCCGCACCTTGTCGTCGAACATGGCGACGGCGCGATCTGCGATGATCCGGTATTGGACCTCGAACTCAGGCTCATCTATGCGGGCATCAACGACTACCAGGGCGCTGTTGACGGCGGTCCGCTTCCGGGCGAACAGTGCACCAGCGCGCTTTTTGACCAGGCCGAACCGTGACACCATTACATGAAGTGCGATCTGTCGGGCAAGTGTGGCATCGAACTGTCCGCGTGGCGGATCGATGATGTTGGCGACGGGAATATGCGGGAAGGCTTGTTTGACCGAGGCCACGCAGACCCGGAAGGTCAGGTCGTAGAGGTCGTCTTCACTGAAACGGTTCATGATGTCGCTCCTACAAAAACAAAAGGGCGAAGACGCCAAGCGCCAGTCCGGTAACCAGCGAACCGATAAGCAGGATCACGGGAACCGGGATCGGCCGGTTGGCGTCAAGGCGAGAGAGAAAAGAGGTCGGGTCCATGTCTAGGCCGCCTGTTCGTTTCGGCGTTGCTCAAGCGTCGGAACCCGTGTCCAATTCTGCGGTGATCGCCGCTGACCGGAGGGCCTGTAACGGGTCGGCCACAGCAGATGTGGTCTTGTGCCGAGAGCAGCGGCGATCGCACGCTCGCCCCTGGCGTTGGGCTCGCGCATGGTGTTTCTGGCGGTGCCATTGGAAAGCTGGTAGATGCGGTCGATCTCGGCGAGGGTCAGCCCTGCCTCAAGCAGCTTGGCTTTGATGCGGGATTGCTCTTTAACGAGCGGATCGACTCTGTCATCGGTCGCGGGCATAGTGTGCTCCGACTCTAAAATTGGAGGGGTTTCAGCCTCCAATCTGGACAACCAAATTCTGCGAATGTGGGGAGAATAGGAACATTTGAAGTTTTTGTAAACCCCAAACGTTCCGATTACCGTATGGCAAGAGCAAGGCAAACCGCACCGGGCGTCGGCGAGCGCATTCAGTCGTTGGTCGGCAAGGACCAGACCCTTGAACAATTCGCGCAAAAAATCGGCGTTTCCAGCAGAACGCTGGGGAACTATCTCCGCGGCGAGCGCGAACCCAGCTACGAATTTCTGCGCCGCGTGAGAACCATATGCGGGGCCGATATCAACTGGCTGATCACCGGCGAGGGGACCGCGGAAAGGGCACTCGCTGTTCGCGGTGAAGCCCCGAACCAGGTCTCGATCCCGAGATATGCCATCCAGGCTTCTGCCGGTGATGGTGCCGTGGTCCTGTCCCAGGAAATCGAGGACTTTTTCACGGTCTCTCCCGATTGGCTTGCCCGCTATTTACCCAAGGGCGCCAAGGCCGGAATCATCGAAGCGCGCGGCGATTCCATGGAGCCCACCATCGCTGATGGCGATATCCTGCTCCTGGATTTCTCAATCTCGAGTTCAGTGGTCAGTGACGGCGGCGTCTTCGTCATCTCCGTCGACGGCGCCCTCCTGGTCAAACGGCTCCAGCTCACTGTCGACGGCCACATCCTGATCCGCTCCGACAACGACCTTTATGAGCAGGAAAAAGTCACCCGCGAATTCGCCGACGAGCGGATCACCGTCCACGCCAAGGTGGTCTGGGCCGGCGGTCCGATCCGGAAGCGCTGACCGGTGATGACGGCCGCGATCTCAGTCATGGCTGCGATCTTAGCTACCCTGATTCTGTTACATCAGCCATTGTGGTTTGTGCTCGGGATGCTTTCCTAAAGCATAGGATTTCTCTGTAAATCAATAGCAAAAGAGATTCGAATATTATCTCTTATGTTCAATCCGAAGTTGACTTATTATTGTTCACGCGATTTTTTCGGGAGGCAAACGTGTTGCAATTAAAGTCATCATCATTTTCATTTTTGGTGTTTTTCTGTTTGGCGTCAATTTCGTTTGCGGACGAGATTGGCAGCAAACACCTACGGCCCGAGAATATGGGGCAGGATTTTAAAGACAATCCGCCAATTTGCTATCCGGTGTCGTCGAAGCCATCGGCTTGGGTCGACCAATACAAAGGTACGCCGCAAGCTGGATATTATTGGGGGGTTGTCGTCTCATGTGATGCGCTGTCCAAGACTCTGAAAAGAAAGTACCAACCTACTGGAGGTGGAATTACACACGCTAGGGACCGAAATAGACAGCTCGTTATTCCTGAGTGGTATCCCGTGCAAATCCAACCGACTGTTCCCTCACCAGGAGTGAATTCCACTGAGGGCTGGAAATGCATTTTTGCGAAACCGAATACAAATATCCCCGAAAATGAATTCACCTGCACGATTAACTGCTGCCAGCTTGGTGATCAGACTGCGGTAGTCACGCCTGCGGAAGAGCCGCCGCTGCCAGCAACCGTGGAGTTGGATCTTCCCAGATACATGACGGATGGTGCTGGTGGCGAGCGACTGGAAGTCCCGATGTTCGCAATTGAAATCGACAAGATACTTTATTTGCCGCGCCTCAAATATACAGCCACCCAAATTTGCTCAGCGATTGAAACCAACGGTAGACCCAAATATGGTCCAGTGGCATTTTTCAATGAAAAATCTGGCTATTTTCGTGTCAATGATAACGGCAAATACAGTGTGTATTCCAACGACGGCTCTGATGGAACACCAATACCTCGGTTTAATATTGGTCAGGGCGAAGTCAGGCTAGTTCAAAGAGTGGTTTGCAAGAATTAGGTTGGTGGGTAGTTCGAATTGTTTCGCCTCAAGCTTGCGGAAAATTACCTAAGGCAGCCTTTGGAGTTTTGGCCGAGCGTCCCGGTCGCATAAAACGGATATATGGAACTGGTTCTGTATCCCGTTGAGTTCGAAGAGCAGCAGAAAATGAAGACCGAGGGTGTCTAGAAAACTCGGGGCTATTCACTTTGACTTCGAACGGCATTCACTTTTCCGCACATTAGCTACCAGCACTACTGACCGGAGATTTCACCTAGCTTCGTCTCCGCGCTAAGAAACATCCACGGTTGAAGCGTTTCATAGAACTTGCTGCTGTCGACCCTCGAGTTGTAGACTTCCGCCCGTAGGCTTTCTGTTGAGATTTGGCCGCTACCCTTGGTTAAAAAGAATGTACAGGAACTGTTCCGGAGGCCGCCCCCCCAACTTGAGATTTCCTCGAACTGCCAGGCTTCTTCATTGCGCCGTGTTCGTGGATCTCGGATCTGACTTATGTTTACGTTGGTCCTAACAAACGATGACTGATCATAGTTCCCTGCCGACAGGCTTTCGGCCCAATTCAGCATGTTGTCACATCCACGCAACAACGTTTCCTGACTAAGTGGAAGTGAAGACAATTGGGTGGCTATTGGGATATCATATAGGCCTGCGTGGTTTACGGTTTCAATCCAAAATATTTGATCCGGCGGTGTTGAAAGCATTTCTATGAAAAGTTCCGGTGAAAGACTCGATTTGCCGTTTTCTGGTGCAACCAATGTCTCCGAAATTTCGCGTATGTCTGCGACTGCCGACTTGTAGGATACGTCAATTGCTGATCGCATAACTTCAACAGGTAAAGTGGTAAGATCGGCGTTCAGTGTGAGGCTTGGAGCATGCAGTCCCAACTTGGCTCTAGCATTCATCACATAAATGTCGAACCGAATATCGGCAAAGATTGATCCGCCAAAAAATGCAATTGCACATGCGGACACGCATTCTGAACCTGCAGGCAGGTATGTAGAAATACCTTTCTCTCGCAGGTAGCGCGCAATCAAAATTCCTTCTGATAACAGCCCGCCGGGACTGTCAAGACACATGTCGAAACCATCACCACCTTGGCCCCAGTAAGGATTTCCTTCCATTAGAGGTGGCTCAAGTTGCCTATATATTTCAGCAAGCTTCTCCGCATCACCCTTGACGATTTCACCTGATAGGGAAAGCTGGCAACTGCCGGCACCACGATCGCTTCCTTTCAGCGGCAATTTACTCTTGACGTAAATTTCCGCCGCAAAAGCCTTAAAGTTCGCTGGGCCAGCCGATAACAAGCATATTGCCAGCAGGACAACTCGCCATATTGTGATATTTAGATTCCAGACCAAATTAAGAAGCCTCCGCGATAGTGGGAATGCAGGCATGATGATCGAAGACAAAATACTAATCATGCGTACGGGCAATGCAATCATGGTTTGTGCGATCAGTCTAATATGTGGCTCTGTCAATGCTGGCGCAGCCGATTACTGGAGGGTATCAGAAGGTCACGTCCGTCAAGGTGGTGTAATTTTCCAGATGGCCTGAGGTCATGATCAGGCGGCTTTCATTGTTATGCTGAGGATGGGGTCGATCTCCTCCTTGTCGATCTGGGCGAAGGCTTCGACCATCATGTAGCGGCTTGAAGTCTGCCACTCGTCATTCTGTTCGAACAACACCGCGCCTATGAGACGCATGATCGAGGCCTCGTTGGGGAATATCCCGACGACGTCGGCACGTCGTTTCACTTCCTTGTTCAGCCGCTCGATCGGATTGGTGCTGTGAAGCTTGGTCCTGTGTTGGCGGGGGAACGCCATGTAGGCCAGCACATCGTTTTCGCTGACATCCATCAGATCGGCGAGCTTGGGCCATCTCGGGCGGAGCTGATCTGCGACCCGTTGCCATGTTTCGCCTGCATGCTTGCGGTCTGGCTGATCGAAGGCCTGCCGGATGGCGGCCGCGACGACCGTGTGCTGGCCCTTTGAGACATGAGCCAGGGCGTTGCGCATCCAGTGAACGCGGCACCGCTGCCAGGTTGCCTCGAAGACCCGGGAGATCGCGCCCTTCAAGCCGCTGTGGGCATCGCTGATCACCAGCTTCACGCCGTCAAGACCGCGGGCCTTCAGCGAGCGCAGGAAGTCCATCCAGAAGGTCTCAGCTTCCGAGGGGCCGACGCCAAGGCCGATGATTTCCCTGCGGCCCTCGGTATTGGCGGCAACAGCGATTATGGCGGCCACGCTGACGATCCGACCGCCCTGGCGCTGCTTGAGGTAGGTGGCGTCGAGCCAGACATAGGGCCATTCGCCGGAGAGCGGGCGATTGAGGAACTCGCCGACCCGCTCGTCGATGTCCTTGCACAGCTTGGACACCGTGCTCTTCGAGATGCCGCTCAGCCCCATAGCCTGAACCAGTTCGTCCACCCGCCTTGTGGACACTCCGCCAATCCAGGCTTCCTGTATCACCGCAACCAGAGCCTGCTCAGAGGTCTTGCGGGCTTCGAGGAAGCCGGGGAAATAGGTGCCCTGCCGCAACTTCGGCACCTTCAGGTTCAGCGTCCCCAATCGGGTATCGAGACAACGGTCACGGTAGCCATTGCGCCAGGTCGTCCGCTGCTCGGCCCGTTCGTGGCGTCCTGCGCCGATCAGGCCGTCGACATCGCTCTCCATCATCAGCTGAAGAACAGCCTCGGCAATCGAGCGCAGCAAGTCGCCCTGATCGTGCTTTTGCAGAAGCTCTGAAAGGTCCATATTGGTCTTGGTCATCGGGGTCTCCGTGTGGCTCGTAGTTGAAGCTGCTAACTCCACCTCGACCATACACCTCGATGGCCACCCAGATTACACCGGCAATGCCGATGAAATTACACCACGTGTACGGACACTACCTATCAGAACAACAGGCGAAATGCCTTCTGGAAAACAAGCATAGCTATCTGGAAGGAGATCGTTCGCCTCTTTTGATTGTGCCCTCGGCCTGCCCGGAGGCGGATACGGTCAAGGCGATGCAACTCGCTTCTCGCAACTCCGCTCTACCTGGCAGCAAAGTGAGCAATAGCGCGCTTGACGATGTCATTGTCTATACTCGGGAGGAGCTAATTTGTCTCAGCAGCGAAATGATAGTGGTTGAAGGAAGCGAAGTCAGGCTGCCATCCAAACCGGAGTGTTAACCACAGGACTTTCTGGGAGATTTGATGAAGATAATTCACTTTGCCAGTATCCGTCGCTGGGTTTCTCTTGCCGCCGAAATCGCGGTAATCGGAGGTGTTGTTTTTGCCGGACTTGCCTATTCCGGTGAATGGCAGCGCTCGCAGCATGAGGCTTCTCTAACATATATTGAGGAGTTCAATAGTGGCGACGTACTGGCAGCACGAAACGAGCTGTACCGGTTTATTAGGCAGAAAGAAAACATGCTGTTGGTCGATATTCCGAATAAGGCGCGATCTGCATTTATCGATAGATCAATGCAAGGCTCAGAAGTCACTGCACACGAATTGGCGGTTGTCACCTTGGTCAATTTCTTTGACAGTGTTGACCTTTGCGCAAAATCTAAGGTTTGCAACCGCGAACTTCTGGAGCAGCATCTCTCCGACTATGCATCACGGTTTAGATGTCTCTACGCCGATTTCATCGACCGCAGGATTGCTGGCGATTTTGGCGCCAGCGGCCCGTTCGGATCTGGGTTGATTGCCCTGGCAGAAAAATCTGGGGACTGCTGACAAGGCCTGCCCCAATAGCTCATTATGAGGCACCTTATTGTCGATGTGAGTTTCGATGTCTGTACGCTGATTCTGTGAAACAGCTAGATTCTATTGCGGAATTGATGTTTCCAACTAGGGCCTGTGGACAATCATCTTGACGCAATCAGGGTCGCGGCAAGGTTCCAACTGGCTGTGTAGCTACAGTCCGTTTTGTCATAGCGTGTTGCTATGCCTCTGAATTCCTTGATCTTCGCGAAGTAGTTTTCAACCAGATGCCGCCACTTGTAGGCTTCGACATCGTAGTCACGCTGTTGCTTTCGGTTTGATTTCGGTGGGATCACGGCGCTTGCGCCACGCTCATCCAACTCCTCTAGAAGCCAGTTCGCGTCGAATGCTTTATCCGCCATTAGCGCGCCGAAGGAGACATCCCGGATCAGCGGCGCAACGCCTTTCATGTCGTGCGCATGACCCGGCAGCAGCAGAAAGCGGACCAAGTTGCCAAGAGCATCGACGAGTGCAACGATTTTGGTCGTCAGGCCGCCGCGTGAGCGCCCGATGGCCTGAGCCTGAGTCCCCCTTTTGCGCCAGCTGCCTTCTGGTGAACCTGAACAATGGTGCCGTCGATGAGCGCATATTCGAGGTCGGGGTCACCGCTCATGGCTTTGAAAAGACCCTCGAATACTCCCGCCTTCGCCCAGCGGCGAAACCGCCGAAACTGACTGTTCCAATTCCCGAAAGCTGGCGGCAGGTCGCGCCATGGTGAGCCGGTCCGAACGCGCCAAAAAACTGATTCAAGAAACAGCCGATTGTCTCTTGCCGTGGCTCCCGCATCGCTGGCCTTTCCACGCAAATGCGGCTCAAGTCGCTGCCATACATCATCCGTCACCACAAAGCGCTGCTCGTTCATTCAAACCTCCGTTTGGAAAGTTTGAATCAGAAATCAAACCCGATGGGAATCCTGAATGTCCACAGGCCCTAGTGGATGGATCTTTTGAATCTGCATTTTCCGCTCAGGTGGCACCAATTCATTGTTTTTTTTGAGTTTTCTGTTGCCGTCTCCAACGGAAAATCGACACCGGAGCTGTCTTCCTGTTTTGGCTTAGAATTAGCCACCATTTTGGCTCCAACCAGCTGACGGCAAAGCTAGGCCTTTGGTTTCGAAAGAGCGTTGATTTGATTGCGTTTCAGGCAGTGCCAAACGGCCCTCACAGCCGTTTTGAAGGGACTTCGAAAGCCCTGCATCACACATCCCGCCCGCCCCGTACTTCCGTTCCCAGGGAACAACCGCCCGTCAAAAACGGCACCCACAGTTCACCCCAACTCCACGCCGTCAAACCCCTGAATTAACGAGCTTTCCCAGCTTTTCCCGCCAAATCCCACCTTTTCCCGCCTCCTGGCAGAACCGGGTGACAAACTACAAAGCGATTTGCGGTTTTTGCTGCGGAAGCACTGTGTTGAACACAGTGATATTGAACGCTGTTTTGAACATACTTTTGCGTTTGGCAGTGCCGGTTTTCGTTGTTTTTGGTGCTGAAACCGGAGAAGCCGTCGTCGAAAGACGGACTTTGCACCGACACTTTCGGCCCTTAGCCGACCTACGTTTATAAGCAGCCCAGGTTCAATTAGAGCCCATACCTACCGAGAGCGCGGTCGAAGTATGCTGACGATCGGATGACATGCCTTCGACAACTGGTTCACTCAAACGCCACAAGTTCACGGTCTTGTCGCAGTTATCATCCAAATTTTCGGGAATATTCCCTCATTTGTGGAGATGTCTTTGATTTCAGATGTTTTTTGTCGATTTTGTTTTTGCCCATATTGCATTGCGTTGCATAAACCTTTGGGTCCGAAATCATTGACTCACTTAACAAAAAGGGTTTTTTTAATCTTTATTTGCAGTCAACCATGGGTGTAACATGATTTTTCTTATTCGCTTTTTGGCGACGCTCGCCCTGGTTTGTTCTGTCACTTCCACAATGCATGCTCAAGAAAACGCTGTCCCATCTGCCAAGGTCGGCAAGGTGATGATCGTGCTTGATGGCTCCAACAGCATGTGGGGGCAGGTCGATGGTGAGGCCAAGATCACCATTGCCAAGGACGTGATGACCGATCTCATCAGCAATTGGGATGATGCGGTTGATCTTGGTCTAATGGTCTATGGTCACCGTCGTAAAGGCGATTGCTCGGATATCGAGGTTGTCGCCTTGCCGGGCAAGGTCAACCGGCCAGCTCTCATTGACAAGGTCCAATCGATCTCTCCACGCGGTAAAACCCCGATCAGCAAGACACTATTGCTTGCGGCCACAAGCGTTGGCTATTTCTCCGGCAAATCGTCCGTGGTGCTTGTCAGCGATGGGTTGGAGACCTGTGATGCTGACCCTTGCGCGCAAGCCAAAGCACTGGGGATCATCAATCCCGGATTTGATGTTCACGTTATCGGCTTTGATGTCACCGAGGAGGAATTCAAAAGCCTGCAGTGCATCGCCACCGAGACGGGCGGAAAGTTCTTCCGGGCCAACAATGCCGAGGAGCTCAAGGACGCGCTCCGCCGGACTGTTGCAACTGCTCCGGTCGTTGAACCGGCGCCCGCGATTGCAGCTCAGCCCGAGCCCGAGCCCGCGCCCGCGCCAGCAGCGGAGCCTGAGCCCGGTTTCTTTCTGTACGCGAAGTTGTGTGAAGCCTGTGAGCGTGCAAAGCCACTCGACGTATACTGGACCGTCCTCAAGGACGGGGAGCCACATTATCAGGGGCTGGGTGTGCTTTATCCAGACGATCCCGAATTTGAACCAGGAGCCTATCAGGTTGCGGCCCGGTATTTGAACTCAGCTCTGCTGCGCGACGCCGAGATCACCATCGGGGACGACGGGCAACAGCTCGGCGAGGTCAATCTCGATGGCGGCGGTGTGTCGCTTTACGCCTTTGCCGGTGATGATGAAACGCTTGCACCGGATCGGGTGCTGTACCGTTTCTACCCGGTGATTGATGGCGTGGACGCCACCACCGAACTGGATGTTGCCATCCAGGGGGGCGATGTCACATGGCTGCCAGCAGGCACCTACAAGGTGGTGGCAACACACCAAACGATCAGCGAAACCGCCCGGATTGAAATCATTGCCGGTGAAATCGTTGAATATACGTTCGATATGCGGTTTGGCAATTTGCAACCGGTCGCGGTCATGACCGAAGGCGGCAAACGGACGGGGCACATGACCTATCGCATATATGCGACAGAAGAGGCTGCGATTGCCGGCGGCATGACGGGCAAGGGCGTTACGGCCGGCATTACAAATGCAAATTTCGCGCTCAAGGCCGGGACCTATTGGGTCTGGGCAAGGTATTCGCCTTCTGCTGCATCATTGGTCGACCGTCTGTTTCCGGTCGTGGTTACGGCCAATGAACTCTCAAGCCCGGTGTTCGATATGAATGTTGGCGTTGTCGACTTCGAAATTACCAGCGCTGGCGAAGACGTCGGAGTGTTTTTCGTGGTGAGAATATTGGAAGTCAATCCGGACGGATCTGATGGCACACAGGCTGGCGGATCTCCAAATCGGGCAGATATCGCCGCACTGCCCCCGGGGCGTTACCGGTTTCTACGACGCCTTCGGGATAAACGCGTGGTAACCGAAGATTTCGAGATTTTCGCGGGACAGACCACGATGTTCAAGGCCACGATCAACTAGGAGACTGCTATGACAAATTCGCTCGTTCTTTCATCAATGCTCGCGTTGTCAATCGGCGGTTTGGTGCTGATGCCAGCCCCGGTCAAAGCACAGGAACTCGATGTTCCGGTTATGGAATATGCGGTTGATGATCTGGACACCTGCGCTTATGGCAAGGTGACCGGATTGAAGGCTGATGGCGATGGTTTTCTGGCTGTGCGTTCAGGGCCAGGGTCGAAATACAAGAAGCTCGATGAGGTTCACAATGATGACGAACTTTGGCTGTTTGAGGAAAAGGGCAACTGGGTTGGCGTGATGTATGACGCGCCGGATATGAGTTGCTCCCGGATAAAGCAGGACCGTGAGGTAAACCACAAAGGCAAAAAGGGCTGGGTTCACAAGAACTGGGTCGAGTTCATCGCGGGTTAAGCCGCGGCGAGTTCACACGGACATGGCGTCACGCCCTGGAACGGGCTGAAATCGCGAGACCTGAGAATGAGCACAAAGATAGCCTCAGCACATCGATCTGGGACATTTCTCTTGTTCCTGGCACTGGCCGCGTCTTGGGCCCGGGCAATGACGCTGGTAGCAGTTCTTTCTCTTGCGCCAAGCGCCGTGGCGCAACCGGCCACAGCTGCCGACAACTCTTTTACCATGATGTATCAGGATGCGGAGCGAAGCTTCAAGCTGATCGGTGAGGTGGTGCAGAATAGCGGCGAGACCGTTCTCAGCTTGTCATCCCGTGAGCCTGAGGGGTCGGATGAATCGATCGTGGAACTGCCCGGCTTTGTCCCCGATTGGGAACCGCCCAAAACCACCACGGCCAGTGCCCAGGAGTTGGTTTTCGAGCACAAGGAACTGGTTGCAATCGTCCAAGGTGAAGAGGCGCGCTATTTTGTTGATGGCAAAGTTGCGACTCAAGAAGCATTCCTGGCCGAACATTGGGTAACTTCCGGTCAATCGTCCAAAAAAAGTGCGCAACGCACTTCACTTTCTCACTTTATTCAAATGTTGGGTGGAGCCGTCGGAAAGAGAGGCGCAGCGCCATTGTACCTTGGAGGATTGCACATTCCAGGCGATGGTCGAAGCATCCTGCAAGGCCTCAAGTTGCGCTTGTTCAATCCACAAAGTGTTGGCCGCACCACGACATGGGATTGGGAGGCCCAGATCGGCTTCGATGGAGCTTTCGGACCTATCCAGAAATTCAGCGGTTCGGCAGAACTGCAAAACCCTATTGTCTGGGGGGCGGCACCGAGAATTGAACAAATATTGGTGGCGTCGGCACAAAAAGCGGTGACCGGCACGCCGCTGGCGCCGGTCTATCCAAAAGTCGAGGAAGGCTCGGTCGAACGTGTCGATGATTCAAAATCGCAGCCGCATCTGCGCGAACTCATCGTCATTGCCCGCGACCTGGAGATTGATGATGCCGAGACGGTTACCAGCCAAACTGATGGAATCACCTATTCCAGTCTGGAGGTTTTCGAACCGGGTTGGGTGCGCGAGCGGCTTAGCAATCTGGCACCCGAGGCGGTGAGCGAGACAGCTCTGAGCGCTGCGCAGGATGCTCAGGCCGATGACGACCTCAAAGTCTATTGGGTCACCGCGACGATCTCGGAACCAATCGAAACAGGTGTTGTTGACCTTCACTATGGAAAGGCCTCGGGCGAATGGCCTCTTCTCTATGGTGATCTGAATGGCCTGATTGCCATTGTCCGCCCCGACACGTCCGAACTTCTTGAAGCAGGAGATGCGGGCAATGAGCTCCGTTCATCGGAGACAACCAGCCGGCCCCTCTATTTTCGTGATGAAATTGTCT
Organism: Hoeflea phototrophica DFL-43; assembly: GCF_000154705.2. Classification (NCBI taxonomy): domain Bacteria; kingdom Pseudomonadati; phylum Pseudomonadota; class Alphaproteobacteria; order Hyphomicrobiales; family Rhizobiaceae; genus Parahoeflea; species Parahoeflea phototrophica. The sequence goes on along the minus strand of NZ_CM002917.1, from coordinate 3,682,392 downwards.
TCCAGGCAGAACTCAACAACGAGATTGATCGTGAAACCCTCGCCATTGATTTTGCTGGCGGCAATGTCAGCCTGGCAAGCGAGGCGCGCGCGGGCGCATCTCTGGAGATCAGCCTCAACCGGGTTGCTGGAAAGCCACGAACCTATCGCTCCCAAAGCTATGTTTTGGCGGATAAGGAAACCTATCGCGATTTCGTCTCGGCAGAAGGCAAAGAGACCGGGTTCTTGAAGCTCGATGCTGACGACACGATGGACAGCATCATGCAGTCGACTGGTGGAACGGGTGAAAAGGTCAGATTGGCCAAGACCGATGCCTATGACGATCTGCCAGCGGAGCGGACACTTCTGCTGGCTGAAAACGAATTTCTGAGACCTCGTTTCTCGGACGGGAACTCGAAGATCGAACAGATACCGCCGTCCGGCGATGCGCAGGTGGTGAAAGCTGATGATACAGTTTCCGGCGATTTCATTGCCGCCCTGCGGGAAGCAGCCAAGTGTGCTGATCGTTATGGTACGACCGATTGGGACAAGTTGAGCGTCGAGGAAGAAGAAGCGATTTCCGGTGGCACATTTGTCGCCTCGCACGGGGTACCCATCACGTTCGGGCAGCATGCTGCGATGCTGATGGTTAGAGGCAAGTTTGTTGATACGCTCAACAGCCATATTACGGCAATTGATGGTCTGCTGGACCAGAATGGGGCCAATCCAGCCTTCGCGCGCGCTGCTGAAAGCGTATGGCGTGGCGAGCCTTCGTTCATTACGTTGCTGGCACGATCGCAGCAGAATTCACTTGCTGCAAAAATCCGGCAGCGCAAGGCCAGCGGTGATGCCTTGCGCGGGGCCGATGGCTCCATGTCAGCCGATGTTGCCGGTGATATCCGCGATTTCCTGGCAACTCAGCGCGAAGCCATTGTGGGCACACGCAGCAATCTCAACCTTGTGTCGGGTTGTGATGTCAAAAGACTGCTGGAGATCACGGGCAAGGGCTTCAGCCCGATCATTGATGTACTCAAGAGCACCGTGACCCGTGTTCAGACCAATGGCCGCACCAATGCGCGGGTGCGCCGGCCTGACATGGTGGCGCGTAGGGCACTCGATTCGCTGATCCCAAAATTGGCCGAGTTCGATACGGTTTCGGTTTATGGCAAAGCCCAGTGGGCGACGCTGAATGGGATCGTTTCCACCGTGGGAATCGCCAGTGGCGTCGGTGCCGCCTATTATGGCGCCAGCTATTACGCAGGTCTGGCGCTGGCCGCCAACAGCGCGGATTTTGCCTATACCTGTGCCGACAATTATTGCGGATCGATGGAAGATTATAGCAATCTCACCATCGCGAAGGGGGCGACCGGCGTGCTTGGCGACTCCTATCTCACCGAAGCGGAACGCCTGGCGACCAGTCCGCTCAGGCGTATGTTTGAGGTGGGCTGGTCAGGTCTGGCGCTGCATTCAGGCGTCAAGAGTTGGAAGGCGGGCAATCCTGCAGAGGTGGGGATAGAGGGCTTGCGCAAGCACGTCAAAAGCCTGGACAAGCTCGGGGATATCAGAGATGCACGCACCATTGTCGATTTCGTCAATGGAGAGAATTGAACGGATTCGTTCTGTCGGACGCATGAATTGAATTCACTCACGGAGCAGTACGGCTGTCTGTCTCGTTTCAGCGGGGTGATGCCCTCGCAAGAGCGGTGGTGCTGCTGGCTTCAAATTGGTTTTGAGATCCGAGCACTCGCCCATGTCCTTGTCGCGGCGTCCGGGTTCGCATTTCAGACGCGATGTTGCGGCGGTTCCGTATCTGGCGTGCGCTCGATTGTTTCCACCCAGATGTCGATTGGCCCCAGAAGGCAGCCCACTTCCATGGCGTCGACCAGTTCCGGCGGGCCTTCCAGTTGCAGCTCGATGCGGCCCGAATCTGCCTTTTGAATGATCCCGGTCAGGCCCAGTTTGTGTGCGTAGGCCTCAATCCATGGCACGAAGCTTCCGGCGCTGAACTCGCCGCGCAAGATCATCTGTTCCCGGGCATTTGAGGCTTGCGCCATTTCAGAAATTCTCCACGCCACCAGCATGTTGTTTTCGGTGTGTGCCGAACCGGGTTCTGCCCCCGATTGCAGCTGTTTCGAGAGTCGGGTTTCCGGGTGCGTGCACAATTTGTTTGCACTATTGCAAGTGCATAAAATGCATGCAAGTCTATCTGACGGATATGTGGTGCATCGGGATGGTGCGCTGCTTTTTGAGACAAGTGCGAGTCGGGTTTTCCGTGTTCTTCCCCAATCCAGATTGCCAGTGGGTGCCAGTTGCCCTTTCCAATGATGTGCGGCCAGCAAGTGTTGCGCCGATCAGGACTGTCCAGGGCGCAGCGGCGCTGTGGCGCAGTGCGAGTGGAAAGCTCTCCGCCTGCGCCGACCGGTGCCCGCATCGCGGCATGCGTTTGTCGCATGGCTTTGTGCGTGGTGAAGCGCTCTCATGCATCTATCATGGCTGGAGCTATGGCCTGTCGGGACAGTGTGTGCGCATTCCGGCGCATCCCGACCTGACCCCGCCAACGGCGATCAAGGTGGAAACCCAGACCGCTGCGGAGGTGGGGGGCGTCATCTGGGTGAGCCGCGATGCGGCGGACACGCCGCCGCCTCACATCGCCGGATATGAGCCGCTGCGCTCGATCACCGTGATGGCATCGCCTGACCAGATCAGGTCTTCAGTGGATGAGGCCCGGGAAGAGGGGCTGGCGCTTGGCTGCATGCTTGGCGGGATTGCCGCGAGAGTGCTTTGTGTCGATCAGGGAGACGGCGCGACGCTGGTCCACATTCTGATCGGGCCGGACGCCACCCTGGCGGAGCGTATTGCGGTTTCGAGATCTGCCGAAGCACTGCGGCGGGCGGCCGAGGCGCTGGCGGACAAGGAGCCATGTTCATGAGTGCCAGCGCGATGATCGATCAATGGTATCCGGTTGGCCTTGTCAGCCAGCTCGACGAGGTGGGCAAAGACACCGTGCTGATGGGAACTGCCATCCATGTCTCCAAAGCTGTTGACGGTCTAGCCTGTGTGACGCGGTCCGAGGGGCGCAGCCTGCCGGTGCTGGAACGCTTCGGCCATGTCTGGACATCGCTGGGGACGCCGCCAGAGGATCTGTTCGCATTGTCGGAAGCCGATCAACCAGGCCGTCGGCTGGTTGATGTCGGCGTCGTGCGGGTTCGGTGTTCGCCCTTGCGGGCGGTCGAGAACTTTCTCGATATCGCCCATTTCCCCTTCGTGCATACCGATATTCTGGGCGCCGAGCCGCACACGGAAGTGGCGAAATACGAGGTCGAGATCCGGGAAAAGGAAGATGAGGTCTGGGCGACCAAGGTGTCGTTCTACCAGCCGCAGGCGGCAAAATCGGCCGAGGGCGGGATCACCACGGAGTACATGTACCGGGTGCCAGCGCCCACATGCTCGGTTCTTTACAAGACCTGTCCGGCCCGTCCCGGCGAATGGGACGTGATCTGCCTGTTTGTCCAGCCGATCTCCGAAGATCTGTGTGACGTTTGGCCGTGGATGGCGCTTTATGACGACGAAACATCGATGACGGATCTCATCCATTTTCAGCAGATGATCTTTGTCCAGGACCGTTCGATCCTGGAAAACCAGATCCCGGCGCGGTTGCCGCTTGATCCGGGCAAGGAGATCCCGACGCGCGCGGACATGACATCGGTTGCCTACCGGCGCTGGCTCAAGCGTCACGACTACACCTATGGTGCTCAGTTGGTGGCGCAATGAAGCTTTACGATTACATCCTCTCACCCAGCTGCTACAAAGTCCGCCTGCTGGCCGCGCTGACGGGCACCGAAATCAGTCTGAGATCTGTGGATTTCCATCCCGGCGAGGAACATCGCGGGCCGGAGCTGATGGCGCTCAATCCGGCGGGCTCCATTCCGATCCTTGAGGATGGCGAGCTGATCCTCACGGACTCGTCGGCGATCCTGGTCTACATCGCCGGCAGACACGCGCCGGAGTGGATGGGTGACGGATCGCCCGCGGCAAACGCGCGGATCACGCAGTGGCTGGCTTTCTCGTCGCGGCTGACCGCCTCGCTTGGCGGCGCGAGGCTGTGTGAAATGCTGCTCAGGCCGGGCGATCTGGGAGCCTTGCAAAAGGCCGGCATCCTGGCCCTTCGGGAGTTGGAGGCGGCGCTGTTCGAGCAGAATCTGCGCGGCATGCGCTTTCTTGTCTCCGACCGGCCGACGGTCGCCGACATTGCCTGCTTTCCCTATGTGGCCCTGGCACCCGACGGCAGTGTCTCGCTCGATCCCTATCCAAACATTCGCGAGTGGATGCGCGCGCTCAGGGCGCTTGACGGATTTATCGAGATGCCCGGCATTCACCGTCTGCATGAACTCAAGCCGGAACCCTCCGCCGAAATGGAGCATGGCTGAGATGAGCGGCTATCTTCTGAAAAACTGCGAAGCCGTGATTCTGGAGGAGGGCGCAGGGCCTAAGGTCCATCGCAATATTGACCTTCTCATCGTCGGGCCGGCGGTTGTTGCGGCCGGGGCCGGTCTTGATGCGACCCATTCAATGGATGGCATCGCCACGGTCAAGGCTGATGGCTGGTTTGTCTATCCGGGGCTGGTGAACACGCATCACCATTTCTTCCAGACCTTCGTGCGCAACCGGGCGGATCTGGACTGGACAAAACTCTCCGTGATCGAATGGCTGGACCGGATCTATCCGGTCTTCTCGCGGCTGAACGAGGATTGCTTCTATCACTCGTCGGTGACCGCCATGTCGGAGCTGATCAAGCATGGTTGCACGACGGCGTTTGATCACCAGTACTGCTTTCCCAGGCATGCTGGCAAACGGATCATCGACCGGCAGTTCGAGGCGGCGGAGCTTCTGGGGATGCGGTTTCATGCGGGGCGCGGCGGCAACACGCTGCCAAAATCGGAAGGCTCCACGATCCCCGACGAGATGCTCGAGACGACCGATGAATTCATCGCCGACTGTGCCCGGCTGATCGACAGCTATCATGACGGTTCGCAGTTCAGCATGCGTCAGGTGGCTGTTGCGCCCTGCCAGCCGGTCAATTGCTACCGGGAGACATTCGTTGAATCGGTTGCGCTGGCGCGGGACCGGGGTGTGTTGATGCACACCCATGTGGGTGAGGGCGAAAGCCCGGTGATCGAGGCGCGGCACGGGATGCGCACGGTGGATTACTGCGCCGAACTGGGCTTTGCCGGGCCTGATGCCTTCTACGCCCATTGCTGGGAACTCACCCATGACGAGCTCAGCAAGATGGCAGCTGACGGGACCGGCGTGTCGCATTGCCCGGAACCGGTCTATCTCGTCGGTGCTGAAGTCACCGACATTCCGGCGATGTCGGCATTGGGCGTGCGCGTCGGCCTGGGATGCGACGGTGCGGCTTCCAATGACAATTCCAACCTGATGCACTGTGTGCATTCGGCCTACATGCTGCAGTGCCTGGTGGCTTCGACCCGTGAGCATCAGGTGCCGGAGCCGGCCGAATTTTTCCGCCAGGCGACCAGCGGTGGTGCGTCGCTGCTGGGGCGCAGCGACATCGGGCGACTGGCGCCGGGTATGGCCGCAGATCTGTTCGCCATCGACACCCGCCGCATGGATTATGTCGGCACAAGGCACGACCCTTTGAGCCTCTTGGCCAAGGTCGGCATTGGCATGCCCACCGACCTGACGATGATCAACGGGCGCATCGTCTGGTCGAAAGGCGAGTTTACCGGTCTTGATGAGGCAAAACTGTTTGCCGATGCCGAGGCCGCACTTTCAACCGTGGAATTCTAAACACTCGACAGGAGACAGGCATGACACACAAATTGACACGACGGACACTCATGCAAGGTGCCGCAGCGACCGGCCTTGCAACCGCATTTGGCGGCAAGGCTGCGCTTGCCAGCGAACCGCTGGGTATTTCACTGGTGATCCCGTCGCCGGTGGCCGATGTGGGTTGGGGGCATGCCTTGAAGGCCGGTCTCGATCCGGTCATCGAGGCCTATGGTGATGCGGTCAAGCTGACGGTCATCGAGAACATCTTTGAAGGTCCCGATGCCGACCGGATCATGAACAAGACCGTTGCGGACGGAAACAACTTCCTGATCGCCGGTTCCTTCGGTTATCAGAACGGCGCGCTGCAGATTGCGCGGCGCAATCCGAAGGTCTCGGTGCTGCATGCATCGGGCTTCAAGGTCGCGCCGAATTTCTCGCCGTTTGCCGCGCAGTATTCCCAAGGCACCTATCTGATGGGCATGGCTGCCGCAGCCGTCTCCAAGACCGGCAAGCTCGGTTCGGTGTCCGCTTTTGCCATTCCCGAACTGATCACCTCGATCAATGCCTTCACGCTTGGTGCGCAGGCGGTCAATCCGGACATCGAGGTCTCCGTCGTCTGGCTCAATTCCTGGTTTGATCCGGCCAAGGCGCAGGAAGCCACCAAGGCTCTGGTGGCACAGGATTGCGACGTGATCTTCTCCAACGCGCAGGACACGCCGTCGGTGATCTCGGCTTGCGAGGAAGCCGGTGTCTACGGCTTCAACCTGAACTCCTCGATGAAGGCCTATGCGCCCAAGACCTATCTGGGCTGTGTGCTGACCGATTGGGGTCCGTATTTCAAGGCGCAGGTGGATGCGCATCTTGCCGGCACATTCGAGGGCAAGAGCGCATTCCTCGGTGTTGCCGACAAGGTGGTCGAGGTTGTCGACTGGAGCCCGGATATCCCGGCCGACATGATGGCCACCATCAAGGAAACCGAAGCCAAGATTGCCGATGGCAGCTTCTCGCCCTTCACCGGTCCGATCATGAAGGCCGATGGCAGCGAGGGTGTTGCAGACGGTGTCACGATGAGCGAGGCCGAGGTCGTCTCGATGGACTGGCATGTCAAGGGCGTGACCACGCCGCTGCCGAAGTGAGCTGATGACGGCTCCCCTTCTTTCGCTTCGTGGCGTTTCGAAGAGCTACGGCCAGATCCATGCCAATCAGGGCATAGATCTGGACGTGGCGCCGCAATCCATTCACGCCATTCTTGGCGAAAACGGCGCGGGCAAATCCACGCTGATGAAGCTGATCTATGGTGTGGAGATGCCGGATACGGGCGAGATGCTGTGGGAAGGGGAGCCGCTCAAACTGACCTCGCCGGCGGTGGCGCGGCGCTACGGAATTGGCATGGTGTTCCAGCATTTCTCGTTGCTGGAAACACTCACCGTTGCCGAAAACATTGCGCTTGTCATAGACGGGCGGAAGGCCGAACTGATTGAGCGCATCACCACGCTGGGCCGGGAGTTCGGCCTGGAAGTCGATCCGCTTGCGCATGTTCACGCGCTTTCGGTCGGCGAGCGGCAGCGTGTCGAAATCATTCGCTGCCTGATGACCAATCCCAAACTGCTGATCCTGGACGAGCCCACCTCGGTGCTGCCGCCGCAGTCGGTGACCAAGCTGTTTGAGACATTGAAGAAGCTGCGCGACAGCGGCGTGTCGATCCTGTTCATCTCCCACAAGCTCGAGGAGATCCGGGCCGTATGCGATCACGCGACCATCTTGCGCAGTGGCCTGGTGACCGGAAATGTTGATCCGCGCGAGCATGATGCCCATGATCTTGCGCGGATGATGATCGGCCGGGACATGCCCGAGCCCGCGCCGGCCAAGCCGGTGGATCTGGGCGAGGCGCGGCTCGAACTTTTTGGTCTGTCGCATCAGACGGATGATCCGTTCAAGGTGTCCCTGTCCGAGATCACGCTTTCGGTTCGTTCCGGTGAAATCCTCGGAATCGCGGGGATTTCCGGCAATGGTCAGAGCGAACTCTCGGCCTTGATTTCCGGTGAGACGGTGTTGCCCGAAATGCAGGCCGAGCAGATCCAGATGATGGGGCAGCCGGTCGGCCAAATGATGCCGGCGCAACGCCGGAGCCTCGGCTTCGCCTTTGTTCCGGAAGAGCGGCTTGGGCGCGGGGCGGTGCCTGAACTGCCGCTGGTCCGCAACAGCCTGCTGACGGCTCATCCTCTCGGTCTGCTCAGCTATGGTCTTGTCGACAAGGCGAAGGCCAGGGCTTTCACGCAAGGCTGCATCGACGATTTTGATGTTCGCACCTCCGGGCCCGATGCCGAAGCCGGGTCTCTGTCGGGCGGAAACCTGCAGAAATTCATTGTCGGGCGCGAAATCAAGCTGGCGCCCAAGCTTCTGTTCGTCGCCCAGCCCACTTGGGGCGTGGATATCGGCGCCGCGTCCGCCATCCGCCAGAAGCTGATTGCCCTTCGCAATGAAGGTGTCGCGATCCTGGTGATTTCAGAAGAACTCGAGGAGCTGTTCGAGCTTTGCGACCGGATCCAGGTGCTGCATGCCGGGTCGCTCAGCCCTTCGCTGAACAAGCGCGAAACGCGGCCCGAGGACATCGGCCGCTTCATGATTGGTGCTGAAGCCGGCAAGGAAGCGATTGCGGGATGAGTTGGTTGGCTTCGATGTTCGGTTTTCGTCTGGTCCGCCGTGAACGGGCTTCGCTGATGATGACGGCGCTGGCGCCGGTGGTGGCGCTTGTGGCGGCAACCATTCTCAATCTGGCGCTTTACCTGATTATGGGAAAGAACCCTGTCGGGGTCTTCTACGCAATGCTGCTTGAGCCGTTTCTATCCTGGTACGGCTTCTCTGAGGTGTTGTTGAAAATGGGGCCCCTGCTTTTGGTGGCACAGGGGCTGGCCATCGGCTTTCGTGCCAAGATCTTCAACATCGGGGCAGAGGGGCAGTTCATTCTCGGGGCCATTTTCGCGTCAGCCATTCCGGTGATGTATCCAGAAGCCACCGGTGTCTGGATATGGCCCGCGATGCTGTTGCTGGGGGCTGTGGGCGGGGCGCTTTGGGCGTCGATCACCGCCTTCTGGCGGGCACGTCTGAATGCCAATGAGATTCTGGTCTCGCTGATGCTGAGCCTGGTGGCGGCGCAATTGCTCAACTATCTGCTGCTCGGCCCCTGGAAGGATCCGGCTGGGTTCAATTTTCCGCAAACCGTGATGTTCCAGTATGACGCGATGCTGCCGATCCTGTTTGAGGGAACGCGGGTCAACATATCGCTGCTGTTCGGTCTGTTCTTCTCCGTGCTGGCTTTCATTTTCATGCAGCGGAGCTTTCAGGGCTACAAGCTGGAGGTGGGCGGTCTGGCGCCGGCCGCCGCGCGCTATGCCGGGTTTTCGGAATCCCGGACGATCTGGCTGTCACTGCTGATCGGTGGCCTGGCGGCCGGTTTTGCTGGCGCTGCGGAAGTTGCAGGTCCAATCGGGCAGTTGCAGCGCTCGATTTCGACCGGCTACGGATATGCCGGTATCATCGTTGCCTATCTCGGCGGCCTGCATCCCATCGGCATCGTGTTCGCCTCATTCGTCATGGCGGTTCTCTATATTGGCGGTGACAATGCCATGGTTTCTGCCGATCTGCCGATTGCGGCGGTCCGTGTGTTTCAAGGCAGCATCCTGCTTTGCTATCTGATCGCCTTCACCTTTGTCCGGTACCGGCTGGAATGGGTTGATCAGCTCAAGCGAGGTGAAGCATGAACGCGATCGAGTTTGTTCTCGCCGGGATGCTGGCGGCGGCCACACCGTTTCTGCTGGCTGCGCTGGGCGAGCTTGTGGCCGAGCGCACCGGTGTTTTGAATCTCGGCGTTGAAGGCATGATGGCGCTTGGCGCCGCGATTGGCTTTATCGTGGTTTACAATGGCGGCGGCCATTTTGCCGGTTTCATTGCAGCCGGGATCTCGGCCGCTATGTTGTCGCTGCTGTTTGCCTTTGTTGCCATCGGGCTGCAGGCCAATCAGGTGGCGGCGGGTCTGGCGATCGGGATCCTGGGGCAGGGGCTTTCGGCCCTGTTTGGCAAATCCTATGAAAGCCTGACGATCCGCGGGATCCCGAAAATTGAAATCCCGGGTCTCTCCGATCTGCCGCTTGTGGGCGGTCTCTTCACCCAGGACATTGTCGTCTGGTTGTCGTTGCTGGCGACCCTCGGTGTCTGGTTTGTGTTCGCGCGCACCAAGACAGGCCTGATCCTGCGGGCCGCGGGCGAAAATCCCAAGGCCACTCACTCCATCGGTTATCCGATCATCCTGATCAGGGTGTGCGCGGTGGCTTTAGGCGGTGCCATGGCAGGGTTTGCCGGAGCCTATGCGTCGACGGTCTACACCCCGCTCTGGGCTGACGGCATGATTGCTGGACGCGGCTGGATTGCGATCGCGCTTGTGGTCTTCGGGACCTGGCTGACAGGCCGGATCTTCCTGGGCGCCTGTCTCTTCGGCGCCGTCTCGCTTGCCGGGCTTGCCGCTCAGACGACGGGTGTGGAACTGCCATCGCAGCTGCTTGCGAGCCTGCCCTATCTGGTGACGATCATCGTGTTGGGGATCATCTCGTCCAACCGCCGGCTGCTCAAGCTGAACGGCGTGGCATCGCTTGGTGAACCCTACAAGCCCTGACCCGGATACGGGTTGCCCCGCTCAAGCGCTTGTTAGGCCCTCGGGATCGACCAGCGCACCATGGCGTGTGATGACCTTCGCCGCCAGCTCGGCCCCTGCGGCAAGAGCCCGGGGGAGATCTTTGCTGTCGAGATAGCTTGCCAGAAAGCCAGCGTTGAAGCTGTCGCCGGCGGCCGTGGTGTCAACGATCTCACTCACCGGGGCAGGGGTGAAATGTTCGATCTTGCCCTTGTCCAACGCGATCATTGGGCCGGCACCGTTCTTGACGACGACAAGGGGAACGCCGGCATCGGCATAGCGCTGTGCGGTTGCCTCGAGCGTCTTGTCGCCGAACGCCAGAGCATCGTCGTCAAAGGAAGGCATGACGATGTCGCTGACCTTGGCTGCGGCGATCACCGCATCGCGCATAGTTTCGGGGGTGTTCCAAAGCCGCGGTCTGAGGTTCGGATCGAAGACAATGGTCGCACCGTTTTGGCGTGCCTGTGACAGACTCCCAAGCAGCGTCAGGCGGTGTGCGGGTGACAGGATCGCTATGGTGATTCCTGAAAAAAATATCACCTGCGCCGACCCGAGAGCTTTCGCCAGGGCGGCACGGTCGGCGGCCAGTTGTCGCGCTGCGGAGTCCGACCGCCAATAGGCGAAGCTGCGCTCGCCGTTGCTGAGTTCTATTAGATAGAGCCCTACCGTGCGATCCGGGAGCTTGCGGATGTGGTTGGTGCGGATACCTGCCGTATCCATGAAGCTGCACATGCGTTCCGAGAGCGCGTCCTGTCCAACAGCCGTGAAATAGGCAACGTCCCAACCGGGCCCAAGAGCGTGCTTTGCGTACCAGGCGGTGTTGAGCGTGTCGCCGGCAAATCCAAGCTGATAGTCACCGGTGCCCTTTGGGGCCATCTCGACCATGCATTCGCCGATCGACAGGAATGTCTGCGTCATGCATCGCTCTCGTCTGCGAAATACTGAACATGATCGGCCCTGATCCGGACTATCTGCTCCTTGATGCGTGAGAGGTGCTTGCGCATGTACTTCATGGCACGTTCCTCGTCGCGGGCCCTTATGGCCTCCATCACTTCAACATGATCATTGAAGGCGTCATTGGAGGCAAAGGAGAGGGACAGAAACCGTACCCGGTCCATATGCGCCTTGTTTTCGCGAATGATATCCCACGCGAAGGCAAGGCCCGAGCGCTCGCAAATCTCTCTGTGAAACTGATCGTCGAGCTGATGAAAACTCACTGGGTCGCTTGCCTTGACCGCCTTGTGCTGCGCATCGAGCACGGTATCAAGCCCGCTGAAGTCTTCAGGCTTAAGCACCCGGCACGCGGTGCGCACCGTTTCGGCTTCAATGGCGTTGCGGATGAAGCGTGCCTGCAGCACTGCGGCTGAGGAAATGTGGGACACAAGGGTCGCGCGTTGCGGGCGGATCGACAGGAACCCGAGCTTGGACAGGCGGTAGAACGCGTCTCTGACCGGCTGGCGTGAAACGCCGAGGGCCTTGGCGACTTCAGCCTCCGACATCTTGGTGCCGGGCGCCAACTCCAAAAGAATAATCTGACTGTGCAGTTCATCAAAAACCGTGTCCGCGACAGACGGGCGGTTGAGTGGTTCGAGGGCCCGCAAAGGGGACGATACGGACATGCGGTCACTCCGTTGACTTGAATTGCATACTAGCATATTACATTACTAGTTTGATTGAAAGACCTGCAAAAAGAAGGTCCGCCTGGGAGGGTTAGATTGACACAGTTGGCTCCTGACAGATTGTTTCCGGTCGATCCGCAAAGCCGCGGAATCGCCCGTGAACTCTATCAGAGTGTCGCCGACATGCCGATCATCAGTCCGCATGGGCATACGGATCCGCGCTGGTATGCCGAGAACAAGCCGTTTCCCGACCCTGCGCAACTTTTCATCACGCCTGACCACTATGTCTTTCGGATGCTGTTCTCGCAGGGCATCAGCCTTGAAAGCCTCGGTGTGCCGCGGGCCGATGGCGGTCCCACTGAAACCGATGGCCGTAAGATCTGGCGGTTGTTTGCCGAGAACTATCATCTGTTTCGCGGCACGCCTTCGCGGCTGTGGCTCGATCATGCATTCCAGGATGTGTTCGCGATGATGACGCCAGTGTCGGCGGCGACGGCTGACGAGACCTATGATCATCTTGCCGACTGCCTGGCCCGTCCCGAATTCCTGCCGCGGGCCCTGTTCGAGCGGTTCAACATCGAGGCGATTGCCACCACCGAGAGCCCGCTTGATGATCTGCGCTGGCATCAGATGATCAGGGACAGCGGCTGGCAGGGCAGGGTTGTGACGGCCTATCGTCCGGACGCTGTCGTCGACCCGGAATTTGCGGGATTCGCTGAGAACGTGGAGCGGTTCGGTGAGTTGACCGGCGAAAACACGTCGGACTGGGAAGGCTATCTGCGCGCCCACCGCATCCGCCGCGCCTTTTTCAAGTCCTATGGGGCCACCTCGTCCGATCACGGGCATCCGAGCGCGCGCACCGAAAACCTTGCCGCTTCCACCGCTGCTGCATTGTTTGCCAAAGCGCTCAAGGGTGCGTGCTCGGCCGAGGAAGCGGATGCTTTCCGTGGCCACATGTTGACCGAAATGGCGCGCATGAGCCTTGAAGATGGGTTGGTGCTGCAGATTCATCCCGGCAGTTTCCGCAACCATTCAGATCCGATTGCGGCGGCGTTTGGCCGTGACAAGGGCTTCGATATTCCCACGCGCACCGATTATGTGCGGGCTCTCAAGCCGCTTCTGGATGCTGTCGGTCTGGAACCCGATCTGACCATCATCGTGTTCACCCTGGATGAAACCAGCTACGCGCGTGAACTGGCCCCGCTCGCAGGCGCCTATCCGGCACTCAAGCTCGGTCCGGCCTGGTGGTTTCATGACAGCCCCGAGGGGATGCGGCGGTTCCGTGAAATGACGACGGAAACGGCGGGTTTCTACAACACCGTCGGCTTCAATGACGACACCCGTGCCTTTTGTTCCATTCCTGCCCGCCACGATGTCGCGCGGCGGGTGGATTGCGCTTTCCTCGCCACGCTGGTCGCCACCGGGCGGCTGTCGAACGAGGATGCTTTTGAGGTCGCAAATGACCTCGCATACCGGCTTGCAAAGCAAGCCTATCGGCTCTGAGAGCCATTCTGGGAGGAGAATGAACAATGAAACTCATGAAAACACTGACTGGTGCTCTGCTGGCCACGGCTGCGATGGCCATGGCCGCCGGCGCCTGCGAAATGACCCTGAAATCATCTGATACGCATCCGGATGGGTATCCCACCGTTGAAGCCGTCAAGCACATGGGCAAGCTTCTCGAGGAGCGCACCGATGGGCGCATCTGCATCGAGGTGTTCCATTCCGCACAGCTCGGCCAGGAGAAGGATACGATCGAACAGACCAAATTCGGCGTGATCGACATGAACCGCGTCTCGATGGGACCGTTCAACAATCTTGTCGAGGAAACCAAGGTTGTGTCCCTGCCTTACGTGTTCAAGGGCGTTGACCACATGCACCGCGTCATGGACGGCCCGGTCGGTGAAGACATCCTCAAGGCTTTTGAACCGCATGGCTATGTCGGTCTTGCGTTCTATGATGGCGGCTCGCGCAGCTTCTACAACAAGGTCAAGCCGATCAAGTCGATCGAAGATCTGGCGGGCATGAAGATCCGCGTCATGCAGTCCGACATCTTCGTGGACATGATGACCGCACTGGGCGCCAATGCCACGCCGCTGCCTTACGGCGAGGTCTATTCCTCGATCCAGACCGGCGTCATCGATGGTGCTGAAAACAACTGGCCGTCCTTTGAATCCTCAGGCCACTTCGAAGTTGCCGGTTACTACACACTGGACGAACACCTGATCGTTCCGGAGGTCCTGGTGATGTCCAAGGCATCCTGGGACAAGCTTTCGGCGGAAGACCAGACAGCGGTGCGTCAGGCCGCCAAGGATTCCGTTCCGGTGATGCGCGAGATGTGGGTCGCCCGTGAAAAGGCTTCCGAGGAAAAAGTCCGCGCTGCCGGTGTCGAGGTGATCACCGAGATCGACAAGGCGCCCTTCATGGCCGCGATGGACAGCGTCTATGAAAAGCATGTCACGTCGGACAAGCTCAAGGACATGGTTGCCCGCATTCGCGCAACCGATTGATCACTCGCTTGAGGCCATGGCGGATTGCCCGCCATGGCCGTTCCCTTGTCCCGTATTTCGGGGGTTGAAGTGCAGGATATGATGAAAGCTGTCGCGCGGGCCTTGCGCCATGTCGCGCGTGTTGCGCTGTGGCTGGCTGCTGCCGGACTCATTTTGATGACGGTGTTCATCACCGCCCAGGTGGTCGCCCGCTACATCTTCAATGACTCGCTGGTCTGGAGTGAGCCAGCGGCTGTCATCCTGATGGGCTGGTTCATCTTTCTCGGTGCTGCGGTCGGCATCAGGGAAGGCTACCATCTTAGCTTTGATGTGCTGCTGTATTTTCTCCCCGAGACCGCCAAGCTCTGGCTCTACAGCATTTCCGACCTTGTCGTCGTGGGCTTCGGGTTTGGCATGGTGTGGTTTGGATCCCAGCTGGCGCTGTCGGCCTGGGACGTCAAGCTGCCGTCGCTGGGTATTTCCGGGGCCTTCGATTTCCTGCCGATTGTTGGCGGCGGTGTTCTCGTCGTGCTGTTTTCGCTTGAGCGGCTGGCCCGACGGGCCGCCGGCATGCCCACCGCTCGCTTTGGCGAAGCAGATCTCGTGGAAGACTGATCATGGAAGTCTGGATTCTCTTTGGAACCTTCGTGTTCCTGCTCCTGATCGGCACTCCGGTGGCCTTCTGTCTTGGCGTGTCCTCATTCGCGACGGTTCTCTATCTCGGCCTGCCGCCGGTGGTGGTGTTTCAGCGCTTGAATTCCGGGGTTTCGGTTTTTGCACTGATGGCCATTCCGTTCTTCATTTTTGCGGGCGAACTGATGGTGCGCGGGGATATCGCGCGACGGCTGGTGGCCCTTGCCGGGGCCATGGTCGGTCACATGCGCGGAGGCCTGGGACAGGTCAACATCACCGCTTCCGTTCTGTTCGGCGGCATCTCCGGCTCTGCGGCTGCGGATGCGACCGCGATCGGCGGACTGATGATCCCGCAGATGAAGGAAAAGGGCTACAGCGTCGAGTATGGCGTCAATGTCACGGTGGTCTCCTCGATCATCGCGCTGATGCTGCCACCGTCCCACAACATGATCATCTATTCGATCTCCGCCGGCGGTCGCCTGTCGATCGCGGATCTTTTCACGGCCGGTATCATCCCCGGCCTGTTGCTCGCGGTTTCCTTGATGATCACCGCCTGGTTTGTTGCCCGCAAGGCGGGGTATCCGACCGAGACGTTTCCCGGCTGGGCCATGCTGGGGGCGATTTTCTTCAATGCGATCCCGGGCATCCTGCTGATCGTCATCATTTTCGGTGGCGTTCGCTCGGGCATCTTCACCGCTTCCGAGAGCTCCTGCATTGCCGCGGTCTATGCGCTGCTGGTCACGACGCTGGCCTATCGCACCATGCACTGGGACAGTTTTGTGGAGGCGACAAAAGCGGCCGTTCGTACCACCGCCATGGTGCTGCTGGTGATCGGCTGCGCGGCGTCCTTCGGCTGGCTGCTTGCCTTTCTTCGAATTCCGGCTGAACTCGTGACATTGATGAAGGCGGTCTCGGACAACCCGATCATCATCCTGCTGATGATCAACCTGGTCCTGTTGATGCTTGGCACCTTCATGGACATGTCACCGCTGATCGTCATCACCACACCGATCTTCCTCCCGGTCGCCGTTGCCTTCGGTGTGGATCCGGTGCATTTCGGGGTGATCCTCGTTCTCAATCTCGGCATCGGTCTCTGCACGCCTCCAGTTGGCACTGTGCTTTTCGTCGGCTGTGCGGTCGGCCGTATCTCCGTCTGGGATGCGATCAGGACGATCTGGCCATTCTACGGGGCCGCGGTCTTCACCCTGTTGCTGGTGACCTACATTCCTGCGCTGTCACTCTGGCTGCCTTCGCTTTTCCATTGAGGTTGAAACCATGATCCTGAAATCCTTCCCCGAAGTTCCCGCCGATCCGGGCGTCACCCGGCAGGTCCTCAGCGACAGCCCGGAATTGATGGTCGTCGCCTTCCGCTTCAACGCGGAAGGGGCGGAGGGCAAGCTGCACAGCCATCCGCACGTGCAGTCCACCTATGTGGAATCGGGACGCTTTGCCTTCACCGTAGCCGGTGAGACCTTCGAGGTCGCGGGCGGACAGAGCTTTGTCATCCCTTCCAATGCGGTGCATGGATGCCGTTGCCTGGAGCCGGGAACCCTGATCGACACGTTTGCGCCGCGGCGCGATGATTTTCTCACATCCAACCCATGAAGGGTATTGCCCATGTTGACTGTTGAAACCCGCCACGCCATCGATCCGGCCACAGCCAAAGGCCTCGATACAGCTGGCTTGCGCTCGCACTTCCATGCCGATGGCCTCTTTGCTGACGGCGAAATCCGGCTTGTCTACACCCATTACGACCGGCTGGTGCTGGGTGGCGCCGTACCTGCTGGCGGTTCGCTGGTTCTCGACCACGTCAAGGAATGCGGCACGCCCTCGATTCTTGACCGCCGTGAAATGGGGATCCTCAATATCGGCGAGAGCGGCACGGTTTCGGCTGGCGGAACGGATTACACCGTCAACAAGGGCGATGTGCTTTATCTGGGCATGGGATCTGGCCCGGTCACGCTGTCGGGCGGTGGACGGTTCTACATTCTCTCGGCGCCGGCGCACCGGAGCTGCCCAAGCAGGCTGATCCGGATCGAAGACGCGCGCCGGGTCGAGATGGGGTCGGCTGAAACCTCGAACGAGCGGGTTATCCTGCAGTTCCTGCATCCGGAAGTGGCCGAGAGCTGCCAGCTTCTGATGGGTTACACCCAGTTTGCACCCGGCTCGGTCTGGAACACCATGCCCGCGCATCTGCATGACCGGCGCATGGAAGCCTATCTCTATTTCGAGCTGGATGCGGATCAGCGGGTCTTCCATTTCATGGGGCAGCCCGACGAAACCCGCCATCTCGTGATGGCCAATGAGGATGTCGTGATCTCGCCGCCCTGGTCGATCCATTGCGGTGCGGGCACCGGCGCCTACACCTTCTGCTGGGCGATGGCTGGCGACAATGTGGACTTCACCGATATGGACATGGTCGCCATGGGGGATCTTCGGTGAACGCATTTTCCCTCGATGGAAAAACCGCTCTGGTGACGGGCGCCAATACCGGCATCGGCCAGGCGATCGCAATTGCCATGGCGCGCGCGGGTGCTCAGGTGATCTGTGCGGGACGCCGGTCCTGCGCTGAAACCGTGGCGCAGATCGAAGGCGGGCGCGAGCTGGTCCTCGATTTCGCCGACCCGATGGCGGCCCGCGATGTGTTTGCGGATGAAAAGATCGATATTCTGGTCAACAATGCCGGCATCATCCGCCGCGCCGATGCGACGGATTTCAGCGAAAGCGACTGGGATGATGTTGTCGACGTCAATTTGAAGGCGGTGTTCTTCACCTGTCAGGCCTTCGGCAAGGCGGTACTGGCCCGTGGTGGAGCCGGGTCCATCGTCAATATCGCGTCGCTGCTGTCGTTTCAGGGCGGGATCCGGGTTGCCTCTTACACGGCTGCAAAGCACGGTGTTGCGGGGATCACCAAGCTCCTGGCCAATGAATGGGCCGCAAAGGGCATCAATGTGAACGCCATTGCTCCGGGCTATATCGAGACCAACAACACAGAGGCGCTGCGCAACGATCCCGATCGCAACAAGGCGATCCTCGAGCGGATTCCGGCCGGGCGCTGGGGCGAGCCGGACGATATCGGCGAGGCTGCCGTGTTCCTGGCGTCGCCGGCTGCCAAATACATCCATGGTGCGGTTCTCAATGTCGATGGAGGATGGCTTGCCCGCTGATCCCGAAAGGCTTCGCCGGTCTGCTGCCCCCAAGGTTGGTGCAGGCATCGTTCATCTCGGTCTCGGTGCCTTTTTCCGGGCCTTCGGCGCGATCTACATTGAAGATGCCGTTCGCACGTCCGGTGGCGACTGGGGGATCATTGGCGTGAGCCTGCAAAGCGCAGGCACCCGTGACAAGCTTGCCGGGCAGGATTTCGTCTACAATGCGGTCACCCAGAACAATGATGGCACGGAAAGCCACCGGACCGTCGAAATCATCCGCGATGTGCTGGTCGCGCCTGAGGATCCGGAAGCCGTGGTTGCCGCAATGGCAGATCCGGCAATCCGGATTGTGTCACTGACGGTGACTGAAAAGGGCTATTGCCACGATCCGGCAACCGGAATGCTGAAGCTTGATCACCCCGACATCCGGCATGATCTGTCAAATGCTCTTCCAAGGTCGGCGCCGGGATTTCTGGTCCGGGCCTTGCAGCGGCGACGCGAGGCGGGCGTGCCGCCGTTCACCGTTCTGACCTGCGACAACCTTCCCGAAAATGGCAAGCTGGTTCGCCGGGCGGTCATCGATCTGGCCCAACAGATTGATCCCGCGCTTGCCGGCTGGATCGGCGAACAGGGCCGGTTCCCATCCACGATGGTTGATCGGATTACCCCCGCGACCAAACCGGAGGATGTCGCAAGTCTTGGCCGGAAACTGGGTTATCTGGACCAGGCGCCGGTGATGTGTGAACCGTTCCGGCAATGGGTGATCGAGGATGATTTCGTGCCTTCCTATGGCGACAAGGCGCGCCCCGATCTGGCCGTCGCCGGCGCCGAACTGGTTCGGGATGTCACCGCCTATGAGCTCATGAAGCTCAGGATGCTCAACGGCACCCATTCCTCGCTGGCCTATCTCGGCTATCTGGCCGGCCACGAAACCATTTCCGATGCGGTCGCCGATCCGGCCTTTGCCCGGTTCGTCAAACGGCTTTGGCGCGAGGAGATCATTCCTTCCTTCAAGGCGCCGGACGGTGTGGATCTCGCGGCCTATGCGGATGCGCTGTTTGAGCGTTACTCCAACATTGCCATTCGCCACCGGACCTGGCAGATCGCCATGGATGGCAGCCAGAAGTTGCCGCAGCGCATCCTGGGCACGATTTCCGACAATCTCTCTGCTGGCCGCGAGAGCCCGGGACTTGTGCTCGCGGTGGCCGGATGGATGCGCTATGTCGGCGGGATCGATGAAAAAGGTGAACCGATAGAGGTCAAGGATCCGCTGGCGGAGAGACTGCGCGCGCTTTCCGGTCAGGCCGGGACACCGGAGGAAAAGGTCGCGGCCTTGCTCGGTGTCCGTGAGGTCTTCAGCGCGCAGATGGCAGAGGCCCTGCCGGTGCCGCTCACGAAAGCCTATGCGCGGCTCTGTGACATTGGCGCACGTGCTTGTGTTGGTGAAATTGCTTGAGATGGAGTTTGACCGGATGGGCTGCGGGGTATTCCCGCCGGAATTGGTCTAGGCCGGCAGTTCGATCACCTTGGTTTCCTTGACTGACTCCATGACCGCGAAAGAGTGGGTCTGTGAGACCGATGGAAGCTGGGAAATCTGATCGCCAAGCAGTATCCGGAACTGATTGATGTCACGTGTCCTAACCTTGAGCATGTAGTCAAAGGGGCCGGCAATCATCAGGCACATCTGAACTTCGGGAATGAGTTTGACCGCACGGTTGAAGTCCTCAAGCGAACTGTCGCTGGTTTTCGACAGGTTCACATGCACGATCATGACATGGCCCATGTCGACCTCTGTGGGCGCAATCGTAGCCCCATAGCCTGAAATGACACCTTCGCGTTCGAGCCGCTTCACCCGCTCCGAGCACGGGGTCTTGGTCAGGTGCACGCGCTCTGCCAGGTCCACAATGGAGATCCTGCCATTGGCCTGAAGTTCGTTGAGAATGCGCCGATCGATATGGTCTAATACCCTTCTCATTTGGTCTTTTTTCCCATTTTGAGCCTGAAAAATGGCCTAATGTCTTGAATATAGACCAACAAAAGGCCCATCGGCTAGTCCTTTCGACTAGTATTGCTATTGGGGGGCAACCCGTATTGCAGTTGTCAGCCAGGGCCGGGTTTTATTTCAATAATTGATCAAAGCGGGTTGTGTTTCCCGGTGTCGGCCTGGTTGTAAAAACAACAGAGAGGGACATGAAATGGGAACAAAATTGATTGTTGGCCTGGATGGCCACGGGTCCGGCGACAGGGCCGTGACCTATGCACGAAAGCTGGCGGGGCTGATCGGGGACTGTGAGCTTCTGCTCGTTTATGTCGTCGAGTGGTCGCCTTATTCCTTCCAGACAGCGGAAGAAAACGAGCAGCGTCACAAGCGTCGTGAAGAGGAGATTTCAACAGCGATGCAGCGGGTGGTCGATCCTGCTGTGGCCAAGCTGCATGCCGACGGCGTCAAGGCTTCGGGCAAGGTGCGGCATGGCGATGTGGCTTCCATTCTGATGATGGTTGCTGAAGAAGAGGCTGCCGAACAGATCGTGGTCGGGCGGTCGTCGGAAGGCGGCTTTGCAAAGCGCATCTTCGGCAGCGCAACTTCCAATCTCGTGATGCAGGCCTCCGTACCTGTCACCGTCGTCAACTGAGGGGATGATTATGACTTTTCTTCGTAAAATCATGCCGTTGACTGTTGCGGCAACAGGGCTGACCAGTGTGGCTCAAGCTCAGGAAGCGATGTCCTTCGACCAGCAGGTCAATGAGGTCTTCGCCGCCGTCACCGGCCCGTTTGTCAGTTTCATTTTTGCACCGATCCCGGGAACCGGTTTTCCCTGGATTGTGATGTGGCTGGTAATCGCAGCCTCGGTATTCACCATCTATTTCGGGTTTGTGCAGTTCCGCTTCTTCGCGCATTCCATAGGGCTGGTGAAGGGCGACTATTCCGATCCGAATGATGCGGGTGAGGTCAGCCATTTCCAGGCACTGGCGACGGCGCTGTCGGGAACGGTGGGGCTTGGCAACATTGCCGGTGTCGCGGTTGCCGTGGGCATCGGCGGTCCGGGTGCGACATTCTGGATGATCCTTGCCGGATTGCTCGGCATGGCCTCGAAGTTCACCGAGTGTACCCTGGGTGTGAAGTACCGCAACGAATATGAGGACGGCACGGTCTCCGGCGGTCCGATGTATTACATCTCGAAGGGCTTTGCCGAACTCGGGCTTCCAGGCGGCAAGATCCTGGCGGTGCTGTTCTCGATCTTCTGTATCCTCGGCGCCTTTGGTGGCGGCAACATGTTCCAGGCCAATCAGGCCCATGCGCAGATTGCCGGTATCGTTGGCGACTATCCGGGCTGGATCACGGGTATCGTGTTTGCGGCTGTTGTCTTCGCGGTGATTGTCGGCGGCATCAAGTCGATCGCCAATGTGACCGAGAAGGTGGTGCCGTTCATGGGCATTCTCTATGTCGGTGCGGCACTGGTCATCCTTCTGGTGAACTATGACATGATCGGCTGGGCGTTCGGGCAGATCTTCGCCGGCGCCTTCACGGGTCTGGGTGTTGCGGGCGGTTTCGTCGGCGCGCTTATCCAGGGCTTCAAGCGTGCAGCATTCTCCAATGAAGCAGGTGTCGGCTCCGCCGCCATCGCGCACTCGGCGGTGAGAACCAAGGAGCCAATCACCGAAGGGTTCGTGTCACTGCTTGAGCCGTTGATCGACACGGTCGTGATCTGCACCATGACGGCGCTGGTCATCACCATTTCGCAGCAACTGATCGTGGATCCTGCCACCGGGCTCTACCAGCTCAACGAAGCCGGCACTGCAATCGCAACGGTCGGTGATGTCAGCGGTGTGGCTCTGACCTCGGCGGCGTTCGGATCATCGATCAGCTGGTTCCCCTATGTGCTTGCTGTCGCGGTGGTGCTGTTTGCGTTCTCGACGATGATCTCCTGGTCGTATTACGGCCTGAAAAGCTGGACCTATCTGTTCGGTGAAGGCAAGAACACGGAACTGAGCTTCAAGATCCTGTTCTGCGTGTTCATTGTCATTGGAGCGGCGGCCAGCCTCGGGCCGGTCATCGACTTCTCCGATGCGGCGATCTTCGCAATGGCAGTGGTCAACATCTTCGCCCTCTACTTCCTGATGAAGGTGGTGAAGAAGGAGCTGATCTCCTACAGCGCAAGGCTTGAGGCGGGCGAAATCCGCAAGTTCAAGCACTAGAAGGTTTCACCATGATGCGCTGAGAGGCGCTTTGTGAAACCACGGATCAAACAAACAGAAGCGCCGGTGTAGATGCCGGCGCTTCCTTTTGTTTGAGCTGTCAGTCCGCGCCGCGCACCGGGATGCCAATACCGGGCTTGGGTTTCAAGAAGCGCTGAATGAAGAACACGGCTGCTGCCGTCCCCAAGCCTGCGATATCGCTGTAAAGACCGCCTTCGATCATCAAGAGCGCAGCCACTATCAGGGCTACGCGCAGGAACCAGGCGGCAACGTTGCCCAGGAACCAGCCCTGAACACCGGAGCTCAGCAGGAACACGCCGACGATTGCCGTTCCGGCCGCGCGCAGGATTTCCAGCGTGGTTCCATCCATCAGGAGCGATGAGTTGTAGAAGAACATGAACGGTACGATGAAGGCTGCCAGACCGAACTTGAAGGAGGTTACGGAGGTGGCCATTGGGTTGGCACCGGATATGCCCGCGGCCGCGTAACTTGCCAGCGCGACGGGCGGGGTGATCGCCGAGAGCACCGCGAAATAGAACACAAAGAAATGTGCTGTCAGAAGCGGGATGCCGAGTTGCACCAGACCTGGCGCCACCACAGAGGCCGCAACCGCGTAGGCCGCGGTCGTCGGCATGCCCATGCCGAGCAGGATGGCAATGCACATGGCGAAAAACAGGGCCAGAAGCTGGCTCGTTGCGGCCAGATCAAGCAGCAGGCCGGAGAAACGTGCGCCGACGCCGGTCAGGCTGATCACACCCACGATGATGCCGGCGCAGGCGCAGACGGCGATGATCTGGATCGACATCACGCCGGCAAGCTCAAAGGCCTTGATGATCGATCTCAATCCCATGCGGTGTGGTGTGAACCACGAAACCACTGCCGCCGACATGGTGGCGAGCGTTCCAGCACGGATCACGGAATAGCCCATGAAGAGGGCCACGATCAGGATGATGATCGGGACGAACAGATAGACCCGGGTGATCATCTCCTTGATCTTGGGCAGCTCATCATCGCGCATGCCGCGCATGCCGAGTTTTGCGGCCTCGAAATCGACCATGAAGAAGATCGATACGAAATAGAGGACCGCCGGAATGATCGCGGCGATAGCGATGTCCTGATAGGGAATGCCGGTGATTTCGGCCATGATGAAGGCGCCGGCGCCCATGATCGGCGGCATGATCTGGCCGCCGGTAGAGGCGGCCGCCTCGATCGCGCCGGCGGTTTTCTTCTCGTAGCCGACCTTTTTCATCAGCGGGATGGTGAGCGAACCTGTGGCGACGACATTGCCTGCCGAGGTGCCATTGATCATGCCCATCAGGCCGGAGGCGAAAATGGCGACCTTTGCGGGACCGCCACGCGCCCGGCCTGCGGTCGCGAAGGCGAAGTTGACGAAGTAGTCGCCGACTTTCGAGGCCTGCAGAAAGGCTGCAAAAATGATGAAGAGAATGATGTAGGTCGAGGACACCGCGGTGGTTGGCCCGAGGATCCCGGCGTCGGAATAGACATGGCCGAAGAAGCGCTGCCAGGTGTAGGCGCTCTGAACCGCGAGAATGCCGGGCAAGAGGTGAGCCGTGAAGGTGTAGACCAGGAACACGGCGGTGATGATGACGAGCGCCAGGCCGGCAACCCGCCGGGTGAGTTCAAGGATCATCGCCGCACCTGCCGTGGCCGCGAAGGCGACCCCGATCGGTACGAAGGTGGTGCCGACGGAATTGCGTGCTGCGGTGCCGTAGATCGCGATCAGGTAGCCAGCAACAACGATGCCGCAGAGGGCCAGAACGACATCGGATGCGGCGAAATGCGCCCGTTCGCGGCGTTCGAACCAGCCTGTCACGATGGCGCCGAGTGTGGCGATCAGAAGCGGGATGCCGAACCAGTTGACCTCGGTCTGGAAAATTTCGGTGCCGGGGAAGGCGGCCCAGGTGGTCAGCCCGCCCATTTCCGGCAGGGTTCCGGAATTGATCGTCTGCACGAAGCCGATCACGGTGGCAGCAGCGACGACCGCGGGCACCAGAAACAGAATGGCCAGAAGCGAAACAAGCCTGGTTTCTTTCGGTGCGGCGGTATCGGACCGGAAGGTCTGTGCTGAAAAGAGCAGGAAGCCCAAAGCAAGAGCACCGGCGATGTGCGCGATGCGGAAGTTCCATGTTTCCATCGGGAATTGGGGCAGGAACGGGATGACTATTCCAGTCCATTCCGAGATCGAAACGCCGTTGAGGGCGATCATGTGAAAGGCTGCGTAAAGCGCGGACAGCGCTGCAATCAAAATGTAGGCCCGTCCGGTGAACAGCCGGCGATTGCTCTCAATCGGCTCTTCGTCCACGCCCTCGGCAAGCACGGTTGTGGCAACCTGGTCTTCGACGGTTTCATTGATCTGGTTTGTCATTTTGCTTCCCCACGCAGGATGCGCTTGTTTGTGCGCAACTCCTCGTTACCACTTATAGCAAACCGCGCCCGGTTGGGGGACGCGGTTTGAGCAATGGTCCTGTGCCCGCTGTTTAACGGGCACAGGATGTCTTCTATTTTCGTGAGCGGATCAGCCGCCGTGGATCATGTCGGCTGCGATGTCAGCACCGGCATTTTCCTTGAACCAGCGTGCTGCACCGGGATGCCATTTCATCACGGTATTGCGGTCCCAGAATTCAGGCAGGCTCGAGCGCGCCGCACGGTGTGCGGTGACCATGCGCTCATTGTCCGACATCACGGCATTGACGACGCCGTAGACGAAGGTCTCCGGCAGATCGCAATTGGCGATGGCGAAGTTCCACATCGACACCGAGCGGGCAGGTGCCGTCAGCGTGGTGTAGGCGTCAGCCGAGATTTCGAAAGGAGATACCGGGAAGGCTTCGGCAATCTTGGCCTGTTCTTCCTCGGTGAACTCGATGATGTTGATCTCGGTCTGAACTTCGAGCTGAGAGACTGCCGGAACCGGCACGCCGGCTGCGAAAGCAATCACATCCAGAAGGCCGTCCTGCAACTGACCGCCAAGGTCAGACCAACCGCCGTTGCGGCGCTCGAAATCCACGCCGAGAGTTTCCATCATCCGCGGGAAGTAGGTGTCCGAGGTCGATCCGGCCGGGCCGAAACCGATCTTGGCGCCTGCCGGAATGTCGGCAACAGACTTGATGCCGGATGACGCAAGCGTCGTAACCGAGAACGGGGTCTGGTACATCGGGAACATGGCGCAGGCATTGGTCATCTGAAGACCGGGCGCGATCGGATTGGTTCCGGCAAGCGATTCCGCCGCCGGGCCCATTGTGGTCATGCCGAAGGCTACTTCGCCGGTGTGAACCAGAGCCATGTTCTGCATTGGACCGCCGGTGACTTCGGCACCGCCGGAGACGCCGAGATCCTCAGCCGCAATGGCGGCCCAACCCGAACCGTAACCAAAATAGGTGCCGCCCTGTGAGCCGGTGCCGACGGTGAAGCTTTCAGGCCAACCGGTCTTGTCCTGTGCGACAGCTGGTACGACGAGGCTGGCTGCGACGATGGCAGCAAATGATAGTGTTTTCATGGTGTCCTCCAATGGGCGGGATTGTCCCGCAATTTCTCTGTCCGTTCGCCTCCACGAACGACAGAGGTATTGGAGGAGATTGTACTCCAGCGGAAGGGGAAACGAAGAAATAATTGCGGTGTAAAATGAGCTTCTTTGCAAAAACGGGTGGTTTTGGTGACTCACCGGCCTTGCGATGTGTAGAATTTCACCCGTTAATCGTCTTCGCCGAGATCGCCCCGGGTCAATCCATGTTTCTGCATCTTGTCATAGAGTGTCTTGCGCGACAGGCCGAGCGATTCATATGTCTCTTTCAGCCGGCCATTGTTGGCCTGGATTGCGACGGAGATCAGCGCTTTTTCGTGATTGGCCATTTGCTCCGCCAGGGTCTGGCTTTTGGTTTGGGCTGAACCGGTGTCACCCGCCAGCCCAAGCACAAAACGGTCCGCTTCATTTCTGATCTCGCGCACGTTGCCGGGCCAATCCCGTGCCGCAAGGTTGCTCAACAAATGGGACGGGATCTCCGGAGTTGCCATTTTGTAGCGGTCCGCGGCTTCGCCGACGAGGACGGCAAAGAGGAGAGGAATGTCCTCGCGTCTTTCTGAAATTGGGGGCATCTGGATTGTCACGACATTGAGACGATACAGCAGATCCGGCCGGAATTTTTCCTCCTGGACCGCCTTTGTCAGATCGGTTTTCGAGATCGCAATAACGCGGATATCAAGCGGAATTGCCTCGTTGGATCCCAGCCGGGTGACGCGCCTATTGTGAAGGACATCGAGCAACTTTGCCTGTAGCGGCATCGAAAGGGAATCGATCTCATCGAGACACAGGATTCCACCTCGCGCGTGTTCCAGGCGACCCACCCTGGCGCGCATTGAGCCGGGGAAAGCCCCGGCCTCGCTGCCAAACAATTCGCTTTCCATCAAAGCCTCGGGAAGGGCTGCGCAATTGACATGCACAAAGGGTCCCTTGCCGCGGCCGCTGGCGAGATGGATTGCGCGTGCGGCAATCTCCTTGCCGGTTCCGGTGTCTCCGCAGATCAGCACATCCGCCTCTGTTGCTGCAATCGCCTTGATCCGCTGGCGCAATCTCACCATCGGCCCACTGCGGCCCTTGAGGCGGGCTTCGATGGCATTTAGCGGATTGACCTGTTCGCGCAGCGCGCGGTTCTCCAGCGTCACCCGCCGCCATTCCATGGCGCGTCGCGCAGACGTGACAAGCCTTGCCGGCTCACAGGGTTTTTCGAGAAAATCGTAGGCGCCGTCCTTCATGCAGGAGACTGCCAGATCCACGTCGCCATGTCCGGTTACAAGGATCACCGGGATGTCCGGATCAATTTCCAGAACCCGTCGCAGCAGCGTGACTCCATCCATGCCGGGCATCCGGATGTCGGTGATCAACACGCCGTCAAAGTCTCGCGACATCCGGTTCAGCGCATCTTCCCCTTCCGCCAGACAGAGGCAGTCGATCTCCGCAAGCTCAAAGGTTTGCCCGGCGGCGATGCGCAGATGTTCCTCATCATCAACAAACACGACTGTCTGAGACATCACTGGGCCGCCACCTGGATTAAAGGCAGATCTTCTGCGGGGGCACGCCGGAGCTCAACGGTGAAGATCCCGCCGCCGTCAGGGTGGTTGGACGCGGTCAGTTTGCCGCCGAAATCCTCAATGATGTTGTAGGAAATCGACAGGCCCAAGCCCATCCCGGCGCCTGCGTCCTTGGTGGTGAAGAAGGCTTCGAAGGCCTGGTTCAAAGCATCCTGTTTCAGGCCCGGGCCATGATCGCGCACATGGATCGCGACGGTCTCATCTGCACAGTCTATGGAGATGTCCATCAGTTTCTGGCTCTGCCCTTCCATCGCGTCGATGGCATTGGTCATGATGTTGACCAGCACCTGTTGCAGCCGCAACCTGCCGCCCAGCACCCAATGTTCGGTTTGCCCCGAGGCAAAGCTGATGCGGCTTCCGCTTTTGCGGACCTGCGGGTCCATCAGCGCCACAGCCTCGCGAATGACCTCACAGACCGGTATCGCGTTCAATTTGTCCCCGGGCCGGCGGGCGAAATTTCGAAGGTGCCTCGAGATTTTCGCCATGCGATCGGTCATTTCAGAGATGCGGGCGATGTTTGCCTTGGCCTCGGCGGTCCTGTTTCGCTCGATGTAAAGCGCGGCATTGTCGGCATAGGATTTCACCGCCGCCAAAGGCTGATTGATCTCGTGAGACAGGGCCGCGGACATCTGCCCGAGGGCGGCCAGCTTGCCTGCTTGCACAAGATCCTTTTGCGTCTTTCGCAAGCGCTCCTCGGCAATCTTGCGCTCATTGACTTCGCTGCGCAGGCTGATGTTTGCGGTGTCCAGATCCGCGGTCCGTTCCCGGACCATTTTCTCCAGCAGGTCCCTCTGGGTCTGCTCCACGCGAATACGTTCAAAGATGCGCGCCCGGCGCTGGATCAAGGCAAGGGCAGCCAGCGCGATGGCTCCGGTGGCCAGGTTCCAGACGATCAGCGCATAGATCGCCTGCGATGTGATCGGACCAAGCGGGGTCAGGACGATGGCGTGCCATCCGGAAAGACTGAGCGGCTCGCTTTCGGCCAGGTAGTGAATTTCCGAACCGACCTCTCCCAAGGTCACTTCAACCGCGCTTGGCGCGATGACGTTTGCCGAAAACGGGATTGGCGTGACGGCATTGAGAGGAAACTGCCGGGTCTCGGCGATCCGGGCACGAACACCATCAGACAAGGGGGCCAGGGAGCGGAGGCGATAGTCATCATGGCTGGCGAGAAACGCGACCCCGTTGGGGTCGGCGACGATGATCTCCAGCGGGGATCCTGACCATGCGCCCTCAAAGAGCTCGACCGTGACCTTCAAGGCGAGAACACCAATGACGGATATTCCATCGAGGATGGGAACCGAAAAGAAGAAGCCGCGCTCACCCGAGGTCGTGCCGAGTGCGTGAAACTGAGTGGCCTCGCCTGCGAGGGCCTTGTAGAAATAGGGACGGTAGGCGAAATTGTTGCCCATGAACGACCGCTCGTCGCGATAATTGCTTGCCGCGACTGTCGTGCCGGACGGGTCCATGATGTAGATGTCCGAAGCGCCTACTGAGCCTGCGATGTGGCGCAGCTTTTCGTTCACAAACGGCACAATGCCATTGTTGCCGGTCTGGTGAAGAAGATCCCGGAAGATCGGATCGTCCGCGATCAGTCCGGGAATTGGCTGGTACTTGCCAATGGCCTGATCCACTGCTCCGGAGACCAAACGCAGGGTGGATTTCGCGGCAACTTGTGCATCTTTCACGAAGCTCGCCTGCACCTGCGGATAGGCCAGCAGGCTCATCAGGAACAGCAACGCGAAGACAGCCGCCACAATGGGTGTGGCAACTCTTGTTGTTATCCAATGATCTGACGGTCCATTCATTCGAAGAGATATAGCCGATTATCTGCGGGTCAGTTAAGTGATTATCCTGGCGATGACCGCCATCTCCGAAATGGACAGGCTTCCGGTTCCATTCCGGCAATCAGCACCATCGTCTGTATTGAGCCGGCGACAAGCTCGAAGCCGTTCGGATTCAGGCGGATGTCTCAAGCTCCTCCATGTGCTTGTCGAGTTCTGCGAGAAAGGCGTCCCTGGCCGGGACCCTGGTGTCGCGGAGCCAGACGGCTGACAGGGCAAGCTTGTTTCGGGCCGAACCGGCAGGGACGTCCAGCGGAACATAGGTGACGCCGCCGACCGCGAGGCGGGCAGTCCAGCGCGGAACGATTGCGAGGCCGACCCCGGAGCTTACAAGATTGACGATTGTCTGCTTTTCCTCGGCAATCTGGGCCACTCTCGCGGTCAGGCCTGCTTCGGCAAACAGCTTCATGGTGAGGTCGTGGCTATGGGGCCTGGACTTCCGGTCCGGCACAATGAGCGGCTGGTCCGCCATATCGCCGACCGACACCGTGGCGCGGGCCGCCAGCGGGTGACCATCCGGGATCGCCACGACAGCGGTCTCGAAAAACAGGTGCCTGGAGGCAAGCCTCGGATCGAGTGCTGCGGGCGGGCGAACAATTGCGATGTCGAGCCGTCCGGAGAGCAACTGCGGCAACAAGCGGATGGTCTTCTGCTCCAGCAGCTGAATATCGATCTCAGGATGGCTTTCGCGGAAATGGGAGAGCAGGCGGGGCATCAGCCCGGCAGCGGCACTGTCGATCGCTCCAACCCGGAGGACAGAGGCGGTGTCCGTCCGGGTCTGGCGGAACATGGCTTCGAGATCATTGGTGCGTTTGATGATCTCGCGCGCGGGCCCGACAAATCTGCTGCCCGCGTCGGTGAGTGAAACATTGCGCGTTGTCCGGTTCAAAAGCCGGCAGCCAAGGCTTTCCTCCAGCATTTTGATGTGCCGTCCAAGCGAAGCGGGCAGCATGTCGAGCGCCTGCGCCGCCTGACCGAAATGCAGGGTCTCAGCCACAGCGATGAAACAGCGAAGCTGGCGAAGGTCCAATTGGCAATCCTATTATGTCAATAATTTATATAAAAATGAGACATTGTTGTTGATCCGTCAAGCTGCGAGTTTCCGCGCCTAAAGCGCGGCGGCAGAACAAAACACTGGCCGCTTGCGAGTATCTGCTGTTTCAGGAGACCCGAAATGCGAACCCATAATATTGCTGCCATTCCCGCAGACGGCATCGGACCAGAGGTGATCGAAGCGGGCGCCGGCGTTCTGGCAGCTCTTGCCAGGCGCAATGGCAATGTCGATTACAAGCTCACATTTTTCGATTGGGGGTCGGACTATTACAAGAAGCACGGTGTGATGATGCCGGCCGATGGTCTGGAACAGCTCAAGCCGTTCGACGCCATTTATTTCGGCGCGGTCGGTGCACCGGACGTGCCGGACCACATCACGCTCTGGGGCCTGCGCCTGCCGATTTGCCAGGGGTTTGACCAGTATGCCAATGTTCGGCCGACAAAGATCCTTCCCGGCATCACATCCCCCTTGCGCAATGTCGGTGTCGGCGATCTCGACTGGGTCATCGTGCGCGAGAATTCGGAAGGCGAGTACTCCGGCCATGGCGGCCGTGCTCACCGCGGGCTTCCCGAAGAGGTCGGCACCGAGGTGGCGATCTTCACCCGCGTTGGTGTGACCCGGATCATGCGTTACGCGTTCAGGCTGGCGCAATCGCGTCCGCGGAAGTTGCTCACAGTTGTCACCAAGTCCAATGCACAGCGTTTTGGCATGGTGATGTGGGATGAAATCGCGTCCGAGGTGGCCCAAGAGTTTCCCGATGTGACCTGGGACAAGATGCTGGTGGACGCCATGACGGTGCGTATGACGCTCAATCCGCAAAGCATCGACACGATTGTCGCCACCAATCTGCATGCCGATATTCTCTCCGACCTTGCCGGTGCGCTGGCGGGAAGCCTCGGTGTTGCGCCGACGGCCAATATTGATCCGGAGCGCCGGTTCCCCTCGATGTTCGAACCGATCCATGGTTCGGCCTTCGACATCACCGGCAAGGGTATCGCCAATCCGGTCGCAACCTTTTGGACAGCGGCGCAGATGCTCGATCATCTCGGAGAGCATGAGTGCAGCCAGCGTCTGATGGCCGCGGTGGACCGGGTTTGTGAAGCTGGGATCATGACGCCGGATGTGGGTGGAACCGCGACGACCAAGGAGGTCACCGAGGCGATGATTCAGGCGATCTACGGTTCCAACACGTAAGATCTGTGTTGCCGTGACGAAACCCGGCCCTGGGGATCAAATGCCCAGGCGGTCGCGCAGGCGGAAGAAGGCCACGGACGGGGCCAGGAACCAGGGTGAGCCGGTGTAGAACGGCCGGGTCTGGAATTTCGTACGGCTGAAGGCACTTGGCGTTGCATCCAGGCCTGCCGCAGCCCGGCCGGTGCGCGCGCCGAGATAGCCCGCCATCCCGACACCCGAGCCGCAATAGCCCATGGCGTAGAACAACCCGTTGTCCTCGCCACAATGGGCGAGCGTGTCAAAGCTGAAGGCCACGGTGCCGGCCCAGGAATGGCTGATGCGTGTGGCGGCCAGTTCCGGAAACAGCCGGACCATCTCGTCGCGCAATTTCGGGCCGCTTTTGCGCGGATCGGTTTCCGACAATGATACGCGGCCGCCAAACAGCACCCGTTTGCGGTCGGGCGAGGGACGGTAATAATAGACCAGCTTGCGGGTGTCGGAGAGGATGCGGTTGGTTGGAAACAGGCGGTCCATAAGTTCGGCCGGAATCTCTTCCGTTGCGATCACATAGGAACCGATCGGGATGACGCGGCGGCAATGCCATGGTGTGAGAGCGCCTGTGTAGCCATTGGTGGCGACAATGACCTTGTCGGCGCGGATGCGGCCTTTCGCGGTCGTCACCTCAAAGCCCGCGCCGGTCCGCGTGATCTCCATTGCCCGGCAATGGCTGGTGATCTTCATACCTGTAGTGCGTGCGACGTTCAAAAGCCCCGCGTGGTATTTACCCGGATCAAGGCTCGCGTGGCGGGGAAACACGGCACCGCCATAATAGGCTTCGGTGCCCAGCTCGCTTGCCTGATCCGCGCGCGAAACCATATAGGCCCCGGTCTCGAAGCCCGGATGGTGGATCTCGCAGTCGCGGGCCAGCACATCATATTGCCGCGGCGTGTGTGCGCCATGAAAGCGGCCGACGACGGCGAAATCGCAGTTGATCTCTTCGTCGCGGACAAAATCGCTCACGTGATCGAGCGACGCCTGGCCTTCCTTGAGAAGATCTATGGCCAAGGCTTCGCCATGGCTTCTGCTCAGGGCCGCAAAAGAAGGCTTGACGCTGGTCGAGATCTGACCGCCATTTCGCGTGGAGCAGCCCCAACCAGCTGCTTCCGCGTCGATGACAACAGTGTCGAGCCCGGCGCGTGCCGTCTCGATAGCTGCATGCAATCCGGTGTAGCCGGCGCCGATGACAAGCACATCGGCCGAGCCCGGCAACTCGGTCTGGTCGGCGACCTGTTGCGGGCTTGCGTCCCACCAATAGGGAGTGGGTTTGAAATCGGGGCTGAAAACGGCGTTCCGGGTCATGGTCTCAATCTCCAGCGTGATCGGAAAGGATCATGTCGGCCCGGTCCGCTCTCATGTGGCAAGTGCCCGTCGGGTACAGCACGGTTCCGGAGCGGGCGCGAACATCGGCGATCAATTCCGCATCAGTTACCCGCTGCCGGCCGGGGCGAATTTCCGCATCAATGATGCCGATCGGCACACAGCCGCCCGAGCCCGAGCCGACGATAATGAAATCACGGGTCTGCATGGGTGTATCCAGCCGGAGCAATTGGCGCGGTCACGTCTTCGGCGGGTCGCGTTGAACCAGAACCGACACCAGCGCCAGCAGGGCGGATCCGATCATCAGGAAGAAAGAGACGGCATTGAGCACGGGCGTGGAGCCGACCTTGACCATGCGGTCATACATGGTGATCGTCAGCGGCGCTTCGGAACCGACCAGAAACAAGGTGGTGTTGAAGTTTTCAAACGACACAAGGAAGGCGACGATGCCCGCTGCCGCCATGGCCGGGAACAGGAAGGGCAGTGTGATGGTGCGCAGGACCCGCACCCGGCTGGCGCCGAGATTGTAGGCGGCCTCTTCCATCGACTGATCAAACTTGCGCAGCCGCGCCACGATCACCAGCGAAGTGATGGTGGTGATGAAGGAAAACTGCCCCAGAACAACCAGCACGATGCCTGGTCTGAGGAAGTCGAGATCGAGTGACAATGTCTCTTCAGCGCCATTGGCGATGGTGCTGGCCAGCAGCAGGATCGAAATGCCCAGGATCACGCCGGGGATCACCAGCGGCACGACCATCATGATGTAGAAGAAATCCTTGGCGGGGAAATCGCAGCGGACGAACAGGAATGCATTGCAGGTGCCGACGAACACCGAAAGCAGTGAGACGCCGGTTGCGATAACGAAGGAATAATAGAGCCCGCGCAGCAGCCGCCGGTCATGAAACATGCCGAGCTTGGGCTCGGTGTCATTGAAGAACCAGTCGAGCGTAAAGCCCTGCCAGGGCAGTGACGGAAACAGGGAATCGTTGAAGGCAAACACGCCGGCGGCCACCAGCGGCGCCGCCAGGAAGAGGAAGAAAGCTGCGACGTAAAGCCGGTAGCTTGTCAGGAAGATGGGGTTTGCCTTGATCGCCATCAGCTTTTTGCCACCGTCGAGTTGAGGGTCTGGCCTGACAGTTTCAGCCCGGCCCAGACCACCAGCGATGTGAAGGCCAGCAGCAGGAAGCCGAAGGCCGCACCCGATTCCCAATTGTAGCGGGTGATGAACTGGTCGTAGATCTGCTCGGTGAACCAGCTCGAATTCTTGCCGCCGAGCAGGATCGGTGTGAGGTAGCTGCCGGCGGTCAGCATGAACACCACGATACAGCCGGCGACGATGCCGGGCATCGCATAGGGGATGATGATCCGGCGCAAGACGGTGGGGCCGTTGCCCCCCAGATTGTACCCGGCCTCGATCATCGAATTGTCCATGCCATCAAGCGTCGACACCAGGGGCACGATCATGAACAGGATCACGGTGTAGACCAGTCCCATGATGACCGCGGCATCATTGTAGAGAAACTCGATCGGTGTGTTGATCAGGCCTGCCCATTGCAGGCTCGAGGAGACCACACCGGTTTCACGCAACAGCAGGATCCAGCCAAAGGCACGAATCAGGTCGCTGACCCAGAGCGGGATCAGGCACATCAGGAACAGCGCGCCGCGGGTGCGGTTGCCTGCGATCTTGGCGATGTAATAGGCGATCGGAAAACCCAGTAACAGGGCCAGAACGGTGACCAGCAGCGACATCGAGCCGGTGCGGATCAGCGTGTTCCAGTAGATCGGTTCAGTGAAAAAATTGATGTAATTCTCAAGGCCGAACTCATAGACGCGCGGCGCCACCTTCTCGCGCACAGAGATGTAGAACATGCCCAGATGCGGCAGAATGATCAGAAGCGCGATCCACAGCGCAAAGGGGGCAAACAGCAAAAACAGCGACAGCCGCTTGATGTCCTTTTGCATCATCGCGCGGCCCTCACGTCTTGAAGCTCATGGTCTGCGCCGCCGACCAGTTGAGCGTGACGTCGTCCTTGGGCTTGAGGTCCTCGGGACCGCCGGTCAGCACGACATCGGCCTCGATCAGTTCGCCGGCCCCGTCACGCACCAGAACGCGGCTGTTGGCGCCATTGAACAGGATGCTGTCGATCTTGCCTTCGATCAGATTGCCACCGTCAGCGCCCGATTGAGCGCCGCCACCGGCTCTGGTCGCGGTGATGAATTCGGGCCGCACGAAGGCGTTGACGGCATCGCCGACAGAGGGGCTGGTGCCGCCGCGGACCGATCCGCGCATCGTCAGCCCGGCCTCGGTTGCAACTTCGACAGTGTCGCCTTCGACCCTTGTGACCTTGCCGGCCCAACGGTTGGTGTCGCCGACAAAGCCTGCCACGAAGGCTGCGGCAGGGTTGTGGTAGAGCTCCTGCGGGGTGCCGATCTGGACAAATTTTCCCTCGTTCATGATTGCGACATTGTCGGACATGACGAGTGCTTCGGACTGGTCGTGGGTGATGTAGACGAAGGTGGTGTCGAACTGGTGCTGCAACAGCTTGAGTTCGATCTTCATGGCTTCGCGCAATTTGAGATCGAGGGCGCCCAGCGGCTCATCGAGCAGCAGCACGTCGGGATCGAGCACCATGCAGCGGGCAATGGCGATGCGCTGCTTCTGGCCACCCGAAAGCTGGCTGATCTCACGATTGGCAACGTCGGGCAGCGAGATGCGCTCGAGCACGTCATGCACCTTGGTGCGGATCACATCTTTCGAGGCTCCCGCGCAGCGCAGTCCGTAGGCGATGTTCTCGTAGACATTCATCATCGGGAACAGCGCGAGATGCTGAAACACCATCTTGACGTTGCGCCGGTTGGGCGGCGTGCCGATCACCGACTTGCCCTTGATCCGGATGTCGCCCGAAGACGGCGTTTCGAAACCGGCAATCATCCGCATCAGCGTGGTCTTGCCGCAGCCGGAGGGGCCGAGAATTGAAAAGAAGGAACCTTTGGGAATTTCGAAGGAGACATCATCAACGGCGCGAACGGTGCCAAAGTGTTTCCTGACGTCGAGGCATTCCAGGTCGTTGTCTGTGGTCGATTGCATCGAGCACCCAGTCATTGCGCGGGCATGGCCGCAAAAGTGGTGCGGCTGCGCATCGTTGTCACACGCAGCCGCTGTCAGTCCCCGCCCGCTCCTGACGAGCCGGCGGGTTCAGGGCTTATTCGGAGCCGGTGGCTGCCTTGATCTTCTCAAGCGTCTTGCCTTCCATGTCTTCCACGCCGGGAGGAATGTTGGCAAAGAACTTGAGGTTGTTGATGTCGGCCTCGGTGAAGGCGGCGTTGACGGCCATCTTCTTGTCGTCAGGCAGCATGTCCAGGCCGCCATTAACGGCTGCAATAGCACCGGTGCTGGCTGACATGATTTTCACGTTTTCCGGCTCGAGCACGAAGTTGATCCACTTGTAGGCGGCATCATCCGCTTCGCCCTTACGCGGAAACGCAAAGGTGTCGATCCAGGCTAGTGCGCCGGTTTTCGGCGGAACGAAAACGATGTCCTGGTTTTCACCGAAAAGCTTGTAGGCGGTGGAATCCCAGGTCTCGGACGCCACGATTTCGCCCGAGAGCATCATCGCGGAAAGGTCGTCGCCGCCCTTCCAATAGGCCTTGATGTTGTCCTTGCACTCGATGAGCTTGTCAGCGACCTTGTCGAGGATCTCCTGGTACTTGTCGAGATCGGCATAGGCTGCAAACGGATCTTCGCCCATGTCGAAGGCTGTGCCGAGAAGGATGGTGCGGCGGAGGCGCATCGAGGTCTTGCCCTTGTAGGCCGGATCGCACAGATCGCCCCATGCCTTGATGTCGGGCGCCATTGACTTGTTGGTCATCAGGCCGGAAGTGCCCCACTGATGCGGCACGGCATAGACCTCACCGTCGATCGTGGTGTTGGCCTTGACGCCATCAAGCAGGCTCGTCTGCATGGACGAGGTGTCGATCTTGGAGAGATCGAGCGGCTTGTAGATGTTGTATTCCTGCTGGGCCGCGAAGATGCGGTCATGGCTTGGCTGGGCCAGGTCAAAACCGGCGCCGCCAGTGGCGCGCAGCTTGGCGACCATTTCCTCGTTGTTGGAGAAGGTCACCTCGACGGTGATTTCGGGATATTTTGCTTCGAACTTCTTGACCAGTTCGTCAGGTGCGTAAGAGCCCCAGGTCAAAAGGCGGAGTGTTTCCGCCTGCGCCGGAACGGCTGCAAGCGCGGTCGCAGCCAAAAGGCCAGCGATTGCAATTCTTGTGATCATGATGTTCTCCCTGTGAAGTCTCTGAAAATTAGCGCGTATTGGCCGAAAATTAGCGTCGACAGAGATGAGCGTAACTGCTCATTGGACTGCAACGCATATCCAATATAGATATTTTTCCATACCAATTTGTGACGCCTGTCAGGTCTGCTCCAGCAAGGCGTTCAAGGTTTCGACACCTGATCTTATTTCAGCTTCGCTGGCGGCACCATAGCCGATGACAACACCTTTGCGTTCTATCGGCTCAAGACAATAGCGTCCGATGCCCGAAAGGGTCAGACCCCGCTCGGCGGCGGCGCTGACAAACGCCTCTTCCTTGCGCCCGGGCTCATTGAAAAAGCCGACGGTATGAAAGCCTGCCGAGGCGCGTTGAATCTGCAGGCTGGTGTCCAATCCAAGGGCGTGATGATGCAAGGCCTCATGCTGTTGCTTGTAGTGGTTTCGCATTGTGCGGATGTGGGTGGCGAAATGCCCCTCATCGATGAAGTCCGCCACCACCGCCTGCGGCCAGGTCGCCACCCCGCCGAGCGCTGCGGAGAAGATGCCCGAGACCGCATCGGCCATGTTTTGCGGGGCCACCAGATACCCCAGCCGCAGGGAGGGAAACAGCGTCTTGGAAAAAGTGCCGACATAGATCACCCGGCCATTGGTATCGATGCTCTTGAGCGTCGGAAGCGGCTGGTCACCGAAATAGAAATCACCGTCATAATCATCCTCGATGATGAACGCATTCGCAGTCTCGGCTGCGTTGAGAAGTGCCAGCCGCCGCGACAGGCTGAGAACACGGCTCAAGGGCTGCTGGTGGGACGGGGTGACAAAGGCGAGGCGGAAGTCTGGCGCCTTGGCCAGCCCGTCGGCGACATTGATGCCTTCGTCATCCACGGCCACAGGGACCAGGTCCGCGCCGCAAGCGATGAAGGCGTTGCGCGCGCCGATGGCTCCCGGATTTTCGAACCAGACCTTCTCGCCGCGGTCGAGCAGCATGCTTCCG
The DNA here is from genome assembly GCF_000154705.2 of Hoeflea phototrophica DFL-43. Lineage (NCBI taxonomy): Bacteria > Pseudomonadati > Pseudomonadota > Alphaproteobacteria > Hyphomicrobiales > Rhizobiaceae > Parahoeflea > Parahoeflea phototrophica. The sequence continues at coordinate 3,644,031 of NZ_CM002917.1, read as the reverse complement.
ATCACCGAGAAGGCCTGCTGTGCGCCGCCGGTGATGAAGACTTGTTCAGGGTCGCACTGAATGCCGCGGGTGGCATTGAGGTGAGATGCGATGGCTGCGCGAAGACGCGGATGGCCAAAGGAGTTGCCATATCCCATGACCGCATCGCGGTCTGATCTTAGATGCCGCGCCGAGAGCCGCGCCCATTGCGCCATGGGAAACGCATTGAGCGCGGGCAAGGCGGTGACAAATGCCTGGGACTTGTGCGGCAGCTGCCTGCGGTCTGCGAACAGGCGGTTTGCCTGGACCGCCGTGGGTGAAAGACGCAAGGGTTGCTTTGGTTCCGGGCCGGCGGTCCTCGCCGAGGAAGGCACGCGATCCTTGAGAGTGTGGCTGACAAAGGTGCCGGCGCCGATGCGGGATTCCAGCAGGCCTTCAGAGACAAGCCGGTCGACGGCATCGAGCGCGGTTGTGCGCGAGACCCCCAGCTCGCTGGCAAGGGTGCGGGTTGCGGGCAGCCGCTCGCCTCCGTTCAATCCACCCGAGAGAATGATGTCGCGCAGGCCCATATAGAGCTGAACGCTGATCTTGCGGTCAGAGCTTCGGTCGATCCGGATCGAAGAGAGAATTGCTCCGGCTTTGATCTTCAACAGGCCGCTCCGGTCAACGTCATAAATTGGACTGCAAGCTTTGCCATAATGGACCTTATCGCAAGTCCAATTGATCCGCTACGGGTGGGTCCCTTTTCCAAGCCGGGTGCGAAAATGAAAATTGCCGATATCGAGACCTTTGCCAATGAATTCGTCTGCTTCGTCAAAGTGACGACCGACAGCGGCGAGACGGGGTGGGGGCAGGTCGCGCCCTATTACGCGGACATCACCGCGCAGGTGCTGCACCGGCAAGTCGCACCTTACGCGCTTGGGAAACCGGCCCTGGATATCGATTACCTCGTCGATATCATTCCGGAAAAGGAGCACAAGTTCCCGGGTTCCTATCTGCGCCGCGCCCTTGGCGGGCTGGACACGGCGTTATGGGATCTGCGCGGACGGCTTGAGGGCAAGCCTGTGTGCGAACTGATCGGAGGCACGCCGGGCACGGTGAGGGCTTACGGGTCGTCGATGAAGCGTGACATTACGCCGAAAGACGAGGCGGCGCGGCTGAGCCGGCTGCGCGACCGGTTTGGCTTTGATGCCTTCAAGTTCCGCATTGGCGCCGAGTGTGGCCGCGGGCAGGATGAGTGGCCGGGCCGCACCGAGGAAATTGTCCCGACAATACGTGCTGCCATGGATGACAGTGTCGCACTGCTGGTGGATGCCAATTCCTGTTACGGGCCGGAGCAGGCCATCGAGGTGGGCAAGATGCTCGAGCAGAACGGTATCAGCCATTACGAGGAGCCATGCCCCTATTGGGAGTATGAGCAGACCCAGCAGGTGACCAATGCGCTTTCGATCGACGTGACCGGCGGGGAACAGGATTGCGAGTTGCAGAACTGGCGCCGGATGATCGAGATGAAGGCTGTCGACATCGTTCAGCCCGACATCTGTTATCTGGGCGGGATCACCCGCACGCTTCGGGTAGCGGAGATGGCGCACAAGGCCGGGCTGCCCTGCACGCCGCATGCGGCCAATCTTTCCATGGTGACGCTTTTCACCATGCATTTGCTGCGGGCGATCCCGAATGCCGGCAAATACCTCGAATTCTCCATCGAAGGAGAGGATTACTACCCCTGGCAGGATGATCTGTTCGTTGCGTCGCCCTACGAGATTGTCGATGGCAAGGCGACGGTGACCGATTTGCCGGGATGGGGTGTTGAGGTGAGCCCAACCTGGCTGGAGACATCGGCGCATCAGATCAGCACCTGGCAACGCTGACCGAAGCACAGCAGTGCCGTGCCTGCCTCGGCTTCATTACAAGAGTTTAACTAGGTTCTGATCCTTGGACCGATTACTCCTACCCGTGGCTTGGGAGCCACGAATTGAAGGAGTTTTCCGATGGGCCGGGTTTTGTCGTCGAAATATCTTTTCTGGGCAGTGCTGGCGCTGCCTGCCATTCCGATGTTGTTGGCGGTGATATCCGATCCGGGCAAAGCCGAGGGCCTGTTGCATCCGACCGGTGAGTTTGCCGCGCGTTTCATGATCATCGCGATGATGATCACGCCGCTCAGGATGATCTTTCCCAAGGCCGGATGGCTCAACTGGCTGATGCGCAGGCGCCGGCCCCTGGGCGTGGCAGCGTTTCTCTATGCGGTGCTGCACACGGTGTTTTACATCATGGAGAGCGGCGCGCTTCAGCCGATGCTCGATGAGTTCTGGCAGCTTGGAATCTGGACCGGCTGGCTTGCCTTTGCGATTTTCATCCCGCTTGGACTGACCAGCAACAATGCCTCGCAGCGGTGGCTGCTGGTTGGCTGGAAAACGCTGCAGCGGTTTGTCTATCCGGCTGCGGTGCTGACCTTGCTGCACTGGATCTTCGTGCACAACAATCTGGGCCCGGCGCTGGTTCACTTCATTCCGCTAGCGGCGCTGGAGGCCTGGCGGATCTGGAAAACCCTGTCGAACCATCCCGAGCAACGCATCGCTGTGTAGAGCAACTGGTTGGCCCAACCCTGCTCACCCCCGGCCGGGATCCGATCCGAGCTGCCTGCGAACGCTCTCAAGCAGGCGCCGGTGGACATGGGAGTGGCGGTTGCGCAGATGCATGGAGCAATAGACGCCCTGCGGAATGCGCGGGGCGTCCTCGACATAGTCAAAGTCCTGCGTTGCCACCAGATCTTCTGCCGATTCCTCAAGCACATAGGCTGAGCCGCCGAGCGATGACAAAAGACCGCAAACGGTGATGTTCTGTCCGCTTGAAAGCGGAGCCTCCGCGAGGTCCGCCATCATCGGATTGTGCACCTTTTCGAACGCCGGAGAGAACCGGGTGAAGATGTAGCTCTCGGGCTTGATCTCTGCGATGCGCCGGGCATTGGAACTGACAAGCCTGTACCCAATCTCGCCAATGAGCTCGTGGTGCAGATCCGGCATGTGCTTGGGTGTGAACATGATCGACAGATCCAGCTCGCCGGCCAGGAGATCGATGCTCATCTGGGTGGAAAAATCGAGATCTATGTAGAACGCGGCTTTGGGCAGGATGGCGCGAAAACCTGCAACCCAGTCGGCGATGTGGTTGGAGGCCAGATCATGCTGAATGCCGATGCGCATCGACTGGTCGAAATTGCCGGTGCTCTGCACGGATCGTCGGGCTTCGTTCCATTGGTGGCGCAGGGCGCGGGCATGGTCGAGCAAGCGGTAGCCGGCAGGTGTCGGCTGGGTGCCGGCGCGGCTGCGGGTGAAAAGCTTCTTGCCCAGCGTAGTTTCCAGCGTATGGATCCGTGCCGACACGGTTGACTGGGTCAGGTTCAGCCGATCGGCGGTGCGATTGAAGCTTTTTGTGTCCATAAGATCGAGAAACGTCTCCAACAATTCGATCTGCATGGCCATTCTCCCGGGATTTGCTGCTTTGCACCCTAATCGGATTTGTCGATTAATAATGGTCTTTGGACCCAATTGCGAACTGAAATTTCGGACTCAATACTCACTTTGGACGTGGTGATTTGAGGGAACGACAAGTGAGTGAGATTGCAGGGCAAGCGCGGGTCGTGATCATCGGCGGTGGAGTGGTCGGTGTGTCGGCGCTTTACCACCTGGCAAAGGCCGGCTGGACCGACTGTGTGCTGCTTGAAAAGAATGAGTTGACGGCGGGCTCCACCTGGCACGCGGCGGGCAATGTTCCGACGTTCTCGTCCTCCTGGTCGATCATGAACATGCAACGCTACTCGGCCGAGCTCTATCGCGGTCTGGCGGCGATGGTCGACTATCCGATGAATTATCATGTCACCGGTTCGATCCGGCTGGGCCATTCCAAGGAGCGGCTGCAGGAATTCCAGCGGGTGGCGGGCATGGGCCGCTATCAGGGCATGGATCTCGACATCCTCTCCCCCGAGGAAATCAAGTCCCGCTATCCGTTTGCCGAGATCCATGATCTCACCGGCGCGCTCTATGATCCCAATGATGGTGACATCGACCCGGCGCAGCTGACCCAGGCGCTGGCCAAGGGCGCGCGGGATCTTGGCGCGAAGATCTACCGTTTCTGTCCGGCTGCGGGAGTGCGGCGCGAAAATGACGAATGGGTGATCTCGACGCCCAAGGGCGAGATCCGCTGCGAATATGTGGTCAATGCGGCTGGCTACTACGCCCGCGAAGTGGGCAAATGGTTTGGCCGTGATGTGCCGATGATGGTGATGAGCCATCAATACATGCTGTTTGACGAGGTGCCTGAGGTGGCTGCCTGGACCGCGGAAACCGGCAACAAGCTGCCGCTGATGCGCGATGTCGACAGTTCCTACTATCTCCGGCAGGAAAAGAACGGCTTCAACCTCGGACCCTATGAGCGAAACTGCAAGGCGCACTGGATCACGCCGGATGATCCGATGCCCGAGGATTTCTCGTTCCAGCTCTATCCCGATGATCTCGAGCGGCTGGAATGGTACATCAATGATGCCTGTGAACGGGTACCGCTGCTCGGCACTGCCGGGCTGACCAAGAACATAAATGGTCCGATCCCCTACACGCCGGACGGCAACCCGCTGATCGGGCCGATGCCGGGCGTTCCCAATGCCTTCGAGGCCTGCGTGTTCACTTTCGGAATCTGCCAGGGCGGTGGTGCCGGGAAGGTGCTGGCGGAATGGATTATCGAGGGCGAGACCGAGTGGGACATGTGGTCCTGCGACCCCCGCCGCTTCACCTCGTTCTGTGATCAGGATTATTGCGTGGCCAAGGGCATGGAAGTCTATGGCCATGAATATGGCATGCATTTCCCCCATCACGCATGGCCTGCGGGCCGCAACAAGAAGCTCTCGCCGGTGCATGACCGGGTGGCAGAGCTTAGGGCGCAATTCGGCGCCTACAATGGCTGGGAGCGGGCCAACTGGTTTGCCCGCCCCGGTGATGATGTGAGCGAGGAGGCGACCCAGATCTGGAGCCGCGAAGGCGCCTGGTTCGAGGCGGTCCGTGAGGAGTGCCTTGCCGTGCGGGATGCCGCCGGAATTCTGGATCTTCCCGGCTTTTCGCGGTTCCGGGTCGAAGGAACCGGCGCCCGCGACTGGCTGTCGACGCTGATCACCGGTGTGGTGCCGAAGCCGGGCCGGATCGGGCTTGGCTATTTCGCCGATGCCCAGGGCCGGATCGTCACCGAAATGTCGATCATGGCCATGAGTGAGGATTTCTTCTTCCTGATCACCGCCGCGACGGCGCAATGGCATGATTATGAGTGGCTCCTGAAGCACCTGCCTGATGGTCTGAACATCAAGATCGAGGATGTGACCGAGCAGTTCTCCTGTCACATCCTGACCGGCCCGAAATCACGCGAGATCCTGTCGGGTATCACCGATGCAGATCTTGGGAAGCCATGGCTTACGCATCAGTCAGCCCAGGTGGCCGGGATCTGGTGTCAGCTGATCCGGGTTTCCTTCGCTGGAGAGCTTGGCTGGGAAATCCACTCCAAGGTCGAAGACACGCCGGCGGTGTTTGATGCTGTCATGGCGGCAGGCAAGCCGCACGGGCTCAAGCCCTTCGGGATGTTTGCGCTCAACTCGCTGCGTCTGGAGAAGAGCTACCGCGCCTGGAAGGGCGATCTGTCGACCGACTACACCGTGCTTCAAGGCGGGCTGGACCGTTTTGTCAAATGGGACAAGCCGGAATTTGTCGGTAAGCAGGCGCTTGAGGTCGAACGCCAGCAGGGTGTGTCCAAACGCTTTGTCACGCTGGTGATCGAGGCCGGAGACTGTGACGCGCCCTATATGTCAACGCTCTGGGATGGCAGCGAGGTGGTCGGTGAAACCACTTCGGGTGGCTGGGGCCACCGCATCGATAAATCCATCGCGCTGGGCATGGTGCGCCATGATCTGACTGCGCCTGGCACGAAGCTTGAGGTGGAGATTTTCGGTGAGCGCTTCGCAGCCACCGTTCAGGCGGATCAGCCGTTGTGGGATCCCTCAAATGAAAGGCTTCGTGGGTGAATCTGCCAAGCCTGATGAGCGCTGTTGAATTGACTGCCCATGGCGGGCCGGAAGTGTTGCGCTGCCGGGAGGATGTTGCCACGCCGGTGCCGCGTGACGGGGAAGTTCTGGTTCGGGTGATGGCCGCCGGTGTCAACAACACCGATATCAACACCCGGCTTGGCTGGTATGCAAAGGAGGCCAAGGGCGCCACCTCGGAAGGAGACGTCCATGCCGATGGCGCGTTTGCCGGTGCGCTGGACTTTCCGCGCATTCAGGGTGCCGAATTCTGCGGCCGGATCGTGGCGATCGGAGCGGGCGTCTCGGGCTGGTCGATTGGACAGCGGGTGGTCTGCCCGACCAACCAGTCTGAAGCAACCGATGCTGCGCCAACGGCCTATGTTGCGCTTGGGTCGGATTATGATGGTGCCTTTGCCCAGTTCTGCCGCGTGCCCGCCCGGCATCTTTACGACGTGACGGAATCGCAGCTCTCGGACACCGAGATTGCCGCAATGCCCTGTGCCTTCGGAACAGCGGAAAACCTGCTGACCAGAGCCCAGGTTGGCGAAGGGGATCGGGTTCTGGTCACCGGGGCTTCCGGCGGCGTCGGGCTGGCTGCAGTTCAACTGGCGAAACTGCGCGGCGCTGTTGTGACGGGCCAATGCGCAGCGTCCAAGGCTGATGCGGTTCGGGAAGCCGGTGCGGCGCACATTCTAGTGCGGGATGAAACCGCTGCTCCGAAAAGTCTGGATGTGGTGATCGATGTCGTCGGCGGTCCCGCCTTGGGCGGGTTCCTGGAGGCCCTGCTTCCAGCCGGGCGTTATGCGGTTTCCGGCGCCATTGCTGGGCCTGTCGTTGAGGCGGATTTGCGCACCATCTACCTCAATGATCTGACGATTTTCGGCTGCACCTATCAGCCGCCCTCGGTGTTCCAGCATCTGGTGGACCTGATCAACAAGGGGCTGATCCGGCCGCTGGTTTCCGCAACTTACCCATTGTTCGAGATTGCCCGGGCTCAGGCTGATTTCCTCTCCAAGCGCTATCCGGGAAAGCTTGTTCTTATCCCGCCGGAGTCCAATGCATGACCACACCTCCCACCCATGCACGTGCGGTTATCATTGGGGGCGGCGTGTCCGGCTGTTCGGTCGCCTATCATCTCGCCAAGCTGGGTTGGCGCGATATCGTGCTTCTCGAACGCAAGCAACTGACCTCGGGCACAACCTGGCATGCGGCCGGTCTGATCGGGCAATTGCGGGCGTCGATCAACATGACGCGGCTCGCCAAGTATTCCGCCGATCTCTACGTCAAGCTTGAGGAAGAAACCGGTGTTGCGACGGGGATGCGGCAATGCGGATCGATCACGGTGGCGCTGACGGAAGCGCGCAAGGAAGAGATTTACCGGCAGGCGTCGCTGGCACGGGCCTTTGATGTCGACGTTCAGGAAGTCGGGCCTGACGAAGTGTTGAAGATGTATCCGCATCTCAACATCTCCGACGTCAAGGCGGCGGTGCACCTGCCGCTCGATGGTCAGTGCGACCCCGCCAATATCGCCATGGCGCTGGCCAAGGGGGCGCGGCAGAACGGCGCCAAGATCATCGAGGGGGTAAAGGTCACCGCGGTCAACACTGCGGAGGGCAAGGTCACCGGTGTGAATTGGGAGCAGGGCGAAGAAGCAGGCACGATTGACGCGGACATCGTGGTCAATTGCGGCGGCATGTGGGGCCGCGATCTCGCCGCGCAATCCGGCGTCACGCTGCCGCTGCATGCCTGCGAGCATTTCTACATTGTGACCGAGGCGATTGAAGGCCTGTCGCGGTTGCCGGTGCTCAGGGTACCGGATGAATGCGCCTACTACAAGGAAGATGCCGGCAAGATGCTGCTCGGTGCCTTCGAGCCGGTCGCCAAGCCATGGGGCATGAACGGGATCAGCGAAGATTTCTGTTTTGACCAGCTGCCGGAGGATTTCGATCATTTCGAGCCGATCCTCGAGCAGGCGGTCAACCGGCTGCCGTTGCTCGCCACTGCCGGCATTCACACCTTCTTCAACGGGCCTGAGAGCTTCACGCCCGATGACAGCTACTATCTCGGCGAGGCACCGGAAGTCAGCGGTTATTGGGTTGCCGCGGGCTACAATTCCATCGGCATCGTGTCCTCGGGCGGTGCGGGCTTTGCACTGGCGCAGTGGATCAATGACGGCGAGCCGCCCTTCGATCTCTGGGACGTCGATATCAGGCGAGCGCAGCCGTTTCAGAAGAACCGGCATTATCTGCGCGAGCGGGTGAGCGAGACGCTCGGCCTGCTCTATGCCGATCATTTTCCCTACCGGCAGAAGGCAACGGCGCGCGGTGTGCGCCGGTCGCCGATCCATGAGCATCTGAAAGCCCGTGGTGCGGTGTTCGGCGAAACAGCCGGCTGGGAGCGGGCCAACTGGTTTGCCGACGAGGGGCAGGAACGGGAATACCGGTATTCGTGGAAGCGGCAGAACTGGTTTGAGAACCAGGCCAGGGAGCACAGGGCCGTGCGCGAGGCTGTCGGGCTGTTCGACATGACCTCGTTCGGAAAGATCCGGGTTGAGGGGCGGGATGCACTTTCGTTCCTGCAACGGCTTTGCGCCAATGACATGGACGTTGCGCCGGGCCGGATTGTCTACACCCAGATGCTCAATGCCCGCGGTGGCATCGAATGCGATCTGACCGTGACGCGGCTGACTGAAACCGCCTTCCTGCTGGTGGTGCCCGGCGCCACGCTGCAACGGGATCTCGCCTGGCTCCGGCGGCATGTTGGCGACAGCTTTGCTGTCATCACCGATGTCACCGCAGCAGAGGCCGTGCTATGTGTGATGGGACCGAATGCGCGGTCATTGCTCCAGGCTGTCAGCCCGAATGATTTCTCCAATGATGCGCATCCTTTCGGAATAGCGCGCGAGATCGAGATCGGGATGGGTCTCGCACGGGCGCACCGTGTCACCTATGTCGGCGAACTTGGCTGGGAGCTTTATGTCTCCAGCGACCAGGCCGCGCATGTGTTTGAAACGCTGGCCGAAGCGGGCGGCGATCACGGGCTGAAGCTCTGCGGGTTGCACACGCTCGATTCCTGCCGCATCGAAAAGGCTTTCCGGCATTTCGGCCACGACATCACCGACGAGGATCATGTGCTCGAGGCCGGTCTCGGTTTTGCGGTGAAGACCGGCAAGGGCGACTTCATCGGCCGCGATGCGGTGCTGGCCAAGCGCGAAGCCGGGCTCAGCCGCCGTCTGGTGCAATTCCAGCTCAGGGATCCCGAGCCTTTGCTGTTCCACAACGAGGTGATCGTGCGCGACGGCGAGATCGTCTCGATCATCACCTCGGGCAATTATGGCCATCATCTCGGTGGCGCCATCGGACTTGGCTATGTGCCCTCGGCGGGTGAAAGCGCCGCGGATGTTCTGGCATCCAGCTATGAAATCGAGATTGCGGGCGAACGCCATCAGGCGATTGCGTCGCTCAAACCGCTCTACGACCCCGGCGCGCTCCGCGTCCGGATGTGAATTGGAATTTGCTTCGGACCCAATGGAGACCGCAATGGAACCAACACTTGAGCCACTGGCTGATACCTTGATCGAGGCACCGGTCGCGGAAAAACAGGGACGCCGCTCCGGCGGTCGTGCGGGACGTGTCGCTGTCCGCACGGCCCCTCTCGCCGCTAATCTCAGGCCGGTCCGGCCCGGTATGAGTGGTGGCCAGTATTCGGCGCTCAGTGAGGCCAATGTTCTGCGCATCCATGAGGCAGCGCTCGACGCGCTTGAAACCATCGGCCTGTCGCAGGCACCGCCCTCGGGCATCGAGATCATGACCGGGGCCGGTGCGATCCTCGGCGATGACGGGCGGCTCCGGTTTCCGCGCGCGCTGGTCGAGGACATGCTGGCCTTGGCAAAAAAGGATGTGGTGCTGCATGGCCGCGATCCTGCCTATGACCTCGATCTCTCGGGCACACGGGTGCATTACGGCACAGCCGGCGCCGCGGTGCATGTGGTGGATGTCGAAACCCGGACCTACCGCGAATCCACCGCCAAGGATCTGTTTGAGGCGTCGCGGATCACCCATGCGCTGGACAATGTCCATTTCTTTCAGCGCGCCATGGTCTGCCGCGATGTGGTGGACAATTTCGAGATGGACATCAACACGCTCTATGCCTGTTGCGGCGGCACCACCAAGCATGTCGGGACCAGCTTCTCCGATCCGTCCCATATTGCCGGCTGCATGGATTTTCTTCACACGGTGGCAGGCGGGGAAGAGGCATGGCGTGCTAGGCCGTTCGTCTCCAATTCCAACTGCTTCGTGGTTCCGCCGATGAAATTTGCGGAAGAGAGCTGCATCACCATGGAGAACTGCATCCGTGCGGGCATGCCGGTGCTGCTATTGTCAGCCGGGCAGGCGGGCGCAACCGCGCCGGCGCCGCTCGCTACCGCGATCGTGCAGGCGGTGGCCGAATGCCTGGCGGGCGTTGTCTATGTCAATGCCATGGCGCCGGGCCATCCGGCGGTGTTCGGCACCTGGCCGTTCGTGTCCGACCTTCGTTCGGGGGCAATGTCGGGCGGATCGGGCGAGCAGGCGCTGCTGACTGCGGGCTGTGCCCAGATGCACCGGTTCTATGGCCTGCCGGGTGGCGCGGCTGCGGGCATTGCCGATTCCAAGCTGCCCGACATGCAGGCCGGTTGGGAGCAGGCGACCTCAAACGTCATGGCGGGGTTGAGTGGGCTCAACATGGTCTATGAGTCCGTCGGTATGCATGCGTCGCTGCTGGGGTTCTGCATGGAATCGCTGGTGCTTGGCGATGATATGCTGGGCCAGGTGCTGCGCTGCGTCCGCGGGATCGATGTGACCGAGGACAGCGTTAGTCTGGAAGCAATGCGGGAAGTTTGTCTGGAAGGGCCGGGGCATTACCTCGGGCATTCCCAGACGTTGAGCGTGATGCAGACCGAATATATCTATCCGGTGCTCGCTGACCGGACCAGCCCGAAAGAGTGGGTGGAGATTGGCAAACCGGATCTGGTGCAGAAAGCCATTGCCCGAAAGAACCGAATCCTTGATCAATCAACTGTACCGCTGTTTGATCCTGTGACCGACGCAGCTCTCAGGGCGGCCTTCAACATTTATATTTAAAGGCAGTTTCATGGCGATCAGCGACAATACCGGGCGATTCTACATCAATGGCGAATGGGTTTCGCCATCATCGGGCGCGTCGTTGCTGGATGTGATCAATCCCGCAACGGAAGCCAGCGTGGCCAAGGTCGCAATCGGCAGCCCTGAGGACGCTGAGAAGGCGATCATGGCGGCACGTGCCGCTTTCGCAGGCTTCAGCGCGACCAGCAAGGATGATCGCCTTACGCTTCTGCGCCGGATCCGCGATGTTTACGAAGCGCGAATTGAGGAGATCGCTGACGCCATCACCATGGAAATGGGAGCGCCCGCGGGTATGGCGCGGTCCGACCAGGCAGGTTCCGGCCTCGGACATATCGAGGCGACCATAACAGCGCTTGAGAGTTTTGCGTTCGAGGAGCAGCGCGGAACCACCCGGATTGTGAAAGAGGCCATCGGGGTCGCCGGCCTGATCACGCCGTGGAACTGGCCGATGAACCAGATTGCCTGCAAGGTGGCGCCGGCGATCGCTGCTGGCTGCACCGTGGTGCTCAAACCGAGCGAGATCGCGCCATTGAGCGGGATCGTGTTTGCCGAGATCATGCACGAGGCCGGTGTGCCTGCGGGCGTGTTCAATCTGGTCAATGGTGATGGACCCGGTGTTGGGCAGGTGCTGAGTTCGCATCCCGAAATCGACATTGTCTCGTTCACCGGGTCGACGCGGGCGGGGATCCTGGTGGCCAAGTCAGCCGCCGATACGGTCAAGCGGGTGGCGCAGGAACTCGGCGGGAAGTCGCCCAACATTATCCTGGATGATGCCGAGCTTGAAGCCGCCGTCAAAACCGGTGTCGAGCTCTGCTTCGGCAACAGCGGCCAGTCCTGTGATTCACCGACCCGGATGCTGGTGCCCGAGGGCCGCCATGAAGAGGCCCTTGCCATTGCCAAGCAGGCTGCCGAAGGGCTTGTGACGGGTGATCCGCTGGCGGCGGATACCGATCTCGGTCCGGTGATCAGCCAGGTCCAGTATGACAAGATCCAGGCGCTGATTGCCTCGGGCATTCAGGACGGGGCCACTCTGGTGAGCGGAGGACGCGACAAGCCCGACGGGCTCAACCAGGGCTATTATGTCAAGCCGACAGTGTTTGGTGCTGTCACGCATGACATGCGGATCGCGCGCGAGGAAATTTTCGGTCCTGTGCTCGCCATCATGCCCTATGGCAGCGAGGACGAGGCCGTGCGGATTGCCAATGACACGGTCTATGGGCTCGCGGCCTATGTGCAGTCAGGCGATCTGGACCATGCGCGCTCAATCGCCCGGCAGATGCATGCCGGCCAGGTGCATATCAACTACCCCGACTGGGACATGTTCGCGCCATTCGGCGGCTACAAACAATCGGGCAACGGCCGTGAATATGCCGATTGGGGCATGCACGACTATCTCGAAACCAAGGCGCTGATCGGCCACGGCTAGCGGCGTCAGCATTCTCACAAAGCTTCAAAATCAGGGACGGACAAATGCGCTACGGATTTATCGGGCTGGGCAATCTTGGCGGCCATCTGGCCGTAAGCATGCTCAAAGCGGGCTTCGAGGTTACGGTCAATGACCTCGATCCATCGCTTGGCAAACGCCATGTCGACATGGGCGGCGTCTGGGCGGCGACGCCGGCGGAGTTGGCACGCGACTGCGACGCCATCGTCACTTGCCTGCCGTCGCCGGCAGTGTCTGAGAAGGTGCTCATGGAGGTCCTGACAACGGCTAAGGCCGGGTCCACCTGGATCGAGATGTCAACGCTCGGCCGGGACGAGATCCTGCGGCTTGGGGAGGTCGCAGCCAAAAAGGGGGTGCGCACCATGGAACTGCCGGTGACCGGCGGCGTGCATCTGGCGGCGCAAGGGCAGATCACCATGCTGGCGGGCGGCGACAAGGACCTGTTCGACCTGCACCTGCCGGCGCTGCAGGCGATGGGCAACCAGATCTTCCACATGGGGCCGCTCGGCAATTCCTCGATCATCAAGGTGATCACCAACATGCTGGCCTTCATTCATTTGAAGGCCTGCGGCGAGGCGCTGATGCTGGCCAAGCGTGGCGGTCTTGATCTCGCTCAGGCCTGGGCGGCGATCAAGGCGTCGTCGGGCAATTCCTTCGTGCACGAGACCGAGGGCGCGCTGATCCTCAACGGATCCTACGACATTGCCTTCAACATCGACCTGGCGCTCAAGGATCTCGGCTTTGCGATGGAATTCGGCCGGGAATTCGGCGTGCCGCTGGAACTGGCCTCGATGACCGAGCAGACCTATGTCGAGGCCAAGGCGGCCTATGGCGGAGACGCGCAGTCGCCGATGATCGCCAAGCTGCTTGAAGACCGCTTGGGCACCGACCTGCGCGCCGACGGATTTCCCGCACGGCTGGAGTAGGCTTGATTCCCAGGCGGGGAACACCCTGGATGGCCTCTTCTTGAGGTGGCCAGCCAGCGAGATGATGTCGATCAATACCGGTGGGTCCGGTCTGGTGCATGATGCCCGGGTCAGAGCGACTGGGAGATGTCATGTTCAAGAATGCTGTTCAGATTTTCGAGATATTCGGTTTCAAACTCAAGGTCGATCCAAGCTGGTTGCTGATCGCTGCCCTGATTGTCTGGAGCCTGTCGACATCCTATTTCCCCCAGGTTCTTCCGGGGCTCTCGGGCTCGTTCTACACCGTGCTCGGCATTGTCGCGATGCTGGGCATGTTCGCTTCGCTGATCCTGCATGAGTTGTCGCATTCGCTGATTGCCCGGTCCCATGGTCTGGGCGTGGGCGGCATCACGCTTTTCATTTTCGGAGGCGTTGCCGAACTTGAAGAAGAACCACACGATCCGAAATCCGAGTTCCAGATCGCCATTGCCGGGCCGCTGATGAGCCTGCTGCTTGCGGGCTTCTTCAATATTGCATCAAGCCTGTCCGGCGGTGGTCCGGATGCCAGCATCGCTGGCGCCGTGTTCGGCTATCTGGCGCTGATCAATCTTGTTCTGGCTGTTTTCAATCTGTTTCCGGCGTTTCCGCTTGATGGCGGGCGGATGTTGCGCGCGGTGATCTGGGGTGTCACCGGCGATCTGTTGCGGGCCACCCGGATCTCGAGCCGTATCGGTACATTCTTCGGCCTGTTCCTGATGGTGAGTGGCGCGCTGGCGGTGTTTGGCGGGCAGGGCGTGGGAGGCTTCTGGCAAATTCTGATCGGGTTCTTCATCCTCAACGCCTCCAGTGGCAGCTACCAGAACCTGCTGATCAAGGCGGCGTTGCGTGGCAAGACGGCGCGGGTGCTGATGAGTGAAACGGTCTGGACGGTCGCCTCCGATGCGACGATTTCCGAACTGGTGGATGATGTGATGCTGCGCCATGGCGTCAGCTTCGTCCCGGTGCTGTCTGGTGAGCGGCTGTTGGGCTATGCCGACATTGCCGGGGCGAGATCGGTCGACCGTGCAGATTGGGCAACAAAGCAGGTGCAAGAGATCACCGTGCCGCTTGGGCCTGACAATTCGGTTGCACCGGATGCCCCGCTTGAAGCTGTTTTCAAATCACTGGCCACGGCCGCGCGGCGCAAGTTGCTGGTTGTCCAGGGCGATCAGCTGCTTGGTGTGATTTCGCTGTCCGATCTCACCCATCATCTGGCGTTGCAGCAGGAACTGGGTCCGAAGATTCGCAGCCAGTCTTGATCTTGGTCAACGCCAGCCCGGTCAATCCGGATGATGGTAGGCGACGGAGCCGGAAACCGAGTTCAAACAGATGGGAGACCAGCGTGATCAATGGCCTGACCGACGTATTCACCAAGGTGTTGCAGGCGAATACCCTGGATGCCGGCCTCTACCAGGATGTCATCAGTGCGCTTCAGTCTGCGTTTCCTGACGAAAATTTCGGCGAATCCGGTCCCTTGGCCGACCGCCACCCGACGGAGGCCGTCTTGCATCTGGTCAACACGCATCTTCCCGATTGGTCGATTGTGCTCAAGGGAACGGCGCGTGAGGGGGATGGCGAATGGACGTGCACGCTCAGGCAATCCGACTTGCAAGACAATGACGCAATGCTGGGCAATGGCGCAGGCCCAACCTTGGCACTGGCGATGCTGATCGCCTTTCTCAAGCTGAGTGTCTTCAGAGCGTCACAGTAGCGGTTTAGGGACGGGCTCCGAGCCTCGGGCTGCCGGAAATCTGGTGTTTGCAACAGGCGGAACCGGTGTTGATCAACGCTCATGGCGAAGCTAAGAGGTGTCATCCGTGATCACGGCCCACAGCTCAAGCGGACCGGTGTATGCCCAAATTGCTCATAGTCACCGATGCCTGGCGGCCGCAGATCAATGGTGTCGTGCGTTCGATCGAACATCTGGTCCGCGATCTGGAAGCGCTGAATGTCGAAGTCGACATTCTTTCACCGGCGGAGTTTCGCACCGTTCCGATGCCGGGCTATCCTGAAATCCGGCTGGCGCTGGCCACGCCCTGGCGGGTTTCGAGGCGCATCGCGCAATCGGCGCCTGACTTCATCCAGATTGCCACCGAAGGGCCGCTTGGCATGCTGGCGCGCTTGGTCGCGCGCAAACAGGATGGCTACACGACCAGCTATCACACCCGCTTTCCAGAATATGTTTCCGCACGGTTGCCGGTTCCCGAGGCCTGGATGTATGCGGTCATGCGACGCTTTCACAATTCCGGGCGAGGGTGTTTTGTGGCCACAGAATCCCTGCGCAGGGAGCTCGCCGGCAAGGGATTTGAAAACCTGCACATCTGGTCGCGCGGTGTCGACACCACGCTTTTCAATCCGGACTATCCGCCACCGCTCGATTTGCCGCGTCCGGTTTTTCTGCATGTCGGGCGGATGGCGGTGGAGAAGAATGTCGAGGCTTTTCTGGAGATGGATCTGCCCGGTAGCAAGCTGGTGGTCGGGGACGGGCCGCAACTCGATGATTTCAGAGCGCGCTATTCCGATGTGACCTTCACCGGTGCAAAATCCGGGCGGGAGCTTGCGGCGCTTTATGCGATGGGCGATGTGTTCGTGTTTCCCTCACGCACCGACACGTTCGGTCTTGTGCTTCTGGAGGCGCTGGCTTCGGGGGTTCCCATCGCCGCCTATCCGGTCACCGGCCCCAAGGACATCATTGGCGAGAGTGCAGCGGGCATTGTCGACGAAGATCTTCGCAAGGCGGCGTTGGCCTGCCTTGATCTTTCCCGGGATGACGCAAGAGACCGGGCGATGGCGTTTTCTTGGCAAGCCTGTGCGCGCCAGTTCATGGATGCCGTCTACAAGAGTTACGGTATCGACCGGCCCTGAATCCGGCGGTCATTTTCCACCATCGTGTCCCCAGGCACCTTTGTCCTCGTCGAGGGGATTGCAAGAACTTGCAGTGGGCCCGGCGGCAAGGCTTAACCTAATGGTGCTAGTCAGAGCCGCAACACCATTCTGTTCTGCAAAGACAATACTTCCGTGCAGGATGCTGGACGCGTTTAACAGGGCAAGGTTTCTGATTGGCCGGGTTTCCCGCTCAAAGGGAGCATTGGTGACAAGCCGGCATTTGCTGTCAGCGGCTGAAATCTCGGAGGCCTCGCGATCGGGCATGGATACACGCAGTCTTAAGAAACGGGGTCATTTTGGCGGAGCCAGTGAGCTGGTTTTCGGTTTCCTGATCCTTGTGCTTATCGGCTCGTTCATGGCTGCCGACCAGCTGCTTGGCGTTCCCATTTCGGGTGCGAAAGATATTGTGCATCCCGATTGGCTGGCGCTTGCTGCCATTGGTGGAGCCGGGGCCATATTGTATCTGGGTTTGGCGGTTTTGGCGCTGCGCAATCAAGTCGCCAAGCTGAAGAAGAAGCACAAGAAGGTTGTCGCCCAGTTCGAACGGGACGCCCTGACCGGCGCCCTCAACCGGGAGAGATTTGTCACCGCGACCAAATCCGTTCTCGAGGTACGAGGCCGCAAGCGTTTTGCCGCTCTTTTTCTCGTCGACATTGATCATTTCAAGCAAGTCAATGACACGCACGGCCATCCAATCGGAGATCGTGTTCTCTGCTTCTTCGCCCAGCAGCTCGAGGCCAGCTTCCCGGATGGATGGGTAGGCCGGCTCGGTGGTGATGAGTTCGCCGTGTTCGTCGAGCATTCCGACCCGATAACGGAAGCGTTCGCGCAGAAGCGCTGTTCGGAATTCGTCGAACGGCTTGCCCAAGGACTGGATATCGGCACTCAGCGACTGATGGTCAGTGCATCCGTTGGAATTGCAATGGCTCCGCGCCATGGAAAGACCTGGGGTGCTCTGGTCGCCAATGCCGATATGGCGCTTTATGCTTCGAAGAAAAACGGCCGGGCTCAATCGACAATGTATGCCGAAGCGATGCTGACAGATGTTCGCAACGAAAAGACACTGATGCGGGAGCTGCGCGCCGCCATTCTGCTCAAGCACTTGCGTGTGGCGTATCAGCCGATTGTCGGTGTGAATGGGGACCTGGTTGCCTATGAGGCGCTGCTTCGATGGCATCACAGCCTTCGGGGCGTGATTACTCCGGATGTCTTCATCCCTATTGCCGAGCGGGCCGGCCTCATTTCAGATGTTGGATGTTACGTTGTCAGGCAGGTGTGTGAGGATCTTGAGAAGCTGCCCAAGGTTTCAGTCAATGTGAACATTTCAGCCAACCAGGTCGCTGCCCCCGACCTGGTCGACAGACTGTTGGGCATACTGAGCGAAACCGGCGTGGATCCTTGCCGAATTGTTCTGGAGGTCACGGAAAGCGCCTCCTTGATCTGCAGCGCCGACAATGCCAAGCGCCTCTCTGCGTTGCAGGCACACGGGTTCCGCATTGCTCTGGATGACTTTGGCATGGGGTATTCGGAGTTTAACCAGCTGCGTATGCTGCCCTTTGACATCATCAAGATCGACAAGAGCTTCGTCAATTCGCTGGGCAATGATGTCGTCACCGACGTTTTTGTCAGCGCTGTGGTGGAGATTTCCCGGCGCTCGGGAAAATCAGTCATCGCGGAGGGGATAGAAACGGAAGAAGACAGGTTGCGGGCGTTGGCGGCCGGGTGTGACTGCTTGCAGGGATTTTACTTCGGCAAGCCCGAGTTCCTGGAGGATTCCGGAATCAAGCTGTTGAGCAAAGCAACTGCGGGTGAAGAACCATCCGCAGGCGCCGTTACATGAAACCGGCAACGGCATAGGCGGTTTCATTCCCGCGAATGATCAGCTCTCAGCCATCAGAGCTTTCATATAACTGACACAAATCCGTCATGAAGCTGCAATCGGTGCAGTGGCACATCCTGTTGGATTTAAACGGGAGACTGCACCATGACACGACTTCTCAGCTTTACCTCCATACTCGCCCTTATCGCCGCATCAGCGTCTGCGGCCGACATGAATTTCAACCGTGTCGCCTCTTTTGCCACGCCATCGAACATGGCCGAGGGTGAAGACATCAATCGCGAGACATCGTCTGAAATTATTGCCGCCACTGAAGACGGCCAGCGGCTGATCTACACCGACAGCCCGCTTGGCGCTGTCGGCATGATTGACATATCCGATGCTTCCGCTCCCAAGCCGCTGGGCAATGTGGATGTGCAGGGCGAGCCCACTTCGGTGACCGTTATCGGGTCGACTGCCTTTGTCGCGGTCAACACCTCCGAGGATTATGTGGCAGTGGGCGGAAAGCTCCTGACACTCGACATGGATGCAAAGACCGTGACTGCCGAGTGCGATCTTGGCGGACAGCCGGATTCGATCGCCAGCGCCAAGGATGGTTCGTTCATCGCCATCGCGATTGAAAACGAACGCGATGAGGATCTCGATGATGGCGTGTTGCCGCAGATGCCTGCAGGTCAGTTTGCGATGATCGACGTCAAGGACGGTGCAGCCGATTGCGCCAGCCTGCGTTTTGCCGATGTCACAGGCCTCGCAGAGGTGGGCCCTTCAGATCCGGAGCCGGAGTTCGTCGATGTCAATGGGCTTGGTGAAACCGTGGTCACGCTTCAGGAGAACAACCACCTCGTCGTGCTGGATCGCGATGGCAAGGTTGTCTCGCATTTCTCGGCCGGTTCGGTGACGCTCGAAAATGTCGATCTGACCGATGAACGCGGCGCGTTGCGCTTTACCGAAACCCAGGTCGACCGCAAGCGCGAGCCCGACGCGGTCAAGTGGATCGATGATGATCACTTCGCAACCGCCAATGAAGGCGATTATGAAGGCGGTTCGCGCGGTTGGACCATCTTCAACAAGAACGGCACCGTGGTCTATGATTCAGGCACGTCTTTCGAATATGCCGTTGTCGAGACCGGCCACTATCCGGACAAGCGCTCCGACGCCAAGGGTGTGGAGCCTGAATCCATCGAATTCGCGGCATTTGATGGCATTCCTTACGTCTTTGTCGGCGCTGAACGTGCCTCGGTGGTTGGTGTTTATGATGTGAGCGATCCTGCAGCGCCGGTGCTCAAGCAAATCCTGCCGTCAGGCATCGCACCCGAAGGTATCGTTGCGCTTCCGGCCCGCAACCTGCTGGTCACAGCTAATGAAGCGGATCTGATCGAGGATGGCGGCGTGCGCAGCCACGTGATGGTCTATCAGCGTGAGGAGGCCCCTGCGGCTTATCCACAGATCACATCCGCAGGGGCTGACACCCTGATCGGCTGGGGCGCCCTGTCAGGCCTTGCCGCCGATCCAGACAGCAAGGGCACGCTCTATGCGATCAATGACAGTTTCTATGGCTACCAGCCAACCATCTTCACCATTGATGCCACGCAAACACCGGCACGGATCACTTCGGCGCTCGAAGTCACCCGTGGTGGCGCTCCAGCTCAGAAGCTCGATCTTGAAGGTGTGACGCTGGATGGCAATGGCGGTTTCTGGCTGGCTTCGGAGGGACGCAACGACCGCCTGGGTCCGCATGCGCTCTACCATGTCATGCAAAGGGTGAGATCAAGCACGAAGTCCCGCTTCCCGCCGAGCTTCTGGCCAACGAAGTCCGCTTCGGCATGGAAGGCATTGCCCGTGACGGGGATGTGCTCTGGATGCCGGTGCAGCGTTCCTGGAAGGACGATGCCAAGGGCGAGGAAGTCAAGCTTCTGGCCTACAACATCGACAGCGAGGAATGGGGTGCCGTGCGTTACAAGCTCGACGCGCCTGCTGACAAGGGCTGGGTTGGCCTGTCCGACATCGAGATCCACGGGGATTTCGCCTACATCATCGAGCGCGACAACCAGATTGCCGACAAGGCTGCGGTCAAGAAGATCTACCGGGTTGCCATGAGCGAGATGGTCCCGGCGCCGATCGGTGGAGAGCTGCCGGTCGTGGCAAAGCAGGAGGTTCGCGATCTTCTGCCCGATCTCAAATCGCTCAACGGCTATGTTGTCGACAAGGTTGAGGGTCTGGCGATCGACGCTGATGGCAAAGCCTATATCGTCACCGACAATGACGGTGTCGACGACAGCTCCGGGGAGACACTTTTCTTCACCGTGGATGGAATGGCCAGCGCCTCCAACTGATCATTTTCAATGACTCTTGAACGGCCGGGCGTGGCAATCACGCCCGGCCTTTTGCCGTGCGGCGCTGATCTCCAGGCACGGGGTCTTCCCATCAAATAGCAGATCCGCGGACAATGCACTCGACCAGGGCTGGCCGGCAAAAGCCTGGTCACTGGCAGGTCGCGCGACGGCAAATTGTAAGTTAAACAAGAACTGCAGAGCGATTCTGTCGTCTGCAATTTGTTGTTTTGTCTCCCAAATTGATTTGGGCCCCATGACAGGAGAGACGCGCAATGCCGCCAGTTTCTTGGCAGGCTTCGGTGTTGACCATAGCGGTTGCCGTGCTGGGGGCAGTGTTGTTTGCGGCGCTTTCGTTCCCCGCGCCCTATCTGACCGGTCCGGCAACAATGATCACGCTTGCAGGGCTTGCTGGAATGAAAATCCAGAGCCCGCCGCTGCTGCTGCGTCATGCGGTCTTTGTCATTCTCGGGCTGACCATTGGTCAGGGTGTGACGCCGGAGGTTCTCGATGCGATGCGGACCTGGCCGGTGACACTGACGGCTCTTGCAGCCAGCATCCTGGCAATCATCCTTCTGACACGCGCCGCACTGGTCCGGTACTGGTCGATGGACCCGACAACTGCGTTCCTGTCCTCCTCTCCGGGACATCTGAGTTACGTGCTGGGACTGACCGAGGGCGTGAAGGCCGATCTCAAGACAGTCAGCATCGTCCAGTCGATCCGGGTGCTGGCCTTGACGCTTCTGGTCCCCGCGGCGATTGCCCTCACCGGACAGCTTCCCGAACGTCCCGCTGTCGGCCCGGAGGAAACCGCTTTGGTTCCGCTGGTTCTGATGATCCTTTGTGCCGCACTGGTTGGCTACCTTCTGCATCGTTTGAAGCTTCCGGCAGCCTATCTGATTGGCGGCATGCTGGTGTCGGTCGGCTTGCATGTCACCGGAATTGTTGAAGGTGTGATGTCCTATTGGCTGGCTGCTGCAGCCTTTGTGTCGCTGGGTGCGCTGATCGGATCACGGTTTTCGGGCGTGACCTTGAAAGAGCTCCGGCATGCGTTCAGCGCCGGCGTGGCGGTGACGGTGCTCGGGGTTGTGCTTGCTGGGATCTTTGCCGTAATTGCCGCTGAAATCACCGGCATGGATGTTGTTGCGGTGCTGATCGCCTTTGCTCCCGGCGGCCTCGAAACCATGGCCGCGATGTCGGTGATCCTTGGCATTGATCCGACCTTCGTGGCGTCGCATCATGTGGCGAGGCTTTTGATACTGACCGTGATTGTTCCGTTCTTCGTGCTCCGCGGCAGAACCAACAAGAGCTAGGCAATCGGCTTTTTCTGTTCAGCGCCATTCTATTCGAACTCTGCCTGCATTATGTCATGGGTCGAGAGTTGAACATTTTTGCGGAGTGCATCGTGAGCGTGACCAAGGAAGACATTCTGGCAAAGCTGAAAACCGTCAAGGGGCCGGATCTCGAAAGCAATATTGTCGATCTGGGACTGGTGTCGGATATTTTCATTGCTGATGGGAAAGCCTATTTTTCGCTGACCGTGCCAGCTGCGCGTGCCCGCGAGCTTGAGCCGTTGCGCGAAGCTGCCGAACGGGCAGCCAAGACTGTTCCGGGAATCGAAGGTGCGATGGTTGCATTGACGGCCGCCCGGGAACCGGGAACGAGTGCCCCCCCGCCACAATCGGCCACACCACCAGCGCCTCCCACGCCTCCCGCAACCGCGCGTGCGCAGCCACAGGGCCGCGCCAAGATGGAGGTGCCGGGCGTTAAGACCATCATCGCGGTGGCGTCGGGCAAGGGCGGCGTGGGGAAATCCACCACCGCGGTCAATCTGGCTCTCGGACTGCAGGCCAGCGGCCTCAGCGTCGGTGTGCTCGATGCCGATATCTATGGGCCGTCGATGCCACGGCTCTTGGGGATTTCAGGGCGGCCGGAACAGCTCGAAGGCCGCATGCTCAAGCCGATGGAGAATTATGGCCTCAAGGTCATGTCGATGGGCTTCATGGTCGAGGAAGACACACCAATGATCTGGCGTGGCCCGATGGTGATGTCGGCGCTTAACCAGATGCTGCGTGAGGTTGCCTGGGGTGATCTCGATGTGCTGGTGGTCGACATGCCGCCTGGCACCGGCGATGCGCAATTGACCATGGCGCAGAATGTGCCGCTGGCGGGTGCGGTGATCGTTTCGACGCCGCAGGATCTGGCGCTGATTGATGCCCGCAAGGGGCTCAACATGTTCAACAAGGTCAATGTCCCGGTGCTCGGGATCGTCGAGAACATGAGCTTTTTCCTCTGCCCTGACTGTGGCGGACGCCATGACATCTTTGGTCATGGCGGCGCGCGTGACGAGGCGGCGCGGATCGGGGTTCCGTTCCTGGGCGAGGTGCCGCTGGCGATGCCGATCCGGGAAACCTCGGATGCCGGCAAGCCGGTGGTCGCCACCGCAGCCGACGGGCCGCATGCGAAGATCTACCGCGATATCGCGCTTGCAGTTCGTGCGCGTCTCGATGAACTCGAGGGCACGCGCGCGATGCCGGATATCGTGTTCGAATAGATCAGGTTCGGTTGTACGGCATGCACCGTAACCCGGCGTGGCTCAGGGGGCCGCGCAGATGGCCGCAAACATCGCCAGCATTTCCTGGTCGATCCCATCGCTCTGGGGTTCATGTTGTGACGAGGTGCAGGCGATGGCCGTATCTGTGTCCGGATCGCAGTAGAGAAACTGGCCGTGAATGCCTGCCGCGAGAAACGCGTTGGAACCACCGCCGACCTGATACCAGTTGCTGCGGTAGCGGCCATGCTCGAGAAAATCGGCCTGGGTTCCGCGCGCCCAGGCATCCGGATCGCCCATTGTGCGCATGTCCTTGATCCAGCGCTCGGAGACGATCCGGCCGCCTTTGCCGATGCCACCCGAGAGCAACATTTCCCCAAGCGCCAGCAGGTCATGCGGGCGTACCGAGATGCCGCCGGCAGTGCGAGGAGCGCCAAGATTGTCGACCGTGATGAACGCGTCAGCCGATGCGGCCAGGGGCTGCCAGAGAAGACGCGAGCACAGGTCTGCAAACCGCTCGCCGCTTGCGCGCTCGAGCACAATTCCCAGCATGTCGGAATTGGGCGACAGGTAGGCATGGTCGCCGCCATGGGCGTGCTCCGCCTTGTCGAGTGTGCGCAGCAAGGCAAGCATGCCATCGGTCTCGCTGCCGTCGCCAATTGACGGGTTCCAGCCCATCGCGCGGCGGTATCGTGCATAGGCGCCTTGCGAGAGGTAAGATTCGTCGAAATCAAGGCTGACGCGCATATCCAGCAGATCGCGGATGGTTGCGTCCTCATAGGCACTGCCGCGCACTTCCGGGACCAGTTCCATAATGGTTGTGTCCGGATTGAGCAGGCCCTGATCCTCCAGAATGCCCGCAACCAGCGCCGCGATTGATTTGGAGATCGAGAAGATCAGATGCGGATCGCTGCGGTCGACGCCTGGGGCGTGCCATTCCCAAAGGATCCCGGCGCCGCGCGACACCACAAGACTGTCGGTCTGGGCGCGGGCCAGGAGTTCGGTCATGGACTGCCCGGCACCAGGCCAGGCCGGCCGCGCGAGGATCTCCGGATTGCCGGCAAGTGCGGGCAGGGGGCGCGGTCCTGATGTGCGGATTCGTGCCGAGCGGACCATTTCCGACACGTTGCGAAAGGACCAGAAGCAGTAAGGCCGGGTGCGCCAGTTGGCGAGTGTGATCGTGTCGCGGGCGAAACCGTTGACAGTTTCAAACTGGTTTGGCTGCACCATTAATTGCCTCATGTCTGATTGCCCAGCCGTTCGGGCGGAAAAACTTGAATGAAAGGGTTTTCTTTTTCTGGAAGCATTCTAAACTGTATTTTAGCGGCAATGGAAGTGTCCGCCGGATGAATGGAGCAAGATCATGCGATTGACCCGTCAGACCAATTATGCGGTGCGGATGCTTATGTATTGTGCGGCCAATGATGGGAATTTGAGCCGTATCGGCGACATCGCCAAGGCCTATTCAGTTTCCGAGTTGTTCCTTTTCAAGATCCTGCAGCCATTGACCAAGGCGGGACTGGTCGAATCAGTTCGCGGGCGCAATGGCGGGATCCGGCTCGGCCGGGCGGCGGACAAGATCACGCTGCTTGATGTGGTCAGTGTGACCGAAGACAGTTTCGCCATGGCCGAGTGCTTTGAAAATGATGCGACCGAATGCCCGCTTGTCGATTCCTGCGGTTTGAATACGGCCTTGCGCAAGGCGCTTGGAGCCTTTTTCGAGGTGCTTGCAACCTACTCGATAGATGATCTCGTCAAGGCGCGCCCGTCGATCAATTTCCTGCTCGGGCTGGAAGAACAACCGGCGGCGTAAGAGAAATCCCACATTTGGACTTTGCCTCTTTCCGAGGCAGCTTTCTTTCAGGAGACCGATATGACCAATTCGCAGAATTGGTGGCGCGGCTGTGTCATCTATCAGGTCTATCCGCGATCCTATCAGGACACGTCCGGTGACGGCATCGGTGATATTCGCGGCATCATCGAGCGGCTCGATCACATCGCCTCGCTGGGTGTCGACGCGATCTGGCTGTCCCCATTCTTCAAATCGCCGATGGCCGATTTCGGTTATGATGTCTCAGACTACTGCGATGTCGACCCTATGTTCGGCACCTTGTCGGATTTCGATGAGCTGGTCGAGCTGGCCCATGCCAAGGGGCTCAAGATCATCATCGATCAGGTGATCTCGCATTCATCCGACCAGC
The DNA here is from genome assembly GCF_000154705.2 of Hoeflea phototrophica DFL-43. Taxonomy (NCBI): domain Bacteria; kingdom Pseudomonadati; phylum Pseudomonadota; class Alphaproteobacteria; order Hyphomicrobiales; family Rhizobiaceae; genus Parahoeflea; species Parahoeflea phototrophica. Next base: position 3,618,663 of record NZ_CM002917.1, on the reverse strand, counting down.
ATCCCTGGTTCAAGGAAAGCCGGTCGAGCCGGGACAATGCGAAGGCCGACTGGTATGTCTGGGCGGATCCGAAACCGGATGGCACCGCGCCCAACAACTGGCTGTCGATTTTCGGCGGACCAGCCTGGGAATGGGACACCGTGCGGCGCCAATACTACATGCACAATTTCCTGGCGTCGCAGCCGGACCTGAATTTTCACAATCCGGATGTGCAGAATGCCGTTCTAGACACTGTCCGGTTCTGGCTTGACCGGTGTGTGGACGGCTTTCGTCTCGACACGGTCAATTTCTATGTCCATGACAAGCATCTGCGCGACAACCCGCCGCTCAACAAGTCTCTGGAAGACGGCAACTTCATGGGGGTCGATGCGCCCGACACCAATCCTTACGGCTTTCAGGACCATCTCTACGACAAGTCGCAGCCGGAGAATGTCGTCTTTCTGCAGCGCTTCCGCGCGCTTTTGGATGAGTATGAGGGCCGGACCACAGTGGGTGAAGTCGGTGATGGCCGACGCTCGCTGAAGACCGTTGCGGCCTACACCAATGGCGGCGACAAGCTGCATATGTGCTACACATTCGACATGCTCGGTGGGGAGTTTTCGGCCGAACATTTCCGCCGCAGCATCGTCAATTTCCAGTCGGTGGTCAGCGATGGCTGGGTCTGCTGGTCGTTCTCCAACCATGATGTCGAGCGGCATGTCACGCGCTGGCTGCAAGAGGGTGACGACGCCGAACACCTGGCGCGCTTTGCCATCACCATGCTGTCATCGTTTCGGGGATCGATCTGCCTCTATCAGGGCGAGGAGCTGGGGCTGGAGGCAGCCGAGATTGCCTTTGAAGATCTGGTCGATCCCTACGGCATCAGGTTCTGGCCGGCCTACAAGGGCAGGGACGGATGCCGCACGCCGATGGTGTGGGAAAAGGACGCGGCCCATGCCGGATTTTCCGATGCGACGCGGACGTGGCTGCCGGTTCCCGACAGCCAGCGCCTGCACGCTGTTGATCAGCAGGACCATCTGAGCGGCTCGATGCTCAATCATTACCGCAAGACGCTGGCCTTCCGGAAAGCCCATGCCTGCCTTGTCGACGGTTCAATGACATTCCTTGAAACCAATGGCGATCTTCTGGCGTTTACGCGTGGTGAGGGCGAGGGGCGGTTGTTGTTCGTTTTCAATCTCGACCGCGAGCCTGCGGAATGGACACCGCCATCGGATCTGAAGATCGTCGAGGTTCTGAGGCTTCACGGCTTTGCCCCCGGTCATGAGGGCAGCACGGTTCATCTCAGCGGGCTCGATGCGTTCTGCGCCCGGCTCGCCTGAGCTTACGGATCGATGATCTCGAAGGCGTCGACATCGATCATGCCGCGATCGGAAATCTTGAGATGCGGGATCACCGGCAGCGGCAGGAAGGCCAGCTGCAGGAAAGGCTCGTCCAGCGTGCCGCCCAATGATTTTGCCGCCTTGCGTAGCGGGATTAGCGTTTCTCGCACCCATTCATAGGGCTGATCGCTCATCAGGCCGGCCACCGGCAGGGCGATTTCGGCGATCACCTTGCCGTCCTCGGCAACCACGAAACCGCCTCGGATTTCGCTCAGCCGGTTGGCGGCGACGGCCATGTCCGCCTCGGTCGCGCCAACCACGCAGATGTTGTGGCTGTCATGGCCGATGGTAGAGGCGATGGCGCCGCGCTTGAGGCCGAAGCCCTGAACAAAGCCGGTGGCGATGTTGCCGTTCTTGCCATGGCGCTCGATCACCGCGATCTTGAGGATGTCGCGGGCGAGATCGATCTGCTTCTCACCATTGTCGATGGCGAGATCGAGATCGCGGCGTTCGGTGATGATCTTGCCCGGCACGATGCCGATCACCGGTGTCGAACTGCGGTTCTTGCGAACGGTGAAGGAACCTGCCTCGACCAGTGGCGCCCGGACACTGTCGGTGCCGACCAGTTCGGTCTGCTTGCGGGTGGCGAACAGAGCGTCGGTGACGCGGCGGCCAGCGGAGAACACCATCTGGGCGTTGCAATCCTCAAGGCTGTCGAGCACCACCAGGTCGGCGCGCCAGCCGGGCGCCACCAGGCCGCGGTCGCGCAGGCCAAAGGCGCGGGCGGCGGAGATCGAAGCGGCGCGGTAGATCGCCAAGGGCTCCACGCCATTGGCGATGGCATGGCGGATCATGTAGTCGAGATGGCCGTGCTCGGCGATGTCGAGCGGGTTGCGGTCGTCGGTGCAGAGCGCCAGGAAGGGCGAATTGCGCTCGGTGATGATCGGGATCAGCGCGTCGAGATCGCGGCTGACCGAGCCTTCGCGCACCAGCACATGCATGCCCTTGGACATCTTCTCCAGCGCTTCCTCGGCGGTGGTGGATTCGTGCTCGGTGCGGATGCCGGCGGCGAGATAGCCGTTGAGGCCGAGCCCGCGCAAGAGCGGCGCGTGGCCATCGATGTGACCGCCCTGAAACGCCTCGAGCTTGGCCATGCAGGCGGGGTCCTTGAACAGAACGCCGGGAAAATTCATGAATTCGGCGAGACCGATCACCTGGGGGTGGTCGCGGAACGGCAGCAGGTCCTCGATGTCGAGGCGCGCGCCGGCGGTCTCGAGATGGGTGGCTGGCACGCAGCTTGAGAGCTGGACGCGGATGTCCATGATGGTCTGTTCGGAGCAATCGAGGAAGTAACGAATGCCGGTGGCGCCTATGACATTGGCGATCTCGTGCGGATCGCAGATGGCGGTGGTGACGCCGCGCGGCAGAACGCAGCGGTCAAACTCATGCGGAGTGACCAGTGAACTCTCGATGTGGAGATGGGTGTCGATGAAGCCCGGAACCACGATCCGGCCGGAGATGTCGATTTCCTCGATGCCGGAATAGCTCTCAAGCGTGCCGACAATGCGGTCGCCGCAGATGGCGATGTCACCGTCGCGCAGCTCGCCGGTGGTCAGATCAAACAGCTTGCCGCCCTTGAGAACGATGTCCGCCGGTGCCTTGCCCTGGCCCTGATCAATCATGTCACCAAGTCTGCTGGTCATGGCTGGTCTCTCTTTCTGCGCGTCCGAATCAAAAACCGGCCGGCTGTTGCAGCCGGCCGGTCCAGTTTACCCGAAAAGGGTGATCACATGGCTTTCATCTTGTCGGTCACGGCCGATGTCCATGCGCCTTCCGGCACCTTGGTGATGACCGGGTCGGAACCGCCCTTCATCAGCGTGTCGACGGTGCGCTGATAGTCGGCTTCATCGAGCGTACCGTCGGAGCCGGCGGTCAGCTTGGCGATTTCACCCATCATGCGCTTCTGGTGCTTTTCGGTCTGAGCGCCGCTGGCGTCATTTTCGAGAACGATCTCGGCTGCTTCATCCGGGTTTTCCTCGGCCCATTTCCAGCCTTCCATCGAGGCTTTGACGAAACGGGCAAGCTTGTCGACCATCTCCGGATCTTCAAGGCTCGATTCGAGCACATAAAGGCCGTCCTCGAGGGTCGCCACACCTTCATCTTCATATTTGAAGGTGACCAAATCGTCGGCGGAAAGACCTGCGTCGATGACCTGCCAATATTCGTTGTAGGTCATGGTCGACACGCAATCGGCCTGCTTCTGGATCAGCGGATCGACATTGAAGCCCTGCTTGAGCACTTCAACGCCATCGGCGCCACCTTCGGTCGGAATGCCGAGCTGGCTCATCCAGGACAGGAACGGATATTCGTTGCCGAAGAACCAGACGCCCAGCGTTTTGCCCTTGAAGTCTGCCGGCGAAGCAATGCCGGTTTCCTTGCGGCAGGTCAGCATCATGCCCGACGACTTGAACGGCTGGGCGATGTTGACCAGTGCGACACCCTTTTCGCGGCTGGCGAGAGCCGAAGGCATCCAGTCGACGATGACGTCGGCGCCGCCGCCTGCGATCACCTGCGGAGGCGCGATGTCCGGGCCGCCCGGCTTGATTTCGATATCAAGGCCGGCGGCCTCGTACATGCCCTTGTCCTTGGCCACATAGTAGCCAGCGAACTGGGCCTGGGTGACCCATTTGAGCTGCAGCGTCAGCTTGTCGGCTGCAAGTGCCGATCCGGCCATCAGCGAAAGGGCAAGCCCCATGGTGATTGAGATCGTCTTTTTCATGCCATTCTCCTCTGGTTGTGGCTCCGTCTTGTTATGCACCGGCTCTGCGCCGGTAGGACGGATGCCAGAAAGTTACGGCCCTTTCCGCGAGCGCTATCAGCCCGTAGGAAAGTGACCCGGCCAGTGCCGCGACGAAAATCGTGGCCCAGACCATATCCACATTCATGCGCCCGACTTCGGTGGAGATCCGGAAGCCCATGCCGACGATCGGGGTGCCGAAGAACTCCGCAACAATGGCCCCGATAAGCGCCAGAGTCGAGTTGATCTTGAGTGCATTGAATATGAAAGGCATAGCGGCGGGAAGCCGCAATTTGAAAAGCGTCTGCCAGCGCGTCGCGGCATAGGTGCGCATCAGGTCGCGCTCCATCGAGCCGGTTGCGGCAAGGCCTGCGACGGTGTTGACCAGCATTGGGAAGAAGGTCATCACCACCACGACGGCGGCCTTGGACTGCCAGTCGAAGCCGAACCACATGACCATGATCGGAGCGACACCGACGATCGGCAGGGCGGCGACCAGATTGCCGACAGGGATGACGCCCTTGCGCAGGAACGGGCTGCGGTCCACCAGGATCGCTGTGATGAAGCCGATGCCGCATCCCATCACGTAACCGGCGATCACCGCCTTGAGATAGGTCTGCTGGAAATCGGCCCAGAGAATGTGGGCGGAGCTCAGAATTCGGCCCCAGATCATCGAGGGCGCGGGCAGCAGCACGCTCGGCACGTTGAAACCACGGGTCACACCTTCCCAGAGTGCGATCAGGGCCGCGCCAAAGAGCACCGGGATGATGACATTGATCAACCTTGTGACCGACGGATTTTTCGGCTTCAGCCGGGCGAGCCAGACATTGACTGCCCAGGCCGCCAACCAGAACAGGATCGCCGTGAGAAAGGGGCCGTTCATGCCGGTTTCACTCCCATGCGCCTGTTGACCCGTGCGCCGATGATATCGACCAGTGAGACCAGAATTCCCGCAAGAGCCGCCGCCATCAACAGTGCCGACCAGATCTGCACGGTCTGGCCGTAATAGGAACCGGCGAGAAGCCGCGCACCAAGACCAGCCACCGCGCCGGTCGGCAGTTCGCCGACAATGGCGCCGACCAGCGCAATCGAGATCGCGACCTTCATCGAGGTCACGAGGAACGGAACGGCGGCCGGCAGGCGGAGCTTCCAGAAGGTCTGCGACGCGGACGCCGAATAGGTGCGCATCAGATCAAGATGCATCACTTCGGGCGATCTCAGCCCCTTGGTCATTCCCACGGCGATGGGGAAGAAGGAGAGGTACATCGAGATCGTCGCTTTCGGCAGCAGCCCGGATATGCCCACGGCATTCAGCACCACGATGATCATCGGCGCGATTGCCAGGATGGGGATCGTCTGCGAGGTGATGATCCAGGGCATCAGCGAACGGTCAAGCGTCTGGAAATGGACGATGCCGACCGCCAGCGCCACGCCGAGCACCGTGCCCATGGCAAAGCCGAGCAGGGTCGAGGAGAGCGTGATCCAGGAATGGTAGATCAGGCTGCGCTTGGAGGTGATCTTCTTTTCCACTGTGGTTTCCCACAGTTCTGTGAAGACCTGGTGTGGGGCGGGCAGCACCGGGCGTTCCTGGGCCATGGTGCGCGGCAGAATTTCCGAAAAACTGATCTCGGTTCCGGCGCGTTCGGCCTGATCGCGCTCAAACGGCGCGTTGAGGTACACGGCTGCGAGATACCAGATTGCGATGATCGCGAGCACCACCGTTCCGATCGGCAGGATCTTGTCGCGAAGGAGGCTGGGTGAGGTCATGCGGCCTCTCCCGGCCAGCGCATCCACAGCGTCGGGATGCCTTCTTCGGTCTTGTCGTCGCGCCGGGATGGATCCTCGACAAAGCCTTCGCGCGCATAAAACCGCAGCGCTTCGGTGTTTCGTTCGAACACCGTGAGCTCGAGGCTGTCGGGATGGGCAGCCTTGGCTGCGTCGAGCAGCAGCCGGCCTGTTCCCTTGCCACGCGCAGCGGGGCTCAGGTAGAGCGCGGGCACGAAACCGTCCTGCGGGTTCATCGACAGATAGCCCAGGATTTCGCCCCGCTCTTCGGCGATGAAGAGCCTACGTTTTTCGAGAAGTGCCGGAACGAACAGCGCCTCCACTGCATCGCGGCTGGCGGTGCGTGGCAGCCATTCGGTGGCGTCGATGTAATCATTGATGATCGCCGCGCATGTCGGCAGGTCGGCGAGTTCCGCCATGCGTATCAACGGTTCGGCCTGTTGAGTCCGGACAGCGCTAGTCATCATAGCTGTGCCCCGCCTTGAGGCCTTCGCGGACCTGATGGGCGATATGCAGGAACTCCGGCGTTTCGCGGATATCAAGCGGGCGTTCCGTGCCCAGCGCGCTGCAATCGATGACATCGTAAATGCGGCCCGGACGCGGGCTCATCACCACGATCTTGGTCGACAGGAACACGGCCTCGGGGATTGAGTGGGTGACGAAAACCACGGTCTTTTTCGTCTTGGCCCAGAGTTTGAGCAATTGCTCGTTCAGATGATCGCGGACAATCTCGTCGAGCGCGCCGAAGGGTTCGTCCATCAACAGCATGTCCGGCTCCACCGCCAAGGCCCGAGCGATGGAGGCGCGTTGCTGCATGCCGCCGGAAAGCTGCCAGGGGAATTTTTTCTCGAAGCCTGCCAGATTGACCAGTTCGAGATTGCTCTTGATGCGTGACGCGCGCGCGGCGCTATCAAGCCCCATGACCTCGAGCGGCAGGGCGATGTTGTCCTCAATGGTGCGCCAGGGAAGCAGTGCCGCCTGCTGGAACACATAGCCATAGGCGCGCGCCATGCGGGCCTGTTCGGGCGTCATGCCGTTGATCGAGACCGTGCCGCCGGTCGGCTGCTCGAGATCGGCGATGACCCTCAGCAGCGTGGTCTTGCCGCAACCGGACGGCCCGATCAGCGAGACGAATTCGCCCTCTGCGATGTCGAGCGTGATGTCCTTGAGGGCGTGAACCGGGCCGTCATTGGTCTCGAATGTGAGATCCAGATTCTGGGCGGAAATGACTGTCTCAGGCATGGGATGCTGCTTTTTGTTTTACTGTTCCAACGGTCATCGGCTTGCGCGCTCTTGGCCAAGAGCGCGCAGGTTTCATGCCATCACACCCCGCTTGCCGGAATGCCCGAGCGCTCGACCTTGCGTGGAGAGGTGAGTTCCTTCCAGGTCGACAGCGCCTTGTTGATCGGCGTGACCGGCGGGCGCTTGACGAACTGGCCATGGCCTTCCTGGGTCTTGATCTCACCGTCGTCGATGGCGACCATGCCTCTGGTCAGGGTGTAGCGCGGCAGGCCTTTGACGGTCTTGCCCTCGAACACGTTGTAATCAATCGCCGACTGCTGGTTGCCGGCTGAAATCGTCTTGGATTTTTCCGGATCCCAGATCACCAGATCGGCATCGGCGCCGACCAGCACCGCACCCTTTTTGGGGTAGGTGTTGAGGATCTTGGCGATGTTTGTCGAGGTGACGGCGACGAACTCGTTCATGGTCAGCCTGCCGGTGGCGACGCCGTAGGTCCAGAGCATCGGCATACGGTCTTCCAGGCCGCCGGTGCCGTTGGGGATCTTGGTGAAATCGCCGACGCCATAGCGCTTCTGTTCGGTTGTGAAGGCGCAATGGTCGGTGGCGACCACCTGCAGCGAGCCTGCCGACAGGCCCGCCCAGAGGCTGTCCTGATGCATCTTGTCGCGGAAAGGCGGGCTCATCACCCGGCGCGCGGCATGGTCCCAATCGGGATGGGCATATTCGCTTTCATCCAGTGTGAGATGCTGGATCAGCGGCTCACCCCAGACGCGCATGCCCTTCTGACGGGCGCGGCGGATGGCTTCGTGGCTCTGCTCGCAGGATGTGTGCACGATGTAGAGCGGTGTGCCTGCCATGTCGGCGATCATGATGGCGCGGTTGGTGGCTTCGCCCTCGACTTCGGCGGGCCGCGAAAAGGCGTGCGCCTCGGGACCGTTGTTGCCTTCGGCGAGGAGCTTCTGCTGGAGCTGGGCCACCACGTCGCCGTTCTCGGCGTGGACCATGGCGATGCCGCCCAGTTCGCCGACGCGGGAGAACGAGGAATACATCTCGTCATCATCCACCATCAGCGCACCCTTGTAGGCCATGAAGTGTTTGAAGGTGGTGATGCCGCGATCCTTGACCACGGTTTCCATCTCGTTGAACACCTGCTCGCCCCACCAGGTGATCGCCATGTGGAAGGAATAGTCGCAATTGGCGCGGGTCGATTTGTTGTCCCACATGGAGATTGCTTCAAGCAGCGACTGGCCGGGCGCGGGCAGGGCGAAGTCGATCACCATGGTGGTGCCGCCCGACAGTGCCGCACGGGTGCCGCTTTCAAAATCATCGCTCGAATAGGTGCCCATGAAGGGCATTTCGAGATGGGTGTGCGGGTCGATGCCGCCGGGCATGACATAGCAGCCGGTGGCATCGAGCGACTTGTCGCCGACAAGGTTGGGGCCGATGGCGGTGATGACGCCGCCCTCGATCATCACGTCTGCCTTGTAGGTCAGGTCGGCGGTGACGATGGTTCCGTTCTTGATGACAGTGGTGCTCATGATCTGCTTCCCGTGTTTGTTCTTTTGCGGTCATCCCCCTCCCCCTTGAGGGGAGGGGTTAGGGGTGGGGGTGTGCCTCTTGTTCAATTCATCAGTTCTAGCTCCCGAAGGATCTGTTCGATGCAGCCGTCGAATGTGTCAGACAGTTCACCGGTGTTAAACCGGACAACCCGGTAGCCCGCATTTTTCAACCACTCATCGCGTCGTTTGTCGTTAGCCATCCCTTGCCGGGTGAAATGATGCTCGCCGTCCACTTCGATAACAAGCTTGGCGGAGTGAATTGCGAAATCGGCAACGAAAGGGCCGATTGGAACTTGTTTGCGGACATGGAGTCCGTAGAGCCTTTTGAAACCGCGGAGTTCTGACCAAAGTCTTTTTTCACCCTCTGTCATGGTTCGGCGAAGCCTGCGCGCTCGCGGAATCATTTTTGGATCGACGATAGTAGGTGACATGAACAATACCCCCACCCCTAACCCCTCCCCTCAAGGGGGAGGGGGGACGGCAGTGCCGCCCGACCTCTCCCCCGGGGGGAGAGGAACCTGTCGGCTGGCCCTGTGCGTTCGCTCAATCATGTTTCAACGCTTCTGCCTCACTCCGCATAGCCGGGATTTTCACGGTCAAGCACACGTTTCATTTCCTCGAAATGCGAGAACTCGGCGTCCTTGTAGACATCCCATTCGCGCGCCACGGATTCCGCCAGTTCGTCGCTCATGACGTTCAGCGGCTGGCCGGTTGAGTAGGCCAGCACCATGGTCCGCGCGGCGCGCTCGAGATGGTACATCGCGTCGAAGGCCTCGGCGACGGTCGGTGCCAGGGTGGTCACGCCGTGATTGGCCATCATGACGGCCGAGTGATTGCCGATGGTGGTGGCGATGCGTTCGCCCTCGGCTTCCTCTGACGCGATGCCGCCGAAATTCATATCCATCGCCAGCCGGTTGAAGAAGCGTGCGGTGACTTGGTCGACCGGTTTGATCGACGGATCCTTGAGTGTTGCCAGCGTGGTCGCGTAGGGCGGATGAATGTGCAGCGCCACACGGGCGTGGGGCACATTGCGGTGAATGGCAGAATGGATCGACCATGCCGACGGATCGGGCGCGTCGGGCCGGTTCATCGTGTCGGGATCATCCGCGTCCACCAGCAGCAATTCGCTCGCCTTGGCGCGGGAGAAATGCTTCCAGCGCGGATTGATCAGGAACTTTTTGCCATCCGCCGAGACCGCGGCGGAGAAGTGATTGGCCACGCCTTCGTGCCAGTCGTAATAGGCGGCGAGGCGCAGGGCTGCTGCGAGATCGATCCGAAGCTGCTGCTCGTCGTTGCGGTCCATTGGCAAAACTTTGGCTGATGTGGTCATGGACTTGGTCTCCGCTGTTTGTGCGTCGAATGCCGGACGGATCTTCCCCCAAGCCGCACTGCAGCTATGGGGTGTGCCGCGCTGTGGCGCATAGGGAATGGGAAGAAATCGCGGTTCACTGCATTGCAGAGAAGCCGGGTACTCGGCCTAAACGTCGACGAGCCCAAGACGCTTTTCGATGCGGGAAACGCGTTCATCCATCCGGTCGAGCCGGGTCGAAATGCTGGCATATTGCATTTCGAGAGTGCCGAGCCGACCTTTGACCTCCTGCATGTCGTCGGCGAGCCGATCAACCGTCGTGCGAATGGCGTGAAGATGCTCAAGCGCAAGGTTTTCGGTTGCCGGCGACATGGCCGTGGCTCCAGACGATTGAGGTTGTCCCAATATAAGGCCATTTGCGCTATTCCACCACCCCGGCCGTTTCCACCACCGCATGCATCAGCACGTCGCATCCCGCGCCTGCCCATTCCCTTGTGATCTCTTCGGCCTCGTTGTGGCTCAACCCGTCAACGCAGGGGCACATGACCATGGCGGTCGGGGCGACGCGGTTGATCCAGCAAGCATCGTGGCCGGCACCGGAGATGATGTCCATGTGCGAGTAGCCGAGCCGCTCGGCCGCGTCGCGGATCGCCTTGACGCAGCCATGGTCGAATTCCGGCGGGTCGAACTGGCCGACGATCTCTGCCTCGAAGCTGACGCCCAGGGCATCGCAAAGCTTCGGGGCTTCCGCCATCAGCCTGTCGACCATGCCGTTCAAGGTGTCGAGCTCGTGGCTGCGGAAATCGATGGTGAAGACCACCTGGCCCGGAATGATGTTGCGGGAGTTCGGGTAGACGTCGATGTGGCCGATGGCGCCCACGGCGTTCGGCGCGTTGGCCATCGCGATCTCGTGCACCAGCTCGGTGATCTGGGCGAGGCCGCGGCCGGCGTTCTTGCGCATCGGCATCGGGGTCGAGCCGGTGTGGCTTTCCTTGCCGGTCACCGTGCACTGTATCCAGCGCAGGCCCTGGCCGTGGGTGACGACGCCGATGTCCTTGCCTTCGGCTTCCAGGATCGGGCCCTGCTCGATGTGAAGTTCAAACAGTGCATGCATCTTGCGTGCGCCCACTTCCTCGTCGCCCTTCCAGCCGATGCGAACCAGCTCGTCGCCGAAGCGCTTGCCCTTGGCGTCGACCTTGTCATAGGCCCAGTCCTGGGTGTGGATGCCTGCAAAGACGCCGGAAGCCAGCATCGCGGGCGCAAAGCGGGTGCCTTCCTCGTTGGTCCAGTTGACCACAACGATCGGATGCTTGGTCTTGATGTCGAGATCGTTCAGCGTGCGGACCAGCTCGAGGCCTGCAAGCACGCCAAGCACGCCGTCATATTTGCCCCCCGTTGGTTGGGTGTCGAGGTGAGAGCCGACATAGACCGGCAGCGCATCTGGATCAGTGCCGGGCCGGGTCATGAACATGTTGCCCATGGTGTCTACGCCCATGGTGAGACCCGCGTCTTCGCACCATTTGCGGAACAGGTGGCGGCCTTCGCCGTCCTCGTCTGTGAGCGTTTGGCGGTTGTTGCCGCCGGCAATGCCCGGTCCGATCTTGGCCATGTCCATGAGCGATTCCCACAGCCTGTCGGCGTTGATGCGAAGATTTGCTGCAGGTGCGGACATGGTGGTCTCCTATTTCAGTTCGACTTCAACGAAGGTCATCGGTGCGGTGCCGCCGTTGATGACATTGTGTTCGACGCCAAGCGGGCGGCGATAGGCGTCGCCTGCCGCCATTGTGACTTCGCGCGCGCCGCCGCCCGGCTCCTCGAGCACCATGACGCATTCGGTCACCGGTGTGACGACATAATCATGGCCGTGCACATGCCATCCGGTTTCCTGGCCGGGTTCGAAGTCGAAGCGCGTCACGCGGACGCGCTCATCATCGACCAGGGTTGTTGCGGTGGCGGGTTCACGTTTCATGGCTCAGTCCGGTAAATGGATAACGGCTTCACACGGCTCGAAGGCGGGATCTGTCAGTTTCCCGCCGATGACATTTTGGGCGATCTGCATGGTCAGGCAACTTCATTGAGAACAGTGCGCACACAGTCAATCAGTTCATCGATCTGCGATTTTGAAATGATCAGTGGCGGCGACAATGCAATGATGTCGCCGGTGGTGCGAATCAAACAGCCCTTTTCCCAGGCGCGGACGAAGCAGGCAAAGGCGCGCTTGGTCGGCTCTCCGGCAACACCCTGGAGTTCGATTGCGCCAACCAGGCCTATGTTGCGGATGTCGATGACATGTGGCTCGCCCTTGAGGGAATGCAGTGCATCCTCCCAATAGGGCGCAAGCTCTGCGGCGCGCTCGAACAGGCCTTCCTGCTTGTAGGTCTCCAGCGTGCCGAGTGCGGCGGCGCAGGCAATCGGATTGCCCGAATAGGTGTAGCCATGGAAGAACTCGATCATGTGTTCGGGTCCCTGCATGAAGGCATCATGGATTTCCTGGGTGACAAACACCGCGCCCATCGGAATCACGCCGTTGGTCAGTCCCTTGGCAGTGACGATGATGTCGGGCTTCACATCGAAATGCTGCGAGGCAAAGGCGCTTCCGAGCCGGCCATAGCCGGTGATGACCTCATCAAAGATCAGCAGGATGCCGTGCTGGGTGCAGATCTCGCGCAGGCGCTTGAGATAACCCTTCGGCGGAACCAGCACACCGGTGGAGCCCGCCACCGGCTCGACAATCACAGCCGCAATGGTTGAGGGGTCGTGAAGGGTGACGATGCGCTGCAACTCGTCGGCCAGATCGCCGCCATGCTCAGGTTCGCCACGGGTGAACGCATTCTGTTCGGGCAGGTGGGTGTGCGGCATGTGATCGACGCCGGTCAGCAGCGTTCCGAACATCTTGCGGTTGGCAACGATGCCGCCCACGGAAATGCCGCCGAAATTGACACCGTGGTAGCCGCGTTCGCGGCCGATCAGGCGGGTGCGCGAACCGTCGCCTTTCACCCGGTGATAGGCCAGCGCCACCTTGAGCGCGGTTTCCACCGATTCCGAGCCAGAATTAGTGAACAGCACATTGGCCATGTTGTCGGGTGCGATGTCGATCAGCCGGTTGGCCAGTTCAAAGGCCTTGGGATGGCCCATCTGGAACGCGGGCGCATAATCGAGCTCGCCGACCTGTTGGCGGATGGCTTCGGTGATCAGCGGCCGGCAGTGGCCGGCATTGACGCACCAGAGGCCGGCCGTGCCATCAAGCACCTGGCGGCCATCGGCGGCGCTGAAATGCATGTCCTTGGCAGCCACCATCATCCGCGGGTTCTGCTTGAACTGGCGGTTGGCGGTGAACGGCATCCAGAATGCCCGCAAATCATTGGGTGTGGTGTTGAGCCGGTTGGACATGGCTGGCGCGCCTCCTGACGCTTGGATTCCCGATCGTTCAGTCAGGGAAAAATTCGAACGCCTGATCTTGTGTGTCAGGCTGTGTTGCGAATTCTTGACTGTTTGATAAAACTCTAACAGGGCGGACAATCCGGTCAAGGCCAATTGTCCATGTTGGCGCAAGTGAAATTGAGGCCTGGGAAGGGTAAACGTGGCAGAGCGAGAAGCGCCGGACATGAAAGCGCGGGCGATGGAGACCCAACGCAAGACGCGCATTCAAGTTGAAAACGAGGAGCGCATTCTCGATGCGGCGCTGGAAGTTTTTTCAGTGCGTGGTTTTCGTGGTGCAACGATCGACCAGATTGCCGATCATGCGGGCATGTCCAAGCCGAACCTGCTCTATTATTTTCGACGCAAGATCGACATGTATGAAGCCCTGATCAGCAGGCTTCTGGACACCTGGCTGGAACCGCTGCAGGAGCTCGATGCGGCTGGGGACCCGCTTCCCGAACTGCAATCCTACATTCGCCGGAAGCTTGAAATGGCGCGAGATTTTCCGCGCGAAAGCCGGCTGTTTGCCAATGAAATCCTGCAGGGCGCACCGCATATCAAGACGCTTCTGGAGAGTGAACTCAAGCCGCTGGTCGACGAGAAGGCCAAGGTTCTTGCGGGCTGGATGAAGGAGGGGCGGATCAACAGTGTCGATCCGCGCCATCTGATCTTCTCGATCTGGTCGACAACGCAGCACTATGCCGATTTCGATGTCCAGGTTCAGGTGATCCTGGGACCAGACCTGGGCGGTGACGGCCGGTTCGAGGATGCCGCGCGCTATCTCGACATGCTGTTTCTCGACGGGCTCAAGCCGAAGGTCAAATCAGGCGAACAACCAAGGGTCAGGTCTCTCTGACGTGCTTGATCTCCGGGGCTTTGCCAGCGCAACCATCACTTAGCCTCGTCCGGCCCTGACAGTCGCCGGGTCATGAGCGGCCAGGGGTCCTATGCGATCAGGCCAACTGCGCGTCTGCCTTCCTCGGTCTTGAGAGAGAAATCATCGCCGTCATAGGGCCGCCCGGCATCGGTGGCGAGCCAGGCGATTGCCTTGCCGACCCATTCCGTCGAGATGTGCGCAGACCAGTCGAGCTGACTGACGGGATTGATGCCGGAATCCTTGATGGTTCGCTGCATGTCCGTTGCCACGGTACCGGGCGAAAGGCCGACCACACGGATATTGTCCTGCGCGTTTTCCTTGTGGGCGCAGCGGGTGAGCGACAGCACGGCGGCCTTGGTGGCGCAGTAGTGGCTCCAGCCTTCGATTGCACCGGTGGCCGCACCTGACGAGATGTTGATGATGACGCCGCCACCATGCTGTTTCATCACGGGAATGGCTGCGCGCAGGCCGTGATAGACACCCTTGAGGTTGATATCGACGGCCTGGTTCCAGATGTCGGGATCGGACTCTTCAAGCCTGGCGATCGGATCGATCACGCCGGCATTGTTGACCAGAATGTCGAGGCCGCCGAAGCGGTCCCTTGCAGCCGCAACAGCCTTCTGCAGATCCTGAAAGCGGCTGACATCGCAGCTGACGGCCATGGCGTTATCCCCGATTTCGGCGGCAATGCGGTCGATGTCGCTGGTCGAGCGCGCAGCCAGGACAATATTGGCGCCATAGCCTGCCATGACGCGGGCGGCCGCCTCGCCGATGCCGCGGCTGGCGCCAGTGATCAGGGCGGTCTTGCCGGTCAAGTTGATGGTCATTCCATGTTCCCTTCGATTCCAGGTGTTTGGTGGCGGCAATGATCCGCCGGATTTACTTTGCGCCGGTGTCCGGAGCCAAGGTGTTCAATGGCCCAATTCAGCCGCGGTGACCATGGAGCGATCAGGCTGACCAGCATTTTACACCAATCTGGCGCAAGCCTGAGCCTTTAGAACTGTTATCCGGTCGATGATGTGCCGGGTGCGAAGCGGGCTTTTGCAATGTCTCAAAACGGGCTGTCCATCATCCGGGCAAAGGGTGCTTGATGAGTGTGGATCTGAACGGAAAGACGGCCTTGATCACCGGCGCCAGCCGCGGGATTGGTGAGGCCACGGCTCGCATCTTCGCCGATTATGGTGCGAATGTTGTCCTTGCCGCAAGGTCCACGGCCGATCTCAAACGGATTGCTGCTGAAATCGGTCATCGCGCGCATGCGGTGCGTTGTGATGTTTCCCGGTTTGCGGATGTTCAGGATGCCGTAAACGCCAGTGTCGAGCGTTTCGGACAGCTTGACATTCTGGTCAACAATGCCGCTGTGATCGAACCGATCGCCCGCCTCGAAGAGTCCGATCCCGAGGCCTGGGGCCGGGTGATCGATGTCAATGTGAAGGGCGTTTATTACGGGCTTCGAGCCGCTATCCCTGTCATGAAACGGTCCGGTGGCGGTGTTGTGGTCAATGTCTCGTCCGGCGCGGCTGTTTCCGTACTTGAGGGGTGGAGCCATTACTGCGCGTCCAAGGCCGCAGTTCTTTCGCTAACGCGAGCGGCCCACAGGGAGAACATGCAGGACAATGTCCGTGTTGTCGGCTTGTCGCCGGGCACCGTCGCTACGGACATGCAGCGAACGATCCAGGCCTCTGGGATCAATCCCTTGAGCTTTTTGGACTGGTCCTGGCACATTTCACCGGAATGGGTGGGCGAAGCGGCCGCCTGGCTCACCACGGAGAATGGCAAAGAGTATGATGGCGGTGATTTCGAGCTCAAGACCCAAGAGGGCAGACGGGCGGTCGGGCTGATCGCGTAGACGAAACGGGCACTGTTGATCGACAAATCAATAAATCCAGAAATGTTGATGTTAGGCTGGTCTCGCAGCGCAGTTTGGGTTAGGGGAGAGCTTGTCAGATCCCAATCATAAAGAGTCCCATCATGAGCATTGTCATCCATCACAATCCCGGTTGCGGGACGTCGCGGAATGTTCTGGAGATCATCCGCGGCTTTGCCGGTGAACCGGTTGTTGTCGAATATCTTGAAACCGGATGGACCCGGCCGCAACTCTTGGGCTTGTTCGCAGCTGCGGGACTGACCCCACGCGAGGCGCTGAGGGTTTCCAAGTCGCCGGCGGAAGAGCTGGGACTGACCGATCCATCTGTCAGCGACGAGGTGATCCTCGATGCCATGATCGAGCACCCTGTTCTGGTCAACCGCCCGATCGTGTGCACGCCGAAGGGGGTTGCCCTGTGCCGCCCGTCGGAAGCGGTGTTCGCGCTTCTCGATGTGCCCTCCGGTGCGAGCTACACCAAGGAAGATGGTGAGGTTGTCACAGCGCCATGAGCAATGATCTGCCGAATATCGACCCTGACAGTCTGCACCAGCCCGATACAGATCTCCTGAGCCTGTCCGGTGAGCCAAGTCATCCGCCACGGGTGATGATGCTCTACGGCTCGTTGCGTGAGCGTTCCTATTCGCGGTTCATGACCCTGGAAGCGAAGCGTGTGCTCGAGGCCCTGGGTGCAGAGGTTCGCGTGTTCGATCCGGCAGGACTGCCGCTGGTGTCTGACAGTGAGGAAGCGCATCCGAAGGTCCAGGAATTGCGCGAGCTTTCGCTCTGGTCGGAAGCCCAGGTCTGGTGTTCTCCTGAACGGCACGGCGCGATGACCGGGGTGATGAAGACCCAGATCGACTGGTTGCCGCTGGCGCCGATTGGCGGGGTGCGTCCGACCCAGGGCCGGACGCTGGCGCTGATGCAGGTGTGCGGCGGATCGCAGAGCTTCAACACCGTCAACCAGATGCGCATTCTCGGCCGCTGGATGCGGATGATCACGATCCCCAACCAGTCTTCGGTGCCCCGCGCATTTGCGGAGTTCACCGAAGAAGGCCGGATGAAGTCATCTCCCTTTTACAACCGGATGGTTGATGTGATGGAGGAACTGGTCAAGTTCACCCTGCTGACCCGTGGCCGCGCGGCCTATCTGGTGGACCGCTATTCCGAGCGAGTGGAGAGCGCCGAAGAGCTCTCCAAGCGGGTCAATGTACGATCGATCTGAGGTCAGACCGCGCCGGTGTATTCGCCGCGCGCCGGATAGTCGTTCTTGATGGCGAAATCGAGTGCGCCCACGAGCTCCGAGAAGTGAGGGCGGACGAACGGCATGGTCTGCACGGATCCGTAATAGAGGGTCTGCTGCGGCGTCACCATGAACAGGCCTGGCTCGGAAAACAGGGCCGGTTCCTCGATGCCGATGGATGTCGTGCCGCGTGAGGTGGAGATGTACAGGCCCCATTCGCGCGCCTTGTCCAAGGGCAGGTCGTAGCCGAACCGCAAGCTGTCTGCACCGATCTTCTCCGCCATCTGACGGGTGCGGTCCTCACCGTCTGAACTGACGGCGATTGTGGCGACGCCGCGTTCGGCAAAATCGGAGACCCGCTTCTGCAACTCTGTGAGATAGGTGGCGCAGATCGGGCAGTGCAGCCCGCGGTAAAAACAGATCACCGTTCCGCGCTCCGAGCTGTCGGTTGCAAGGTTGAACTCGCCGTGGCTGAGCGTCGGCAATGTGAGGTCTGGTGTCTTCTGGCGTGGCATGAGCATGGTTGGGGCCTTTCTGTGAGCCGGTTGTGATATCAATCTATCGGATTTATGATCAAAGAAATCCGAAATAACTGATAGAAAATCCCGAAATGGCAGGTTTTGATCGTTTGACAACCTTGATGGAGCGCTTCACGCTTCAGGTCGTGCCTGCGGATGCGTCACGGGCGACGCTCGTTGTGAGCGCTGATGAAGCCGGTGAGCCATCACAGATCCTGTTTGGGGCGCCGGGGATTGCGAGCGGCATTGATCCCGATCGGGTGCTGGTCTGTGTCGTGGTGGATTGGGGTGGCGCCGACAACCCCCTGATGGCGGCGCTGCCCAACCGGTTTGAGTTTGCTTTGGCTCAGGACGTGGAGATGGCAAGCGTGGTGAGCCTGATGCGCTCGGAACTTGGCGCCGGGCGGTGTGGTGCGGCCTCGGTGGTCAACCGCCTCGGAGAGGTGCTGATCGTGCGTCTGTTGCGGGCGCAGATCGAAGCGGGCTCCACCGGACCGGGGCTGATTGCCGGTCTGTCCGACCCGCGGCTGAGCCGGGCCATTGTTACCATGCATGATCAGCCGGGCCGGGACTGGCGCAACCAGGATCTGGCGGAGATCGCCGGCCTGTCGCTCAGCCGTTTGGCCGAAACCTTCATGGCAATTGTGGGCGAAACGCCTGCGGCCTATCTACGGCGGTGGCGGCTGACACTGGCGCGTCAGGATCTCCTCAAGGGGGACCGGGTGGACGCGGTTGCGCGGCGCTACGGATATGGTTCGCCGGAGGGTTTTGCCCGGGCGTTCCGGCACCGCTACGGGCGCAATCCTCTGGAAATGCGGGCGCACGCCTAACACGTATCCGATGCCGGAATGGTTGAAAGAAGCCCCCAGTGACGGGCGCGCCTTAGCCGCGCAGCACCGTCCTGTTGCGGAAGTCTTCCATGTCGACCTCGATCTGGCGAAGCTCGGATTGCATCCGCCCGATTTCGCGTTCCAGGTCCCGGATCTTCCAGCGATTGTTGTCAATCCTGCGCTCTGCCTCGCGCTGGTCAACCTGTCCCTTGGCGATCAGGTCCTGGTCTGTGCGGATCGCCTGTTCGAGACTCCTGATCTGGGATTCCGCGCTGCGAATGTCGCTGGATTTGCGATAATAGGCCTGACCCAGGCTGTAGCCTTCGCGGAACCCGGCATCCAGATCAACCGGACAGACATTGGCGTAGGATTTGCCATCGCGGCCGACGGACAGGCCGTTGAGCGGCGTGCAGTAGCGCGGCAGTCCCTGCTGATAACCCTGGTACCAGAGCGTCTGGTCGGCGAGAACACCGGCACGTTCGCATGCCTTGACGTGGCGGGCGAAGCGGCTTTGCGGCTCGTAGCCGGCCGCGCCATCCTGTTCGCCAACCACGCGCCAGTCAGCAACGGCGCACTCTTCCTTCGACATGGTCTGGCACGATGACAGCACAATGGCTGTAATCAGGACCATAACAACGCGCTTCAACATGATGTTCCCCGCAACTCGATCTGAGATGATTTCATAGCCAGATGGTCAGGACTTGGCAATTGTTGTGACCCGGGAGAGAGCAGGCTGCCTGAAACCGCCAAACCAGATCTGTCTGTCGTGTGGCAGAGCGAGGAGCTGAAAACAACTGTGGCCCCGCCATCTGAAAAATGACGGGGCCACGGGTCTTGTTGCCAAAGCTGGATTTATTCAGCAGCCTGCTTCGACATCGGATTGTTCGGGTGCGTTGTCCAGTTGGCGTAATCGGGGTCGATCGGCCGGCTGGTGCGCGGGTCCGAGCCCTCGGTCATCTGCACCATGGTGATGCAGTCATCGACAGGACAGACATTGACGCAGAGATTGCAGCCGACGCATTCGTCGTCCATCACCTCGAAGTGCCTGGCGCCATCCACCATCGAGGTGATCGCCTGGTGCGATGTGTCCTCACAGGCAATGTGGCAGCGGCCGCACTTGATGCACAGATCCTGATCGATCTTCGCTTTCGTGACATAGTTGAGGTTGAGATACTGCCAGTCGGTGACATTCGGGACCGCGCGGCCCTGAAAGTCTGCGATGGTCTCGTAGCCCTTCTCGTCCATCCAGTCGGACAGGCCCTGCGCCATTTCCTGAACGATCTTGAAGCCGTAGGTCATCGCCGCGGTGCAGACCTGAACGGTGCCGCAACCGAGTGCAATGAACTCGGCCGCATCGCGCCAGGTTTGCACGCCGCCAATGCCGGAGATCGGCAGGCCGCGTGTTTCCGCATCACGGGCGATTTCGGCCACCATGTTGAGCGCGATCGGCTTGACCGCCGGGCCGCAATAACCGCCATGCGAGCCCTTGCCGTCGATCGTTGGCATCGGCGCGAAATTGTCGAGATCGACCGAGACAATCGAGGAGATGGTGTTGATCAGCGACACCGCATCCGCGCCACCGGCCTTTGCTGCGCGGGCCGGATAGCGGATGTCGGTGATGTTGGGCGTGAGCTTCACGATCACCGGCAAGCGGCAATATTGCTTGCACCATTCGGCGACCATCTGGATGTATTCGGGGACCTGGCCGACGGCCGAGCCCATCCCGCGTTCGCTCATGCCGTGCGGACAGCCGAAGTTGAGTTCGATGCCATCGGCGCCGGTGTCCTCGACGCGTGGCAGGATTGCCTTCCAGCTTGCCTCCTCGCAGGGCACCATGATCGAGACGATCATGGCCCGGTCGGGCCAGCGTTTCTTCACTTCCGCGATTTCACGCAGGTTGGTTTCGAGGTCGCGGTCGGTGATCAGCTCGATGTTGTTGAGCCCCAGCAGGCGGCGGTCAGGGCCCCAGATCGCGCCATAGCGCGGACCGTTGACATTGACGACCGGCGGGCCGGCTTCGCCAAGGGTCTTCCAGACCACGCCGCCCCAACCGGCTTCGAAGGCGCGCTCGACATTGTAGGCTTTGTCGGTCGGCGGCGCAGAGGCGAGCCAGAACGGGTTCGGCGATTTAATTCCAAGGAAATTGGTGGACAGATCTGCCATGGTCTCGTCTCCTTCCTTAGCCCATCAGGGCTTTGTGAATGCTTTCAGCGGCGATCTTGCCGTCTTCGACGGAGACCACGGTGAGATCTTCGCCGCCGGCAATGCAATCGCCGCCGGCCCAGACCTTGGGATGGGATGTGCGCCGCGCCTCGTCTGTGCGGATGCGGCCCTTCTCCAGCGTGATGTCCACACCTGCGAGCGGGCCGGCATCCGAAGTCTGGCCGATGGCCTTGAACACCTGATCGGCCTGAAGCGTGACGGTTTCGCCGGTGCCGCGAAGCTTGCCGTCGTCTCCAATTTCGCTTTTCTCGAGTGTGATGGCCGAAACTGCGCCGCTTTCGGTGTGCAGCTCTTTCGGCATCATCCAGTGGCGGATGGTGATGTTGTTGGTCTGTGCCAGTTCTTGCTCATAGAGCGAGGCGTTCATCTGTTCCTGGCCGCGGCGGTAGGCGATCGTCACCTCCTCTGCGCCCAGGAGCTTGGATTGCATCGCGGCGTCGATGGCGGTCATGCCGCCGCCGATGACGACGACGCGCTTGCCGATATCCAGAGCCGACAGGTCCTCGGTCTGGCGCAGCACGCCGATGAAATCGACCGCGTCAAGAACACCTTCGGCATCCTCGCCTTCCAGCCCGAGCGCATTGACGCCGGGCAGGCCGACGCCAAGGAAGACGGCGTCGTAATCGCCGGTCAGCCCATCGAGCGTGATATCGCGGCCCAAGGCCTTGCCATTCTCGATGGTGATGCCGCCGATCTGCATGATGAACTCGACTTCATCCTGGGCGAAGTCGTTGGTCGTCTTGTAGGCGGCGATGCCATATTCGTTGAGGCCGCCGGATTTCTCCCGGGCTTCGAAAATGGTGACGTCATGACCGTGCACGGCGAGCCGGTGGGCGCAGGAAAGACCTGCTGGCCCGGCGCCGATGACGGCGATCTTCTTGCCGGTCGGGGCTGCGCGCGTAAACGGATGCGCCTGTTCGCGCTCCATGAAGGTGTCTGTGGCATGGCGCTGGAGCAGGCCGATCTTGACCGGCTTGCCTTCGGCCACTTCGCGCACACAGACTTCCTCGCACAGCGATTCTGTGGGGCAGACGCGGGCGCACATGCCACCCAGAATGTTCTCTTCGAAGATGGTCTTGGCAGAACCGACCGGGTTGCCGGCCTGGATCTTGCGGATGAACATCGGGATGTCGATCGATGTCGGGCAGGCCGTCATGCAGGGTGCGTCGTAGCAGAAGTAGCAACGATCGGCTTCGACCAGGGCTTCGTGTGGTGTCAGTGGCGGGTGAATGTCTGAGAAATTGTCTGCATAGGCAACGTCTGGAAGACGGCCGGACTTGATGTCACTGGATTGGGTTTCTGTCATTCTCTGGACCCCTCGTTGTCGAGATCTTTTTTGCGCGGTCTGTTGTGGTGCAACTCCTCAGTGACACCAGCGCCGCCATTGGCAAAGAATGAAACGATTTTATCAAAAGGTCAAATTTTTTATCAAATGATCAAAAATTGACTTTTATGGTCAAGATTGCGCTTCTGCGGCGGCACGTTAAATATGCTGGCAAAGCAAGGAGCCAGCTGTGACAGTCTATCCGATAACCGACTACGACGATGCCTATGCGAACGGCGCCCATATTGCCGGCGCTGGGGAGTTTCCACCCAGATGGATACAACAGGCCGAAGGTTTCCGCAGCACATTGAAGCAAGCGGGGCGGGCGCGGACCGATCTTTCCTGCGGTCCGGGTGATCGCCATGCCGTGGATCTGTTTTTGCCCGAGGGTGCGCCCAAAGGGCTGGTTGTGTTCGTGCATGGCGGGTACTGGAAGGCGTTCGACAAATCCGTCTGGTCGCATTTGGCCGCCGGGGCTCTGGCTCATGGGTTTGCTGTGGCGATGCCGAGCTACACTTTGTGCCCCGATGCCCGGATTGGCGATATCGCCCGTGAAATCGCCACCGCCGTCAGCTTTTGCGCCGGTGAAATTGCCGGGCCGATCCGTCTGACCGGTCATTCCGCCGGTGGGCATCTGGTGACGCGGATGATCAGCGGCGAGGCGCTGCTGCCTGAAGCGGTGTTGACGCGGATTGCCGGTGTGGTCTCGATTTCGGGGGTCCATGATTTGCGGCCGATCATGCGGACCGAGATGAACGACACCCTCCACATTGACATGGATGAAGCGCGCTCACAGAGCCCGGTGCTGCTTGAGCCGCTGGCTGCGGTTCCGGTTACGGCCTGGGTGGGGGCAAAGGAGCGACCGGAATTTGTGCGTCAGAACAGGGCGCTGTTCGACATGTGGCGCGGTTTCGAGACGCCAATGGCGATTGTGGAGGAAGCCGGCCGGCACCATTTTGATGTGATTGACGGATTGGCTGATCGGGATCATCCGCTGTGCAAGGCGGTTGTCGGGGCCGCCGGTTGAACGGTACCGCGCCGGTGCATCTCCCCGGATTAAAGCTTTGTTGACCAGGTTGGCCTAAGGTTTCGCGCAATTGTATGGATTGCGGGTGCTCAGTGATGAGTGTTGAGAGGCCGCAAGCCAGTCCCGATCACGGAATCCGGAAACAGCCATGACGCATTTCAAGGCCATGATCGGCCTCACTGCATCGCTTGCGGCCTTTGCTTTTCAATCTGATCTCAAGGCGGCCGAGCAACTTCCTGATCCGACCTTCGCCCAGGCGGCGCTGGTTGGCGAGTGGTGGGCAACGCCCAACATCAAATTCGACTATCAGCGCGGTGCGCTCTGCGGCTCTGTTGCCGGTGGAAGCGTCCAGCCCTGGGACGCGATCCTGGGCATCAACGGGGTGCGGCTCGACAAGGGCGAGACATACCGGCTGTCGATCATTGTCTCCGGCGATCCCGGAGGCCCGATGCGGGCGATTGCACAGAAAGGGGCCGAACCCTGGACCGCGGAAGGGGAGATCACCCGGCGCCTCAGTCCAGACAAGCAAAGCGCCAGCACAGATTTTGAAGCCGGAACCACGCACCGCCCGGCCCAGCTTGTGTTTCAGCTTGGTGGCTCGGAAAGAGCCTGGCGCTTCTGTCTGCATTCGGTTTCGCTACTGTCCGGTCAGGCGTCTGCACCGGCGTCCGTCAGCGGCGGGCCTTCTGCCATTCGCGTGAACCAGACCGCTTATCTCCCCGGCGGTCCCAAGCGCGCCACTCTGGTGCAGGCTGGCCGCACTGCCCAGACCTGGACTCTGATCTCGAACACTGGCGCGCGCGTCGCTTCGGGAAAGACCAGGGCCAATGGCCTGGACATGTCTTCAGAGCTTGAGGTGCATACCATCGACTTCAGCGATTTCGACACGCCGGGCGACGGCTATCGGCTGGTTGTGGGTGGGGAAACGAGCCCGCTATTCTCGATATCCCGCGAGGCTTATGCCGCGTTGCGCAATGACGCCTTGTCCTATTTCTACAAGGTGCGAAGCGGCATCGACATCGAGGCGAAATACGCCGGAACGGACTATGCCCGTCCAGCCGGGCATCTGGGAAAATCTCCCAATCGAGGCGACACGTCGGTTGGCTGCGTCGACACACGCACCGCCCGAAAGGTCTACGGCAAGGCCTGGAGCTGTGGCTACAAGCTCAACGTGGCCGGTGGCTGGTATGACGCCGGCGATTTCGGCAAGTACGTCGTCAATGGCGGCATTGCGACTGCGCAGCTGCTCGCGAGCTATGAGCGCGCCCTGAACTACGGCGGCAGCTCTCAGGCGCTGGCGGATCGGCTGGTTTCCATCCCGGAAGCAGGCAATGGTGTCCCCGACATTCTTGATGAGGCGCGCTGGGAGCTTGATTTTCTGGTCTCCATGATGGTGCCGGAGGGAGAACCCCTGGCCGGCATGGCGCATCACAAGATGCATGGCAATCGCTGGACGGTCGGCCCGATCCTGCCGCATCGCGACCGGGAGCTGCGGGTGCTGCATCGCCCCTCGACAGCGGCAACGCTCAATCTTGCTGCGGCGGCTGCTCAGGGGGCGCGGCTGTTTGCGCGTGCTGATCCCGCCTACGCGCAATGGCTGCTCTCCGCCGCGATCCGCGCCTATGAGGCCGCCGAAGCCAACCCGAAACTCTATGCTCCGGTCACCAATGGCACCTTCGGCGGCGGGGATTATTCCGATGACGATGTCTCTGACGAGTTCTACTGGGCCGCATCCGAGCTTTATCTGACAACCAGCGATGCGGCCTGGCTCAAGCGGGCAAAAGCCTCGCCGCACTGGTCGGGTCCGGTGTTTTATCCCGACGGGTTCAACTGGCGTGCGACTGCGGCGCTGGCGCGGATTCAGCTCGCTTCGGTGCCGTCAAACATGCCCTCGGGCGATCTGAGGAAAATCCGCTCGTCGGTCATCAAGGCTGCCGATGCCTATCTCAAGGTGCAGCGCAAAGAAGCGTTCGGTTTGATGTACAGTCCTGACCAGGGCTTTGGGTGGGGATCGAACCAGTCGCTGATCCAGAACATGATCGTGGTTGCCACCGCCTATGACATTACCGGCCAGAAACGTTATCTGCAGGCGGTGCGTGAAAGCATGGACTATCTGCTCGGCCGCAACGCTTTGGGCATCTCCTACGTCACGGGGTACGGGACACTTTACGCCCAGCGCCAGCATTCCAACATGTTCGCGCATGCCAGCGACCCGTCCTATCCCAAGCCGCCCAAGGGCGTTCTGGCAGGGGGACCGAACAGCCAGCCGGCGGATGACTATGCGATCAAGGTGCTCAAGGGCTGCGCGCCGCAGGCCTGTTATGTCGATGATCCGCGCTCGTTCTCAACCAACGAGATCGCCATCAACTGGAACGCGCCGCTGGTCTGGATCGCCTCGTTTCTTGCAGATACCAGGTGAACCGGACGTACTGCACTGAAGCCGGCAACCGCATCTTAACGCCACCGGGCTAGGTTGGGGCAGTTCAATTCGCCGGGATTTCGCCCCATGACCACGATCGCCATTGTCGGCGCTGGCTTTGTCGCAGACTACTACGTGACGACGCGCGCCAATCATCCCGAGTTGCGGCTTGGTGGCGTTTGGGATCGCGATGCCGCGCGGCTCAAGCAGTTTACCGGGTTCCACGGACTCAAAGCCTATGGATCGCTTGAACAGTGTATGGAAGATCCGGATGTTGCGATCGTCGTCAATCTGACGAACCCTGAAAGCCATTTCGCGCTCAATTGCATGGCCCTTGAAGCAGGCAAGCATGTCTATTGCGAAAAGCCGCTGGGGATGACGTTTGACGAGGCGCGCCATGTCATAGATCTGGCTGATCAGAAGGGGCTGACCGTTTGCGGCGCGCCCGCAAATGGCCTGTCGGATGCGAAACGGCTGACGGCACAACTGATCGAGACGGGTCAAATTGGCAAGCCGCGACTTGCCTACGCCGAAATGGAAGACGGTCCCGTCTTCAAGGACAATTGGACCGAGTGGCGCTCGCGATCCGGGGCGAAATGGCCCGGACTGCATGAGTTCGAGGTCGGCTGCACGCTCGAGCATGCTGGCTATGGCCTGTCCTGGCTGGTGGCGCTGTTCGGGCCGGTCGAGAGTGGCCAGGCTTTTTCTGCGCTGACCTTTCCGGACAAGGGGCCCGGTACGCATGATCTCTCTTTGGCGGCGGATTTTTCCGTCGGCTGCCTGACATTCAGGTCTGGCGTGACGGCGCGGCTGACCTGTGGTCTTGCGGCGCCGCGTGATCGCTCGCTAACGATCGTGGGCGATGAGGGATCAATCGTGGTGCGCGATCTTTGGGATGACCGCTCGCCGGTTCATCTCAGCCGCTTTGACGAAAAACGCCCCCTGCTGCAACGGCTGGCCGGCCGCTTCGAGCGTCAGCGCGGTACGGTGTTGCCGCTCAGGCTGACCCATGGAAAACCGGTGGCTTACCCGTTT
This sequence comes from Hoeflea phototrophica DFL-43, assembly GCF_000154705.2. Classification (NCBI taxonomy): domain Bacteria; kingdom Pseudomonadati; phylum Pseudomonadota; class Alphaproteobacteria; order Hyphomicrobiales; family Rhizobiaceae; genus Parahoeflea; species Parahoeflea phototrophica. Next base: position 3,591,872 of record NZ_CM002917.1, on the reverse strand, counting down.
CCTGCTTCGGCCATGAGCCTCTCGTCGTTTCCCTCGAAGATCGATTTCGCGCGCGGCATCGCCGTGATGGCGGAGGCGATCAGCTCCGGCGAGACGCCGTTTTTCTCTGGTCAGCGCGCGCTGCATCTGAGCGAGCTGGCACTGGCGCTCAATGACGGTGTTGGCAGTTTCGAGCCGCGCTCGAATTTTTGAGAGTTGTTCTGAGCTGGCTTCAGGCCGTTTCCGGCGGGCGAGCAAGCACCTGCCCGATCATTCGCAGAACGGCCAGTGTGTCATCCAGCCTATTGGACGGTTCCTCCAGCCTGCCTTCCCTGATCGCGCTTGAAGCGGCGTCGATTTCAAACTCCATGCCGGTTCCCTCGAAGCGATAGGGATGCCGCGTCACGCCGGGCAGGGGCATCGACCGGGAGAGCTTGCGGCGAAGGCGTGCCGACAGTCCGCTGCCGCCGGGATGGGCGAGGTCTGCGAGCCGCCGCGAGGCGAAGATGGTGTACTCCTCCGCCTTGATGAAAAGCGGGCCGAGAACCATCACGCCCTTCTCGCCCTCAATGATGATCCGGTTTGATCCGTCACGCTCAAAGCTGCAGGAAACATGTGCCTCAACATCGGCGAAACGCAGCGCAAGGTGGGCGCTGATATCGACGCCGGACGGAGCTGCGCGCCAGGTGCCGTCAACATGCTGGGGTTCGCCGAGAAAATACCTTGCGAGAGACAGGGGATAGACACCAAGATCGTGCAGGACGCCGCCGCCCTGGGCCTTGTCGAAGAAGCGGCTTTTCGGGTCGTAAGGCACGTTCCAGGCGAGGTCTGCTTCAAACCGGAGGATTTCACCGATGGCGCCGTAGAGAATGGCGGCACGCGCTGCTCTCACCGCAGGCAGATAGCGGCTCCACATCGCCTCCATCACGAAGCTTTTGGAAATCTCTGCGGCTGCCTTGATATCGAGGGCTTGATCAAGGTTCGCGGTCAGCGGTTTTTCCACGAGCACCGGCATGCGGGCCTTGATGCAAGAAAGGGCCTGATCATGATGGATCGTATTGGGTGTGGCGACATAGACCGCATCAATCAGGCCGGACCCAATCATCGCGTCGAGGGAGGCAAAACCGGTCACGCCATCGAAGTGCTTGGCGAATGACTGCGCTGAAACTTCCGAGCGGCTTGCAACAGCGGTCAGGCGCGCAGCGCGGGCGTGGCGTATGTCACCGGCGAACTGGCGAGCAATGTGGCCAGTCCCGGCTATGCCCCAGCGGATGATGTCGGATTTTGTCATGATAGGATCATAGCGGTGCCCGGGTGAAAACCCGGTAAAGAACGCCGCAGTATCCCGCGATGCTGGAGTTTGAGTTTTCTACCAGGGCAGAGCTTCGCCCTTGTAGTCATAAAAACCGCCGGTTTGTGCGGGCTTCAGCTGGTCAATCACTTCAATCAGCATGGTGGCCGCGTCGGAGGGAGGGCGAACTGTCAGTCCGTTTTTGGCGAAATCACCCGACAGCCCGGTGTCGACGGTTCCCGGATGCAAGGCGACGCATATGGCCTCCGGCGCGCGGCGCTTGAGTTCGATTGCGGCTGAGTGAACCAACTGATTGAGTGCAGCCTTGGAGGCGCGGTAGCTGTACCAGCCACCCAGCGCGTTGTCGCCAATGGAGCCGACCTTGGCCGAAAGGGTGGCAAAGACCGATTTTCCCGATTTTGGAAGAAGTGGCAGAAAATGCTTCATCAGAAATGCCGGGCCGGCCGCATTGACGGCAAAGGCATAGGCCATATGCGCCGGATCAATGGCCGAGAGGGATTTTTCCGGGCTGAAACCGTTGCCGTGGAGAAAGCCTGTGGCGTCAAACACCAGGCGAATGTCGAGCCCTGTGGCCTTGGCCTGTGCTGCTGCGGCCGCGATTGTTGCTTCATCCAGCAAATCGATGCCGGGCTCTGATGTGCGGGAGAAACCGATGACGCTCTCGAAAGAGCCAGAGGCTTCAAGTGCCGCCTTGATGGCTGCACCAATGCCGCCGCTCTGGCCGATGACAATCGCCAGACCGCCCGTTTGAAGACTTTGCATGTGTTCGTTTCCCGCTGTCCGCGCTGCCTATCTGTATGAAGACATCATCTAGGGCTGCGGATGGATGTGTCGATGGCCGGCGCTAGCCTGCGTGGCGGGTCATGACCATCATGTAGTCTGCCATAAACATGTCGGGGTCGGTGTCGACCATCACCAGATGATCGGGACGGCCATTGAATATGGTGGCGCGGCTTTGCGTTCCACCGGGCTGGAAGATGCTCTGGCCGATCGCGGGGCCTTCGGTGAGAACTGCGAGCGCGCCCTTCTGCAACCGGAAGGCACCGGGCACTGTGAGCCAGGACAAGGCCATCACATCATGGGGCACACAGCCGCCAAGCCCCAGATGGGAGCGGTAGAAACGGGCGTAGAACTCCGCCATGGCCGCCAGGGGTGGACCGAGTGTGGTGTTTTCCCGGGCAATTGCCTGCATGAAGTCCGGTGTGAACAACACCGGCATGGTGCAGTCAAGCGGCGCCAGGACCAGAGGCCATGAGGCTGCCAGAACCTTATCGGCGGCATGCGGGTCGTTCCAGAAATTGGCTTCGGCCATGGTCGTGACATTGCCCTTGCGGTGCACCGCACCACCCATCACAACAACCGCCTTGATGCGCGATACGATTTCCGGGTCACGCTCCAGGGCCCGTGCGAGATTGGTCAGAGGGCCCACGGCACACAGCACGATTTCGCCGGGAAAGCGTTTTGTGGCGTCAATGATGTAGTCGGCGGCATCGTGTTCATGCTTCTGGCGGGCGGACTGCGGAATGTCGACGCCGCCAAATCCGTTGAGACCGTGAACCAGGTAGCTTGGCTCATTGGCGGCAATCGCGAGCGGTGCGGTTTCACCTTCGGCCACGTCGGCTTTCGAGCCCCAATGATCGAGAAGTGCGAGAGCATTGCGGGTTGCTTCATGGGTGCGGACATTGCCGAAAATGGTGGTCAGCGCCAGCAAGTCCAGTTGCGGATGAGCGATCGCGTAGGCGATGGCCATGGCGTCGTCGATCCCCGGATCCGTGTCGATGATGATCTTGTATGCCAATTGCAGTTCTCTCCTCTGCACTGCCGGTCCGGACTGCACCATCCAACGGGGAATCGAAGCTGTGTATCCCCAACGCTGCGTGGAGCATTGGCATGGAGGCGGATTTGCCGCAAGCGGGCGGTTTTGCGGCGCAAGGCCCAAGCAAGTTTAAATGTGCATTGTTCGCAGCGACCGGCGGCATGGCGGGAATTCCCGCTGTCGCTAGACGGGCGTCGTCCGAGCAGGGTGGCGCCCGTCTGCCAATCCCCAAAAACATGTTCTGTTTACGACCAACGGGTCTGCCATCTCGTGTACGGCAGCCGTTGATTTTAAGGTGCGATATCACGCAATCGCACCGGATAAGATAATCCCCTAAATTTAATATGATTTTTCCCCCAAATAGGGGATCATTTGTGCCTTTTTCCCAAAATTCACGGGGTATTTTTAGCGTAAGTGGATCCGGTAAGCTTAACCGCATCTTAAGCGGGAACCTCCAACTGTACCAACACAATGGAGGTTCCAATGAACGTTTTCAAAGCTACTCTTGCGACCGGGTTAATCTGCCTTTCAGGCTCTGCAGCTTTTGCCCAGCCGCCCGCGCCAGACGCCCAAAGCCTGATCACTCCCGCGCTGATTGCGGATATGCGGCAGTGGATCGAAACCGACATCGTCCGGATTTCGATCGGTGCTCAGAACGACCGTTTGAAAAAACTGCCCCAGGATCAGATCGACGCGCTCGACCAGCAATGGCGGGCCGAGCGCGAGAGCGACGACAAGCCGTTGATTGCAGCGACATTGTCGAACCCGCTTTCGATCTATCTGACGCGGCTGCAGGGAAAATCTCTTGGGCTCTATGCTGAAATTTTCGTCATGGATCAGAACGGCCTCAATGTTGGGCAAAGCTCCATCACCGGCGATTTCTGGCAGGGCGATGAAGCGAAGTTCCAGAAGACTTATGATGTGTCTGCGGATGCCCTCTTCATTGATGAGCCTGAATGGGACGACAGCGCAAAAATCTGGCGCGGCCAGGTCAGTTTCACTGTGACCGATGAGGGTGAGCCGATCGGCGCGGTCACAATGGAAGTCAACCTTACTGAACTTGAACGCCGAACCGCCGCAGGCGCGTAAGGCACCAGTTTCAAGTTCCCGAACCCCTGGAACAAGCCAGGTGAAGGTTCGAGAGACACAACGGGATTGAGACAATGCTCAAGAATATATCTGTCAGTGCCAAGGGCTTTGTGGCGTTCGCCATCCTAGCATTCATCGCCATCAGTGCATCCAGCCTGATTTATGTTCGTGCGGTGACCACAACCGAGCTCGTTGAGCGCAATCAGAACATGGCACTGTTGCGGGAAGAAACGGTCAAGATCAGCAATGATGTTACCTTCGCCAATATGGCGCTGAAGAACTTCCTTTTGACAGGCAATCGGGATTTCGTGACGGTCTACGAGGAAACCAGCGCTGTTATAGACGCGGACATTGCCAAACTTGAAGCAATGGTCGCGGAGTCTGCTCCTGATCAGGCCTCGACGGTTGCGGATGTCAAGACAATCCTGGCCGAATGGCGTACGACATTGGTTGATCGCCAGATTGCACTGATGCGTGACCCGCTCACCGTTGAACTCGCTCGCGTGCTTGAGTTGACCGGTGAAGGGACAAAACTTCAGGGCGCCTTCAAGGAAAACATTGGATCGATCGCGACTGTTGTTCAGGAACGTTCGCTTGTTACCGCAGAAGAACAGCGCGCAGCGCTGTCCGGAGTGGTTTTCATCAGCCTTGCTGCATCCGTGATTGTGGCGATTGTGGCGGGCTTGATGGGGCTTCTGAACTTCCGCCTTGTTTCACGTCCGTTGAGCCGTCTGGCTGATGCGACCGCACGGCTTGCCGATGGCGATCTGGACGTGACCATTGACAAGGGCGGCAAGGATGAAATCGGCAAGATGGCTGAATCCATGCAGGTGTTCCGCGAAGCTGCGGTGGCCAACAAGCAGCTGCAGGCTGACGCTGAAGCAAACCGTCAGCAGGCCGAAGCTGATCGCCTCGCAGCTCAGGAAGCGGCCGAAGCAAATGCAGCCGAGCGGCTCAAGATTGCCACTTCGGGCCTTGCAACAGGCTTGCAGAGGCTCGCGGATGGCGATCTCTCCTTCCAGCTGGAGGAAGCTTTTGCTCCCGACTTCGAGGCTCTGCGCCATGACTTCAACAAGTCCATACGGCAGTTGAGCGGAACCATGGCTTCGATCACCGAGAGCGTCTCGATGATGGAAACCGGAACCCGGGAAATCGCAAACGGCACGGATGACCTTTCCAAGCGCACCGAGCGTCAGGCGGCGGCTCTTGAAGAAACCGCGGCCGCAGTGGAAGAGATCACGGCCAACGTGACCAACTCGACCCAGCGCACCGAGGAAGCCCGCGGTGTTGCATCCCAGGCAAACTCGTCGGCAGTCGAGTCTTCCGAAGTGGTGGGCCGTGCGGAAGACGCGATGCGCCGGATCGAGGAAAGCTCCAACCAGATCTCCAACATCATCGGAGTGATTGACGAGATCGCCTTCCAGACCAACCTTCTTGCCCTCAATGCCGGTGTCGAAGCGGCGCGGGCAGGTGAAGCAGGTCGCGGCTTCGCAGTCGTCGCCCAGGAAGTGCGGGAACTGGCTCAGCGCTCCGCCAACGCGGCCAAGGAGATCAAGGAGCTGATCCAGAACTCCTCGTCGGAAGTCTCGAGCGGCGTGGACCTGGTCCGCAAGGCAAGCGAGGCGCTGCGCACGATCGGTGGCTTCATTACGGACATCAACACGCATATGGATGCGATTGCGATCTCCGCCAAGGAGCAGTCGACCGGACTGTCCGAGGTCAACCAGGCTGTCAACTCGATGGACCAGACCACGCAGCAGAATGCCGCGATGGTCGAGGAATCCAATGCAGCTTCGTCGGAACTGGCGATGGAAGCCGGAAAACTCCGCGAACTGATCTCGCAGTTCCGGATCGATGGCTCGGCCACGATGCAATCTGCCAGCCTGCATGCAACGGCTCAGGCGATGGCAGATGCTGCTCCGAAAGCCAAGCCCTCTGCGCCGAGCCGGGCACCGTCGAAGGCTCCTGCACCGCAGCCGCAAAGCCATGGCAACGCTGCTCTCGCGCAGGACGACTGGGAAGAGTTTTAAGCGTTCCTGGTCTCAGTAGACGCCCAGAGCGTTTCTACAAAGCCCGCTTGCTGAAGGAGGCGGGCTTTTTCACTTTGAAGGAGGCTGATCGGCTTTGGGCCGCCAGCGGGCCATGAGGGCCGAATTTGCGACGACACTGACCGAGGAAAAGGCCATTGCCGCACCTGCAAAGACTGGCGGCAGTATGCCGAATGCTGCTAGCGGAACCCCGATCAGATTGTAGATGAAGGCCCAGCCGAGGTTCTGGCGGATTGTCCGGCGGGTTTTCGCTGCCACATCGAGGGCGGCTGGAACCAGCCGCAAGTCGGGCCGCATCAGGGTGATTGCCGCCGCATCGCGCGCCGCGTCCGCGCCGCCTGCCATGGCAATGCCGAGACTGGCCGCTGCCAGCGCGGGCGCATCATTCAGGCCGTCGCCGACAAAGGCGACATGGCCGCCGGTCCGGTGCGCCAACTCGCGTATCGCATCAAGCTTCTCTGCCGGCAGCAGGCCTGCACGTATGTCCGAGACCCCGGCCATCTCCCCGATTGCCCGCGCCGTGGCCTGATTGTCCCCGGTGAGCATGATCGTCTGCAACCCGCGGCGATTCAATTCGGCGATGGCTGTGCGGGCTTCCGGCCGTATCGCGTCGGCCAGTCTGATTGCACCGATCAGGCGTTGGTCGGCTGCGACCCAGGCCAGCGTTCCGGCACCGTTGAGATCGATATTTTTGCCGAGCCGAGTGGTGTCGATACCGGCCTCCTCAAGGAAGCGTGCAGATCCGACACGGATGTTGATTTGGCCCTCCATTCCCGTAAGTCCGCGCCCGGGCACGGCGCGGATATCGCTGGCGGGTTTGAAGGCGACGCCGGATCCTTCTGCACGGGCGAGAATGGCGTTGGCGATGGGGTGCTCGCTTCCGGTCTCCACCGCCGCGGCATGGGACAACAGATCAACAGCGCTGACGCCGTCTGCCGGGTAAAGGTCCGCAACTTCGGGCGCACCGGCGGTCAGTGTGCCGGTCTTGTCGAAGGCGATGGCCTTGATGTCGGTGGCGCGCTCCAGGGTTTCGATGTCGCGGATCAGGATGCCTGCCTTTGCTGCAGACCCGGTGCCTGCGACCAATGCGGTGGGGGTGGCGAGCCCCAGCGCGCAGGGGCAGGCGATCACCAGCACTGCGACGGCTGCGACCATCGCTGTTTCAAAACCTGCGCCCACAAGCAGCCAACAGGAAAGCGTGATGCCGGCAATCACCAGTATGACCGGCACAAAGACAGCTGAAATCCGGTCGACCAGCTTCTGGACAGGCGCGTGGCCTGACTGCGCTTCCTCCACCAGACGGGTCATGCGGGCAAGCCGGGTGTCGGCACCGACAGCCCGGACCTCGACTTCGAGGAGTCCATCGGTGTTGGTGGTGCCTGTGATCACCGGTTCGCCCGGGCCTCGGGCGACCGGCATGCTTTCGCCGGTCACCATCGCCTCATCAAGCGAGGACTGGCCAGCTGTGATCACGCCATCGGCAGCGACGCGCGCGCCTGGCTTGACAATTATAATGTCACCCGCAACCAGACGCTCGACCGGCACGGTGCGGACGGATCCGTTCAAGGTCTTGAGATCTGCGGTTTCAGGTTGCAGCCTGCCCAATGCCCTGAGCGCGCCTGCGGCGCCGGACTTGGCCCGTGCTTCGAGATATTTGCCCAGCATGATCAGCGTGAGAACCACCGCGGCAGCTTCGAAATGCAGATGCGCGGATGTGCCGTCATGGGCGGCATGCGGATCACCCCAGTTGCTCAGGAGCACCCACATCGAGAAAACATAGGCGGCACCTGTGCCAAGAGAGACCAGCACCGCCATGTTGGCGGAACCGCCGCGCAGCGCGCCCACGGCTTCGCGCCAGAACCGGCTGCCGGATACGCCCATTACCCCGGTGGCGAGTATGGCTTGCCATACCGGAGATATCCAGGCTTGCCCCATGCCAGTCATCATCGGCAGCATGCCAATCACAATCGGCAGTGTCAGGATTGCGGAAACGACAAGGCGCAGGAGTGTCTGGCGTTCATCGGCCCGGCGTGTCGCGGCCTGAGCTTCATCGGCGTCGCGGTGCGCTGCAAAATCCGCCTGACGGAGCAATGCACCGAAGCCGGCCTTGCCAATTGCCGTTGCAAGCGTACCCGGATCAAGCGCTTCGCCCTCTATATCCGCGCGTTCCAGCGCCAGGTTGACGCGCGCTTCACGGACGCCTGGCTGCCGCGACAGCACCTTTTCCACACGGGCTGAACAGCTGGCGCAGGTCATGCCGCTTATGTCGAAGGTCAGGTGTTGAGGGGCGGCGTTCATCGCCAGATCCATTAATTGCCGATGCCGACCACATCAAATCCGCTGGCCTCGATGGCTCCCTTGAGCGCATCAACGAGCTCCGGTTTGGCGAGATCGGCTGTCAATTCATTGGCTTCTATGCTGACGCGAACATTGGAAACGCCATCGACCGCTTTCGCTGCCTTCTCGACAGAGTTCGCGCAGCCGTTGCAATGCATACCCTCGATTTTGATCGAAACTGTCATTGGCTGTTTCCTTTCAGGGTCCATATGGGGACGCCGACCGGAAAACGTCAAGCGCCGGCGGCAAGCCGGCGCGCTGGATTCAATGACAATAAAGCGTATCGAGTGTCCTGAGCATCTGCAGCACGGGATTGGAATTTATCGAATAGAAGATTGTTTGCGCCTCCCGGCGCGTCGACACAAGCCCCTGATTGCGAAGCTTGGCCAGATGCTGCGAGAGCGCTGACTGGCTCAGTTGCACACGTTCAGCGAGGACACCGACCTGCACTTCGCCTCTTGCGAGATTGCACAGAATTAGAAGGCGTTTCTGGTTTGCCATGGCGCTGAGCAGCGTTGCAGCTTCATCCGAATTGCGTTCCAGGTCTTGTGCGTCGATCATGCTCGATCTTTCGAAATGCGTCGGGCCGGGTGCGGCTAAAGGTTTTAATCCGTTGATTTGGAAACAATTTAATCATGAAGCTTGCCCTGTATACCCCTATTTTTGAGAGGCGAAACGAGACAATTTTACAAGCATTGCGCGAAGCTGGTCGGCCTCCTCCAAGGGCGCTTCGAACTCGATCCGGACGAGTTCATCACCATTGGCGAGATCAAGTCCGGCGCAGTCGATTCCGCAAACCCTCCAGCCGGTTCGCTTTGACCCGGCGAAGGCCCTGGCATAGGCATCGGCGGTGCTGGCATGATCGGTGTTCATGTGCTCGATGGCGCCCGGTTCAAGCGCGGCCATGTCGGCAATGGCCGGCGATCGGATCAGAAAATCGGAAGCCTCGAGCACATAGGCCTTTCCGAAGCCGCCATTGAGGCTGGCTGATTCCGGCACCATCCGGAAGAAGGTGAAATCCGGGAAATCGGCATAGAGAGCTGCCTTGGGGTGGCGTGCAATGAAGCGGGCGCGCAGAGCTGCATGTCTTTCGTCATCGCGCGGAACCCGGACCGCAAGGGTGCGCAGTGTGATGCGCGGATGGGCCAGCGGATCGCCCTTGCCCGGCTCGCCAAACAACAACGACGCTCTTGGATCGTCGAGCAGGGCTGCGGTGTGAACCGACAGGCCTGAAACCAGGATCACCGGAGCGCCATCGGTGTCTGTTCCTGTCAGGACCCGGCTTGTGAAGGGAAAGCCGGTTTCAGGTTCCAGCACCCCGATAGCCGCGAACCGAGCGCCTCTGACCAGACGGCGTGCGAGCTGTCTGGCCTCTTCATCGGTGTCGCGGATGGTTTTGACCGGCTCTTTCATGGCGCTATTTCGGCGCCATTCTGATCGCACCGTCAAGCCGGATGGTCTCGCCATTGAGCATCACATTGTCAATGATGTGCATGGCAAGCCGGGCATATTCCTCCGGCTGGCCGAGGCGGGAGGGAAAGGGAACGGATGCGCCAAGGCTGTCCTGAACTTCCTGTGGCATCCCCATCAGCATCGGGGTGGCGAAAATCCCGGGTGCGATCGTCATGATGCGAATGCCGAAACGCGCCAGTTCGCGCGCGATCGGCAGCGCCATGGCGTGAACTCCGCCTTTCGAAGCCGAATAGGCAGCCTGGCCGATCTGGCCGTCGAAGGCAGCGACCGACGCGGTCGAGATCACAACGCCGCGCTCGCCGTCTGCGAGCGGGTCAAGCTTGGCGGCGCGGTCGGAAAACAGCCGCAGCATGTTGAAGCTGCCGATCAGGTTGACCTCGATGACCTTGCGGAAAATCTCGAGGTCATGGGGCCCCTCGCGTCCAACCACGCGTGTGGCGGGTGCTATGCCGGCACAATTGATGAGAATGCGGGCTTCTCCGTTGACTTGGGCTGCGGCCGAGAGTGCCGCATCGGCGGCTGCGGCGTCGGAGACATCACAGGCAAATGCCTGTCCGCCGATTTCCTGCGCGATGGCTTCCGCCTGCGCCAGATTGACATCAAGCAGCGAAACCTTCGCGCCGGCCTTGGCCAGAGCACGCGCTGTTGCCGCGCCAAGGCCTGAGCTGCCGCCGGTCACAATAGCGGCTTTGCCATCAACTTCCATGGTTTCGTCTCCTCGAATACGATCGGGTTGTCTTGGTGTTTTGGGTCTGAAAGCGCGTTTGGACTAGCGGCGATGCCGGGTCAATCCACGCACAATATCGTCAGCTGTGATGGAACCTGTGACCGCGCCTTTGTCAATGACGCCGATGGTGCCCTCCCGCTTGGCCAGTGCATCCATCACCTCCGCAAGCGGTGTGTCTGGCGTGACGGAGGCAGCGAGCGGCGTTTTGCCTCGCGTGGCGTCAGGCTTTCCAGGTGTCATGACGTCACTGGCCGACAGCATGCCGATCGGGTTCATGTTGGCGACGAAATCGGCGACATACTGGTTGGTCGGCGAATTGACGATCTCGCGCGGGGTGCCGCACTGGATGATCCGGCCGCCTTCCATGATGGCGATGCGGTTGCCGAGTTTCATGGCTTCGTCGAGATCGTGGCTGACGAACACGATGGTTTTTCCCAGCCGGGTCTGAAGCTCGAGGAGTTCATCCTGCAGCCGGGTCCTGATCAGCGGATCAAGGGCAGAAAACGGCTCATCCATCAGGAGGACCGGCGCGCCGGTGGCAAAGGCGCGCGCAAGACCAACACGCTGCTGCATGCCGCCCGAGAGTTCGGCGACCATCCGGTCGGCCCAATCGGACAGGCCGACCAGCGCGAGCTGTTCGGTGACGCGGCTCTTGCGTTCGCTGTCGGGTATGCCTGCGATCTCCAGGCCGAAGCCGACATTGTCAGCCACCGAGCGCCAGGGCAGAAGACCGAATTGCTGAAACACCATCGAGACGGTGTCCATGCGCAACTCCATAAGCCGCCTTTCATCGCAAGCGCCCACATCAACGGTCTCATCGCCGCAATTGACGATGAGTTTGCCGCGGCTGATCGGATTGAGCCTGTTGATGGCGCGCAGAAGTGTCGACTTTCCGGAGCCCGACAGGCCCATCAGGACCAGGATTTCGCCTTCGTTGATGTCGACGGTGCAATTGTGGACGCCGAGCACATCGCCGGTCTGTTCCTGGATCTCGGCGCGGGATTTGCCCGCATCGGCGAGGGCCAGGCTTTGCTCGGTGTTGTCGCCGAAAATGATCGAGACATTGTCGATGCGGACCGAGCCGCGAACCTGCTCAGTGCTCATGATGTGGCTCCCATGCGGACACGGCAGATCCGGTCGAGGATGATGGCAAGGATGACAATCGCGATGCCGGCTTCCAGTCCCAGCGGGATGTTGACGGTGTTGAGCGCCCGGACGACCGGCTTGCCAAGCCCGTTGGCGCCGATCAGGGCCGCGATGACCACCATCGACAAGGACAGCATGATGCATTGGGTCAGGCCCGCCATGATGGTCGGAAGTGCGGCCGGCAACTCGACCTTTCGCAGCAACTGCCCCGGCGAGGCGCCGAAGGCCTGGCCGGCCTCGATCATCGGCTTGGGCACCGAGGTGATGCCCAGATAGGTGAGCCGGATGGGAGCAGGTGAGGCGAAAATGATGGTGACCAGAAGGCCGGGCGCAAGGCCAAGGCCAAACAGGATCAGCACCGGAATGAGATAGACGAAGGTCGGCATCGTCTGCATCAGGTCGAGGATTGGCTGGATATAGGCGTAGAGCTTGGGGCGGTGGGCGAGCCAGATGCCGATCGGTACGCCGATGGCCATGGACATGAAGGCGGCGGAAATCACCAGAACGAGGGTTTCGACGGTTTCTTTCCAGAGATCCTGGTTGATGATGAAAACCAGTCCCAGCACGATGCCAAGCGCGAGCTTCCAGGATTTCTGAATGCGCCAGCCGATCAGGGCAATGACCGCCACCACGATCAGGGGCGGCAGCCACAACAGCCCGTCGATCATTGCGTCGAGCAGGAACTTGAGTGAATCGGCAATCGCGTCAAAGATGAATTCGAAATTGTCGGTGAGAAAGCTGAAGAAGCTTTTGCCCCATTGCCCGACCGGAATTTTCCACGCGGTGAGTAAGTTTTCCAGTCCGTCCATGCCAGTCCCCTCGGCATTGAGCCCGGTCCGGCGCCTGACCTGTCAGGGTCGCCGGACCGGAATGTCGAAATTACATGCCGAGTTTGGCAGTCACGGCTGCGGCGGCATCGCCACCGTCGAATGTGGTCACACCCTCAAGCCAGGGCGACACGGTGTCCGGGTTGGCCTTCAGCCAGGCGAGAGCAGCTTCGTTGGCGTCTTCGCCCTTGAGGATCGCGTCCATGATCTGGTTTTCCATGGTCAGCGAAAACTCAAGGTTCTTGACCAGAGTGCCGACATTCGGGCACTCGCTGGTGAAGCCTGCACGCACATTGGTATGTACGGTCGCCGCGCCAAATCCTGAATCGCCCATGCCGTCGAGATAGACAATGTCCATTTCACCCATGATCGGGTGCGGGGTCCAGCCGAGGAAGGCGATCCATTCTTCGTTCTTGAGCGCCTTTTCGGCCTGCGAAAGCATGCCGGCTTCCGAGCTTTCCACGAGTTCGAAACCGTCAAGGCCGTTGGCTGCATCGTCGATCATCTCGAGCACGATGCGGTTGCCGTCATTGCCGGGCTCGATGCCGTAGATCTTGCCGTCGAACTGGTCCTTGAACTTGCCGATGTCGGTCAGGCTCGTGACGCCACCTTCTGCGGCGTAGGCCGGCACGACGAGGCCGTAGCCTGCGCCTTCAAGGTTCTGCGCGATGGATTCGACTGATCCGTCGTCAAGGAACGGCTGCACGTCGGCTGCCATCGATGGCATCCAGTTGCCGAGGAACACATCCATGTCCTTGTTCTTGAGCGACTGGTAGGTCACCGGCACGCTGAGCACCTGAACTTCCTGGCTGTAGCCAAGCGCATCGAGCACAACGCCGGCGACTGCCGTTGTGGCCTGAATGTCGGTCCAGCCGACGTCGGCGAAACGCACATTCTTGCAGGCTTCCGAATCAGCGGCCTGGACGGTCGCGGTGCCTGCGAGCAGCATAGCTGCGATGGTGATGGTGATTTTTCTTGTCATGTTTCATCCCTCTGGTCTTCGAAGAGCTGAAACAAGCACCTCTAGGCGTTGAACTCAAGCGTCAAAGTCGCCGTAATTTGGCGCAACGGTTACAAAACGGCTGTTGAAAGAGGTCCATCCGGGGTTGGAATTGGCGGGGCGGTATGGGCAAGAAGGGTCACAACCGAAGCACAATGATCTCTTTCACGGGGTCTGAAAACGCCCAACGACCGGAGAGCCGCCGTGGCCAAGCTTTATTTCAGCTATTCGACGATGAATGCGGGAAAATCGACCTTGTTGCTGCAGGCTTCCTACAATTACCGGGAGCGGGGCATGCGCACGGTGTTGTTGATCGCGAGTCTCGACGACCGCGCTGGTGTCGGAAAGATCGCGTCGCGCATCGGTCTTGATTGCGAAGCGCTCCCGTTCCGCCCCGATGATGATCTTTATGCCCAACTCAAGGCGTTGCAAGCCGAGGGCGACATCGCCTGCGCCTTTGTCGACGAGGCTCAGTTTCTGACTGAGGATCAGGTCTGGCAACTGGCGCGCGCCGCTGACCGGCTGGGCATCCCGGTGATGACCTACGGTTTGCGCACGGATTTTCGCGGACAGCTTTTTCCAGGCTCGCAAGCGCTCTTGGCGATTGCCGACGAACTGCGCGAAGTGCGCACTATCTGCGAATGCGGGCGCAAGGCGACCATGGTGGTTCGGACCGATCAGAACGGCATGGTCTTGCGGGAGGGCGCGCAAATCGAGGTCGGCGGCAATGACCGCTATGTGTCCTATTGTCGCCGTCATTGGGACGAAGTCATGAACCCCGAGGTCGCCAATTAGGGAATCGGCCATAATTCTGCCCTGAACCATCTCCCTTTTTGCATGTCGGAAAAAGTGAGTAGGGATTAGGCACATTGCCCTCGCCGCAGCGTGCGCTATAACCTTATTATAAGCAAACGCGAACGGAGACTGTTTATGCGCATATCCCTACCTATGTTGTTCGGTGCCGTTATCGCGGCAGGACTTTCAGCACCAACCGCGGCTCTTGCAGACGGCGACGCTGTCGCAGGCGCGAAAGTTTTCAAGAAGTGTGCCGCCTGTCATGTCGCCACTGAAGCCAAGAACCGTGTCGGGCCGCATCTGGTCGGTATTGTCGACCGGCCGATGGCCTCGGTTGAAGGCTACAAATATTCAAAAGCCATGATCGCCCATGCCGACGAAGTTCCCACCTGGACAGTCGAGGCGCTCGACGCCTACCTTCGTGCACCGCGGAAAGTGGTCAAAGGCACAAAGATGGCCTTTGCGGGGCTGAAGAAGGACGATGACGTTGCAAACGTGATTGCCTACCTCAAGGACCCCTCTGCCGCCGAATAAGAGCATTCGCTCCTGCTTTATTGTAGACCGCTCTTTCGGGGGCGGTCTTTTTTTGTGCACTTGTCATGCTTACGTTGTTACTGGTCGTTTTGTTTGCGCCTGTGGTTCGCGGTGCTACAAAAGAACTGGAATCCGGTGCTTCCGGACAAGGTATTTGGGCGCACGATCTGAGGCGCGAAATTATAAGGAATTCGGGCATGGCCAACATCAAGAGTTTTGACGCTGAAATCGAGAAAACCCGTTCCGTTGTGGAAGACATGCGCTCCAAGATCGAGGCGTCCGGGGTGGTGCTCGAGAAGATGTCTGAGGCTGATGCCGAACTGGGTGATCCGCAATTCGATATCGAGAATGCCCGCATTCAGGATGTGCTTCGCCAGCAGCGGATCATGGAAA
This sequence comes from Hoeflea phototrophica DFL-43, assembly GCF_000154705.2. NCBI lineage: Bacteria > Pseudomonadati > Pseudomonadota > Alphaproteobacteria > Hyphomicrobiales > Rhizobiaceae > Parahoeflea > Parahoeflea phototrophica. The sequence continues at coordinate 3,576,396 of NZ_CM002917.1, read as the reverse complement.
GCAACATCGCTGACCTGATCATCGGGCTTGAGGATGCAACCAATGTGTTCGGCTCGGAATTTGAAAGCATGAAGGGCTTTTCCGGCATGGAGAGCTTTATCTCGATCTTTTCCAAGGCACGTGCGCAGCGGATGCGCTCGGACCGGGTCAGGAACATGTCGCTGTCGGGCAATCTTCAGGAACTGTTGAAGAAATCCGACACCATCACCGGAATTCTCAAGGACCAGAAGGACATTCTGGACAGCCGTTACAAGACCTCGGAAGCAAGCCTTATCAAGGTGATCGAGCGCCGCAAGGAGACCATGGCGCAGCTGGAAGCGACGCAACAGCGGATCGAGGAGATCAATCCGCAATTGCTCGATATCGAAAACCAGATCGCGGCGTCGACGGATCAGAAGACACGGACCGAACTGGAAAGCGATCGTTCCAGGCTCGCCACCGAATACAATGAGCAGCAGGCCAAGGAGCAGGAATTGCTGGCCGAGAGCCAGACGCTGGAACGCTACACCTCGATGTTCCAGACTTTTGTGGATTCGCTCAACAATCAGATTGCGGCGCAAAACACGCTGATCAACAAGCTGACCATCGATACCGAACAGCGCATCGTGCTCTACAAGGCGCTTGAGGATTCACTTAAGACCGCGGCGCAGCAGGATGTTGCGCACAAGATCAACACGCTGGGCAGCAGGGTGGACACCGCCGCTGAAGAAACCATGGCGGGCATCGGTGCGGCGGCGCAGAAGCACATTGGTGATCTTCTGGAGATGCATGAGAAGAACATGCTGTCGACGCAGGATATCCAGCGCCGCAAGCAGTTGGCCGATGATGCGTTTGCGCGACGGTTTTCGGAAGTTCTCGAAAAGCACAATTCCGCCAATTACGTGAAACCCTGATTTGGGTGACATGAGGATGGGGCACGGCCATGCGCGCTGATACAGGTGCCGCCGGCGCATATTTCCGGTCGATCCGGGCGGCATTGAAGGGGTTGCGGGTCTATCTCGCCGACGCCAAATCACCGCTCTATACGCATGGCCTGGTCGGTCAGGTGATCATTCCCTATGTCGACCGGCTGGAGGCGACCTTTTCAGCCTGGGAGAACCGGGTCGGTTTCATGGAGCGGTTCCGCATCAGCAGGGCAGACAGCGGTTTCCCGGTGTTCCAGAACGTGCTGACGCTCGAAAACGATCGCGCCAGCGCCAAGGACCGGCTGGCGGCGATGCCGGATATCGAGACCCTCAAGGCCGAGATGGCGGATTTCATCCTGCGTCACCGGGATTTCCCCGCAGCACTGCAGGAACAGATCGCCGAACGGCTCTATCTCGAAGAGATCGGTAGGGATGCGGTGTTTGCTCCATTCAATCTGCCTGAAACCATCAAGGTCTCGGTCAATCCGAAAAACGGGCGGCCGTTCTATGTGGTTCACTGGGGTGTGTTTGACGGCAGCCAGACCTTGCCGATGGTCTATATGGCGGTGATTGAGGATTCCAGCGAAGCGATCGCCAAGATGCTGGTCACCAAGAGCGGCAAGCTCAACCCGGACGTCGAGATCCCGTTGCCTGTCGGCGGGCTGCTCAATCCCGAATTTGCCCATGCGTTCGACGCGTCCGCGGAACGGCATGGCGCCTACTCGCTCTCGCCGGTGACGATTGCGCAGAACATCGATGCTGATTTCGAGTTTCTGCATCCCAAGCAATTGCGCCGTTTTGTCCTCGGACCGTTCTATTCAGCGGGTGCCACCGACAACAACGACAAGATCTCGAAGATCCTGTCGAAAGTACGCAAGGAAGAAAACGCCTGGCTTCTGACCTGGACCATGCAGGAAGTGTTCTCCAAGACAGAACGGCCTGCAAAGCGCGGGCTGTGGAGTTCCGAACCGGCGCGCGACGAATATCACATCGACACCGACGATCTTGAAGCCACCCGCCAGGGCGTGAGTGCTTACCAGAAGCATGCGCTGGTGCCCCATGATGCCTATCAGGCGCTCTATGCATCAGGCGAGGCCGAGAGCATCTTTTCAGGCTTCACCGTGCATGTGGTGTCGGGCAACCAGGTGATCAGCGAGGTATGACCGAATGAGCCAGACAACCGGACTGACCACAATATCCGAAGACGACATCGCAAAGCATCGACCGCTGGCGCAGTCGATGGTCACCCGCGTGATCGTGATGGAAAAACAAGACGGCACATCATCGACGCCGCTTGCGGGGACCAACCGGCGGTTTGTCTCCACCGTTTCGACCAGTGGCATGCGCCGGACCCGCGAGATTGAGCTTGGCAAGACCATTCAGGCCATCCGCCCGGATGATCAGATGCTGTCGATCCCGCAGCACACGCTGCTGTTTCGGAGCCGGCGCGGCCTGGCGGTGGCGCTGGCGGTGGCGGAGATGTTCGGCCGTCAGACCGATCTTGAAAGCCTGCAATCACGCAATGCGGGCGCGCCGCTGCAGGGCGAGGAGGCGGAGCGGTTCAAACGGTTGCTGACCGCGTCCGCCTATGTCGCGGCTTTCAGCTTTGCGGCCTACATTCTCCAGACAGTGGATGGCGAGAGCGAGCCTGCCAATGACACCGAGGAGCCCGATTTCCTGTTCGACACGCCCCAGGATGCCCTCAAGTCGCTGATTGCGGGCCTCGACGCCGCCATTGCCGGTGCGCCCGACGAAGTGACGATGACGGCGCGGGCCAGGGCACTGGCGCGGGTTGCGATTGAGGGGCTGATCAGCCGCCGCGGCCGGTTCGATGCGCTGAGTGCCTTTGCGCAAACGCATCTGAGGCTCGAGAGCGACAATTTCACCCTGGATGGTTTCGATGTGGCGCCGGGGCAGCGGCGCAAGCCGCTGGTGATGAGCTTCAAGAAGCCCAATGAGATCATCGGCAACCATCTTGCCAAGCACCAGGCGATGCGGCTGGCGCGGATGATCGTTGCGTATGATTTCGACCGGCAACTCAATCCGTTTGTCGAACTTGGCGGCTTTCTCTTCACCTTCATGGGCGATGGCGCGCCGGGCACCGGCAAGACCATCCTGATCCAGATGTTGGCCGGCATGATCAATGATTATTGTGAGGTCGCGGGCTACCCGTTCCACTACGAGAATTTCGGTGTCGACCAGATCTCCTCCTACCAGGGCAAGTCGGGTCAGAACTGCAAGGCCTTCGTCGACAATGTGCTCAATCCGCGTGCCATAGGCTTCGGCACCGTCGACGACATCGACCAGGTTGCCGCCAAGCGTTCGGATGATCGTGCCTCGTCCGGGCAGCAGGAAGTGACCGCGGTGCTGATGGAGAGCTTCGCCGGCGCGTCGACCGTGGTGCGCGGCAATTGCAGCTTCGGGATGTTTTCCAACTATCCGGAAAATGTCGATGATGCGCTCAGACAGCGTGCCGGGGCGCGTTGGCTGGTCGATGGGCCGCAATCGCTTGATGACTACATCGACATCTTCGCGCTGCTGGCGGGCAAGAACCATTCGATCCCTCTGGGCGATCATGAGCTGTTTGTCAGCCAGGAGATCAAGCAGGCGGTGGCGCGATCCTATGATGGCCACGACCGGCCGCAGGAAGAGGGGCTTCTGTCGGTCTGGGAAGTATTCGAGAAGGAGCATGGCAAGGTCAAGACCATCGCGGATATCGGTGCCTATCTGCACCGCATCAAGCTTGCCGAACCGCGCTTCACCGGCCGTGCGATCAAGAACATCACCGACGCAATCAAGATGCGGGCGATGGACATCGACCTGCCGGACGTGTGGTTCGAGACGCCTGAAGCTTTCATGCACAAGTCCTATGACGACAAGGTCGCGATGATCTCCGAGCTGCGCAAGCCCTTCACCATCGACATGGTGCTGCAGGAAATCAATCGCTATGCCGATTCCGAGTTCCGCTACACCGACCGTTCGGACGCAACGGCAGTTGATGACATCATTCGCCGCGAGCGGCAGCGTGAGCGCGCGATCCGCGAGATCGAAGAGATGAAACGCGACGGGCGCTGGCAGACATGAAACTTCTCGCCGACAATGAGTTGATTTACGGTCGCCTGCTGCCGATCAGCGAGCCGCATCTGGTCGGCCGTTACAACAAGGCGCTGAAGGCTTTTGGCCTTCCTCAGACGGCCCTTGAGCATTTCCGCATCGACATGACCGGCTTCTCGCCGGAGATCGCCGAAGAGCTTGATGACCGGGACTATCTTGATCCCAACGGAGTGAACCGGCGGTTTGTGATTCTTACACCGGAGCAGGAACACCTGCCGGTGGTGCACACCCAGTTTTCCAACACTGCCGGACTGATGCACCAGTTCTTCGACGGCAACCGCCGGGTCGTGCATGCGATCACCATCAAGGACGCCTTGTTCGGCGAGATCGAGGATCCCATCGCCATCGTGACCGGCGTCGAGGATCTGCTTGCAATCGAGGAGGTCCGTTTCCGTGTCTTGTCGGCCGAGGACATGCTTGGCAAGGCGTCCGAGTTGCGCGGACTGGTGGACCGTCTGAAGAGCTCGCGGGATGGTTGGCGCGATGACGACATGCTTAACCGCATGGTGGCGTTGGCGCGCGAAACCGGCGACATCCGGCAGAACGCGCTGGTGCCAGACAAGCTGGTGTTTGAGCACACCTCCTATTGGGCCAATCATTTTGGCGGCGTGTTCATCTTCCGCGATGACCGCACCACAACGGTGATCTGCAACAATCAGGCGCCAGGCTTCCGCCGCTCCCGGCCATGGGAGGTGAGCTATATCGATATTGCCGATCATGCCCGCATCTTCGAATACCTCTCCAAGAGCGGGCGGCTGCAATTGCCACGGGCATCCTGGGTCGAACCCTCCGGCTTCTTCGAGCACCGTGCCGAGATGGCGATCTTCGATCTTATCGGCAAGGTCGATCCGGATGTGGATCTGAGCCGTGCGGACAAGATCTGGTTGCAAACCTGGATGCATCGCAACGCGGGTCTGATCGCCGAGCAGGGGGTCTATCCGTTCCTGCAGGAAATGATCCGCGAGATATCGGCCACCGGGCAGATCAAGATGGGTGAGGTGCGTTCCGATCGCCGGCTGCTGTTGTGCCGTGCTGCCCCCGCCCATAAGGACCAGTGGCTGATCAACCGCTTGCTAGCGCGGCTGGCGCCGTTTGATTTCGTTTCGCGCTTTGTTTTTGACAAGCAAGGCTTCTATGAAGCCTATGACGGATATTCCGAGGGTTATCGGGCCCATGTTGTGAAGGTGCTGTCGGACACCTATCTGAAGGACAAGGCGGCGCTCAGGGCGCGGCTCTACGGACTTGAAGGAAACCAGGACAATGCTTGATCCCGTGATTGCCTTTTTCGAGCGCATTTTTCATGCCATCGGCCGCGGCATCGGTTTGGTGATCGCGGCGCTGCTCTGGCCATTTGTCACAATGGCCGGCTGGTACCGCAGGCGGGGTTTCATCCTCAAGGCTGTGGTTGGCGGGATCATCGTTCTTTTTGCGGGTCTTTACGGCTACTTCTTCTGGCAATCGCAGATCTGGAGCGGCTTTGATCCCGAATATCCGGCCAAGCGCGAGATGATTGCTTCAACACCAGGCACCGCGACCGGCAATGGGACATGCGCCCCCTCCGCGATGGTCTCGGTGACATCGGATCTGATCGACTTCAACGTCAACCAGAACGCCTGGACTTCCTCGATGATCCTCTACAAGACGGGCTTCTTCGGGATCGACTGGGATCACACGCCGTTCTTCGACAACAAGGCTGCATTTCAGCGCGGGGTGAATCAGGCGATCCGTCGTACGACGGTGGAATTTGTCGATACGCTCGGCCGCGTGCGCGGAACCAGTCAGGTCGATGGCGATTTGCAAGACGCCCGCGGCGCCATGCAGTTTGATGAATACACCTGGTATTTCGGGCTCAACCCGTTTGGACCGAAAACTCCGACACCCTCATTCTACCGTTCCGCAATCGACGATCTCCAGGCCTTTAACGATCGTCTTTCAACCTGCAACGCGATCTATGATGCGCGCGCGGACAACCTGATCCAGTTCCTTGACCGGATCGCCTCGGATGTCGGCTCGACATCCGCGATCCTCAGAGACCGGTCGGAGAATTTCAATGCCGGATGGTTCGACACCCGCGCAGATGACCGGTTCTGGTTCTCCTACGGGCAGCTCTACGGTTACTACGGCATCCTGAAAGCAACGCGCGAAGACTTCCGCGACGTGGTCGCCCAGCGAAACCTTGGGCAGCTGTGGGACGAGATGGACGGACAATTGTCTTCTGCGCTCAAGATCCAGCCCTTCATTATCTCCAATGGCAATGAGAGTGGCTGGATCATGCCGACGCATCTGGCAACCATGGGATTTTATGTGCTCAGGTTCCGCTCCAAACTGGTGGAAATCCGCGGCATTCTCGACCGCTGACCCACGGTCTGCCGGTAATTTGATGCGGGTTCCCCGGATGGTGCGTTCAACCGGATGCGCGGCTCTGCGGCGATGGGAACGTGGCTGCGTCAGACTGTCAGCTGATCAGGTGAAGCCTGAGCGCCTTGGCAACAAGCTGGGTGCGGTTGACGCAGTCGAGCTTGCGCATGGCGCTGTTCATGTAGGTGTTGACGGTATGGTCTGACAGGGACAGGATCGCCGCGATTTCTGTGGAGGTTTTTCCGTTGGCCGCCCAGTGCAGGACCTCAAGTTCGCGTGTGGTTATGCCGTTGGCCTTTGTGCCGGTCTTGTTGGTCATTTTGGAATAGGCGTCAAAGGCATGAAGCACGCAAAGACCCAGTACACCGGTTTCTGCGAAGGACAATGCGGGGCGAGTTCCATAAAAAGCCATCGCTGCCCGGCGGCCATTGGATCCATGGACGGGGAAGTATACGCCCATCGTCATGTTATGTTTTTCAAACACCGCCCTCATGACCTGCTGTTCCTCGGTCGGCCGCTCCTTGACGGCAAGATCAAGGAACCGCGTCATTGGTGCGGTTGACTGCCTAAGCATGGCAAAGACTGACGAGTTGCTCAAAAGGTTGAGCGAGTCGTATTCCTCGATGTATTCGGAGGGCAGATTGGACAGTCTTATATGCTTGGACAAACGGTCGCTGAAGGTCGCAGGAATGTCAAAGATCGAGAAGAATCTGAAATCGAATTCAGATGTCAATGCCTGCAGCGAGACCGCGAGCTCGTGTTCCGTCGTTGCTGTTTTCAACCTCTGAAAAAGGTCTTCGTTGAATTTCATTCACAGCAATCCATCATAGATCTTTCCGCCGTCTCATACTATCGCCATTTGCTTCGAAGCGCCACATAGCGCCCGGATGTTTTCCAAATGAAGCAAACTTAGGTACGACAACTAGATTTATTAGAGAATACTAAAACTCAAACTGGTATTTTCCCAGTGCTCTTTACTTCCTCCATGACAGGGTAAGTGTGTGTTTCACGAACACCCGGGAGCGACAGGATCACATCAGAAAGAAAAGCCCGGTAGGCGTCCATGCCTTTTACTCTTGCTTTGACCAGATAGTCAAAGCCGCCGGCCACCATATGGCATTCCATCACATCGTCGGATCTGCGCACGGCATCCGCGAATGCGTCGAAAACATCCGGTGTGGTGCGGTCAAGTTTGACCTCCACAAAGACGAGCATGCCGCGGTCAAGCATGGAGGCTGAGAGACGTGCCATGTACCCGGTGATGTAGCCATCACGTCCAAGCCGTTTCAGCCTCTCCGCAGTAGCGGTCGGCGACAGGCTGATCTTTTCGGCCAGTTCGAGGTTGGTCAGCCGGCCATCGTCTTGAACAGCGCGGAGAATCTTGCGGTCAATTCGATCAATTGTCTTCATTTATTCACCAAAAAACCGATCTCTTGTAGAGATAATTGGGAGCTATGACGAAAAATATAGCGAGAAAAACCATCGGGCAAGCGATAAGATGGATCATGCACGGGAGAGCGCAATGATCGACGCAAGCACAAGCCATAGCCTGACCGCATTTCACGCGCCGCACGCGGCGGATGATGACCGGTTGATCCGCAGTTTTAGCGAGCAACTGCGCTTTTCCGCGGCGCAAAATCAGGCGATCGATGCCAGGGCTTCAACGTTGATCAACGCGATCCGCGCGGAGTCCGGTCAGATTGGCGGAGTCGACGACTTTCTGCGCGAATACGGGCTTTCGACGCGTGAAGGCCTGGCGCTGATGGTGCTGGCGGAAGCGCTGCTTCGGGTTCCCGATGCGCTGACGCAGGACAGGCTGATTGAGGACAAGCTCAAGGAAGGCGGCTGGAGCGAGCATGAGACCCATGGCGATACATGGTTTGTGTCCGCATCCGCCTGGGCGCTTGGCATGTCGGCACGGGTGATCAAGCCCGGTGAGACGCCTGAAGGTGTGATGCGGGGCCTGGTCAAGCGCATGGGCATGCCCACTGTGCGCAGTGCGACCCGTCAGGCAATGCGGTTTCTGGGGCATCATTTCGTGCTTGGCGAGACCATCGAGGATGCGCTTGGCCGTGCCGCCAAGAATGAAGCCCGCGGCTATCGCCATTCCTATGACATGCTGGGCGAAGGGGCCCGGACCCTGGCTGACGCAAAGCGCTATTTCAAATCCTATGCCGATGCGATTGCGGCCATCGGCAAGTCGGCGGACAAGGTGTCTGCCGGGCGCAAGCTGCCTGACCGCCCGGGCATCTCGGTCAAGCTGTCGGCACTGCACCCGCGTTACCTCCCCACCCATCGCGATCAGGTGCTGGCCGAACTGGTGCCGGACGTGGTCCGCCTGGCGCAGATGGCCAAGGCGCATGATCTCAATTTTACCATCGATGCCGAAGAGGTCGACCGGCTGGAGCTCTCGCTCGATGTGATCGACCAGGCCTTTGGAGATCCGTCCCTGGCTGGCTGGGACGGGTTTGGCCTGGCAATCCAGGCCTATCAGAAGCGTGCCCCGCAGGTGATCGATCACATTGCCGGCCTGTGCCGCAAACACGGCCGGCGGATGATGGTGCGGCTGGTCAAGGGCGCCTATTGGGACACCGAGATCAAGCGCGCCCAGGAACGCGGTCTCGAGGGCTATGCGGTCTTTACCCGCAAGGCTGCGACGGACCTGTCCTATCTCGCCTGCGCGCAGCAGATGCTCGATCTGCGCGACGTGCTGTTCCCGCAATTCGCCACCCACAATGCGCTGACCGTCGCCACCATCATCGAAATGGCCCAGGACCGCAGCGGCTTCGAATTCCAGCGGCTGCACGGCATGGGCGACGTCGTCTATGAGAGCCTCAACAAGAGCAATGATCGGGTGCCGTGCCGGATCTACGCGCCGGTGGGCGGCTATCGTGATCTGCTGGCCTATCTGGTGCGCCGTCTGCTGGAGAACGGGGCGAACTCCTCCTTTGTGGCGGTTGCCGGCGACCGCAAGGTGCCCGTCGCGGATCTTCTGGTGCGGCCGGATGCGAAACTGGGCCTGAGCGAGGGCCATTCCGCCCGCAACAGCCAGATCCCGCTGCCGCTGGCGATCTATCCCGACCGGGCGAATTCGCGCGGCATCGAATTCGGCGACCGGTTCCAGCTGGAATCGCTGATTGCCGGGATGGAACGCTCAACGGCGCGTGTCGAGGCGGGGCCGCTGGCACCGGGTCTGACGGGCGGCAAGGTTCAGGACATCACCTCACCATCGGATCCCTCCAACATCGTTGGCACGGTGCGTTTCACCGATCCCAAGGACGTCGACAAGGCCATTGACGCGGCTCTCAAGGGATTCAGGAGCTGGTCCCGCATGGAGCCGCAGCGCCGTGCCGCCGCTCTCGACAAGGCAGCCGATCTGCTCGAGGAGCGCCGTGACCGGTTCATGGCGCTGCTCTCGGCGGAAGCCGGCAAGACGCTTGATGATGGCATTGCCGAAATCCGCGAGGCGGTTGATTTTCTCCGGTATTATGCGGCGCGGTCGCGCGAGATGTTTGGCGGGATGGTTCCAATGCCCGGGCCAACGGGCGAGGAGAACCGGCTCGGCTGGCGTGGGCGTGGCGTGTTCGTGTGTATTTCGCCCTGGAACTTCCCGCTGGCGATCTTTCTGGGCCAGGTCTCGGCGGGGCTTGCCGCCGGCAATGCGGTGATCGCCAAGCCGGCGGAACAGACGCCGCTGGTCGCGCATGAAGCCGTGCAATTGCTGCACGAGGCGGGCGTGCCCAAGGATGTGCTGATGTGCCTGCCAGGCGCGGGCGATGTCGGAGCGGCACTGACCTCGCATCCAAAGATCGGCGGCGTGGCCTTTACCGGTTCGACCGAAACGGCACGTGCCATCAACCGCACGCTGGCCGCCAAGGATGGACCGATCGTGCCTTTCATTGCCGAGACCGGCGGGCTCAACGCGATGATCGTCGACGCCACCGCGCTGGCCGAACAGGTGGCCGACGATGTGGTGATGTCGGCCTTCCGCTCCGCCGGACAGCGCTGCTCGGCGCTCAGGCTGCTGTTTGTCCAGGACGATGTCGCCGATCACATGCTCGAGATGATCGAGGGGGCCGCGCGCGAGCTCAAACTTGGCAATGCTGCCAGCCCCTCGACCGACATCGGGCCGGTGATCGATCAAGCCCAACGCGACATGCTGGCTGACCATGTTTCAACGATCAGCAAGAGCCAGAAGCTGGTCTATGCCGGCGAGGCGCCGAAAGCGGGTTTGTTCTTTGCGCCGCATATCGTCGAGCTCAAGGATGCGGCAGCACTTGACCGTGAGATATTCGGACCGGTGCTGCATGTGGTGCGCTACAAGGCCAAGAAGCTTGATACGGTGCTTGATGCCGTCGACGCCACCGGCTTCGGCCTGACCCTCGGTGTCCATTCGCGCATCGAGGCAACCGTGCGGAAGGTCATCGACCGGCTCGACACCGGCAATGTCTACATCAACCGCAACATGATTGGCGCCGTGGTCGGCACCCAGCCGTTCGGCGGGTCGGGCCTGTCAGGCACCGGCTTCAAGGCCGGCGGCCCGCATTACCTGATGCGGTTTGCGGTCGAGCAGGCGGTTTCGGTCAATACTGCGGCGGCGGGCGGCAATGCCGGGCTGATTGCGATGGGTGACGGGTGAGGGCTGTTACAGCCCGCGTTTTTCGCTTTCACGGGTCAGATCGGCAAGCGCTTCGGCAAAGCCCTGGCCGGTCCAGGTCCGCTCCCAATCGCGTCCCAATCTGTCCAGGAATGCGAGCCGAAGATGGGCGTCATCGGACAGGCTCACGGCAAACCGCTCGGCTTCGTTGCCCTGAATCAGGCATCGCGCTCCGGCTTCACAACGGGCAGGCTCAAAACCGAATGTATTGGTGTTGTCTTGAATGACTGCAAACCCGCCAGCCTCGAATTCCGTTCCCTTTTCAAAGCTAAAATCGAAGCGGAGTCCTTCACCCGAAGTGCGGGTGACAAACAAGAAAGCTGCGCCGAAGTCGGGGCGCGGGGCGTAAACGTCCACTACTCTGAGATAGCACCGTTTCTCTTCTCCACGGCTCTTGTCAAGTTCGCGGTGATCGCAGGCCACCTCCCAGATTCCAAAAGTCTTGAAGTGGTCCACAACCCATTTCCAGTCGTCAGGCGTGTTTTGTGCCCAAGCCGTTGTTACAGCCAGGTTGGCGATCATCATCAGGGCGGCAAATAGGTTCAATGTCGTTCTCATGTGCGGCAGTATTGGCTGTTAAAATTCATGAGGCAAATCACACGCCATCACGTGTTTGCGATTGTTGAGATCGAAGGATCGGGGTGAGGTGTCGCAATTGGCGCATTGCGAGTCCCGTTTCATGTAGGCATCGGCCACAGTTTCTGTTTCTATCCATCCCCAAAGGCCGCACGGGAGATGCGGGCCAGTTCGGGAAGAGGGAACAACATCATGGCCGAGTACAAATCCGATATCGAGATCGCGCGGGCGGCGAACAAGAAGCCGATCATGGAGATTGGGGCCAGGCTTGGCATCCCGGAGCTGGACCTGGTGCCCTATGGCCACGACAAGGCCAAGGTGTCAGCAGACTTCATCTCACGGCAGTCAGACAAGCCCAACGGCAAGCTGATCCTGGTCACCGCGATCAACCCAACGCCTGCGGGCGAGGGCAAGACCACCACCACGGTGGGGCTTGGCGACGGGCTCAACCGCATCGGCAAGAAGGCCATGATCTGCATCCGCGAAGCCTCGCTGGGGCCGAACTTCGGCATGAAGGGCGGGGCAGCCGGCGGGGGGATGGCGCAAGTTGTGCCGATGGAGGAGATGAACCTGCATTTCACCGGCGATTTCCACGCCATCACCAGCGCGCACAATCTGCTCTCGGCGATGATCGACAACCACATCTACTGGGGCAACGAGCTGGAGATCGATGCGCGCCGGGTGGTCTGGCGGCGGGTGATGGACATGAATGACCGGGCGCTCAGGGACATCGTGGTCAGTCTTGGTGGCGTCGCCAACGGCTTCCCGCGCCAGACCGGGTTCGACATCACGGTCGCATCGGAAGTGATGGCGATCCTGTGCCTGGCGAAGGACCTTGATGATCTGCAGCAGCGGCTGGGGTCGATCGTTGTGGCCTATCGCCGCGACAAGACGCCGATCCATTGCCGCGACATCAAGGCCGATGGCGCGATGACGGTGCTGCTCAAGGACGCGATGCAGCCCAATCTGGTGCAAACGCTCGAAAACAATCCGGCCTTCGTGCATGGCGGGCCGTTTGCCAACATTGCGCATGGCTGCAACTCAGTGGTGGCAACAACCACGGCTCTGAAGCTTGCCGACTACGTGGTGACGGAGGCCGGTTTCGGAGCGGATCTGGGGGCCGAGAAATTCTTTGACATCAAGTGCCGCAAGGCCGGTCTCAAGCCCGATGCGGCGGTGATCGTTGCCACTGTGCGGGCAATGAAGATGAATGGCGGCGTCAAGAAGGATGATCTGGCTGCCGAGAATGTTGCGGCCGTCGAGCAGGGCTGCGCCAATCTCGGCCGTCACGTGGAGAACGTGAAGAAATTCGGCATACCGGTGGTGGTTGCGATCAACCACTTCGTCACTGACACGGAGGCGGAAGTCCAGGCGGTGAAGGATTACGTCGCGACGCTGGGAACCGAAGCGATCCTGTGCAAGCACTGGGCGCAGGGCTCGACAGGCATCGAGGATCTCGCCCACAAGGTGGTGGAACTGGCGGATTCGGGCGAGGCAAATTTCGCGCCGCTCTATCCCGACGAGATGCTGTTGTTTGAAAAGATCGAAACCGTCGCCAAATCGATCTACCACGCAGGCGAGGTGTCAGCGGAGAAATCCGTGCGGGAGCAGCTCAAGCAATGGGAAGCCCAGGGCTACGGCAACTTGCCGATCTGCATGGCCAAGACGCAGTATTCGTTCTCGACCGATCCGAATCAGCGAGGCGCGCCATCGGGCCACACGGTGCCGGTTCGCGAAGTGCGGCTGTCGGCGGGTGCGGGGTTCATCGTCGTCATCACCGGCGAAATCATGACCATGCCAGGACTGCCAAGGGTTCCATCTTCGGAAAAGATCCACCTCAATGACCAGGGGCAGATCGAGGGGCTGTTCTAGGTCCTGACCCTAGGTGTTTGATTCTGGAATTCGAGCCGGTTCTCAGCTCAATCTGAGCACCGGTTCGAAATGGTTCATGTTCTCAAAGGTGCAGAAATCGGCGGGGCCCAGCTCCAGGACCGGGATCTCGGCCTGAAACGCGGCGGTCATCTGCTGCAGGGCCGGCAGATAGGTCTCGACCGCTTCGCTTGGCAGCCAGCGGACAATGTAGGCCATCGTGAGATGCAGGCCATAGCTGTCATGGTCTGGCTTGCGGTATCCGAAGCGCTGAGCAAGCCGCTCGCGGAAATCCTTGATGATCTCCTGGTCACCGCTTGTTGCGCCGGAAACCCGAAGACCGAACGGCGTAATCCGGTCGAGCTTGACGCTGAAAGGCGCGGCCGGCCGTGCGCCGGTCAGGCGGGGCATCAGATAATGCGTGGTGTCTGCGATTGAGGCCTCAAGCGCCAATTCCGCAGGCCAGTGATCTTGTTCACGCTGGCTTTCAATCACACCGTTGAAAACGGTCATGTGATAGCTCGACACGGGTGTCCAGGCAAAATGACCGTTTCTATCCAGCTCGCGCAAACGATCGCGAACCTTGATCATGGCCCTTTGCGTGGGAGAATCCGGCACGACATGGCAGACCACGGTGTTGCCTGGTTCGGACAGAAATGTGCCGCTCTCGTCAAGTCTGATGCCCAGCCTTTCAGGCTTGGGTCCTTGGCCTTTGCCGCAGAAATTTCGAAGGAAGTCGGGTCTTGGGTCGTCGTGCATGGATCACCAGGATTGAGTTCGCATTCGGGCAATAGGCCTCCAGTGTGAACCGTAGATGACAGAGCCTGTGGGTTGGCTTTCATTCACTGGCACAGCCGGTAGCCGCCTCTGCGCCTGGCGATGTCGAAATGGAGATGGTCGTCATGGCTGGCGTTGGCGCCGGGGCCCAGCACGGTGGTGAAATGCAGGCAGGCCCCGGCGCGAACCGCGCGCTGGAAGGCCTCTTCGAAGGAGCCCTTGCCGGTGCGTGGTGTGACTCCAATCGGTTCGCGGCCTTCGAACTCGAAGCCCACTATGTCGATGGCGTTGCCGATGGAGTGTTCCGACATCTTGCCGGTGGGCAGGTTGTTGCGCCGCCGGCAGACATAGGTGGACCCGTGGTTGATTGTGCGCAAGCGCGGGCTGCCGGGAAGTGCCCGTGCTGACGGTACAGCGACATCTCTGACCCATCGCGCCAGTGACAGGGCTGTCTCACAACGCAGCTCGGTGGCGGGTTTCAGGGCGACGCCGTGAGCGATTGCCGTGATGGCGTAGGGGCTTGCAATGCCGCATCCGTTTTCACCGGTGACCGGTTCAAGTCTTTCAAAGTCAACGCCAAGCGTTTCCAGTTCGCTTTCGCAGCTTCGAAGAGCAGCCTCCGTACCCTCAGGTGCCGTGATCGTTACCTGTGGGCTTGCCTTGACGGCTGGTTCAGGGGTGCCGGTCTCGGCCACAGGCTTGGGCTTTGGGACCGGGATCGGGATGTCAGCGGTGAGTTCGGCTCCGGCCAGAACCATGACGATCAGTGGAACAAGAATCGAGTGCTGCAATCGCATGGTCCCGGCGGGTTTTAGGGCCTGAGAAAATCTCTGCTGACCTTACCCCAGGCGCAATGGGGAAAATAGGGATAGCTGTCGGTGACGAAGTAAACGAACTTGCCGTCCAGCATGCCGCCATTGCATTTATCAAGGGTGCCTGAACCGCCGGTGTATTGCCAGTCCTGAACATAGGTGCCGTCATGCTGGCCGCCTGGGCCGCTATTCCGGTTGCCGGGTTTGAGTGTGTAGCCGGGCACGGCCTTGGCTCCAATGTCGTGAATTTCGAAGCCATCAGCTGCAAAGCCCACCAGTGTTTTGTTGCTGCCCTTGAGCAGTCCGTTGGGGCGTCCGTGGTAGTGATAAAGGCCTCGGTGATCGACGTGGGCGTTGTTCTGATCAAGTCCGAGCATCAGGCCAGCTCCCATCCCGTCGAGTTTCCAGCCTGAGGATCTGTCCCGGCTGAAACCGCGTGGTGAGGAGGGGTCGTAATAATCGGCGGTGCCGGGCCTGATCATCACGCCATTGAGCGCAAAACCGCTCGATCCGCGTAGCTCAGTCGCCTTGCTGGTCTTGATCGGATCTTGCGGCACGCAAACTTCTATTGCCTGTGCCGATATCTGATGCGGGTTTCCGGCATTGGGAAAGGAGCCCGTGGCGTGGTCGGGGAGGCCGTTGGAGACCATGCAGATCTCGCCGCGGCTCTTGGTGATGGCGACTGAGCCGGAGGCGGCTTGCGCGGCAAAGGCGCTTGCGGCGATCCCTGCGACCGTGACGCCGACAATGAGCAGGTTGGTACCGAGCTGGTTCATGATGCTTCCCCATTGGGTTTGTTTGTCTTGATTTGACCATTCGAAATTGGCAGATCCAGCCTTTCCGCGGCCTTGCCGATTGATTACGCTTTTGTCATGCAGCCGCGGGATGCCGGAGTGGAACCTGCAAGCTGCAAGCGCACCGGGTTTTCGGATTTTAAAACAGGACCGTTTTTACACATGACAGCATCACCCGTACTGCGCCGACTCACTGACTGGCTGGTCCGCGGCGTGAGGAACGGCGCTGCACACCGGTTGCCGGTTGCCTTGTTTGCGGTGCTGACGTTGGGCGTCTTTGCCTTCATCGCAATTGCCGATGAGATGGCCGAGGGCGAACTTCGCAAGATTGACGAATGGCTGTTTTTGAGCCTCAGGAGTGCGGGCGACCCGTCGCAGCCTTTGGGTCCGGCATGGCTTCAGGAAACCGCGGTCGAGATCACGGCAATCGGCGGATTTCCGCTGATTGTGCTGACCTTTGCAGCGGTCGCCGGGTTCTTCTTTGTCACCGAGCGCTATGGGGCTGCGCTTTATGCGGTGCTTTCGGTTGGCAGCGGCGCGCTGTTGAGTCAGACGCTCAAACAGTATTATGGCCGCCCGCGCCCCGACCTTGTCGATCATCTCGACACGGTTCACACGCTGAGCTTCCCGAGCGGACATGCTCTGGTGACGACGGTCGCCTACCTCACCCTGGCTTCCATTGTGATCGGGTTTCTTGAAAGCCGGAGGGCGCGTTTATACGTGCTCGCGGTGGCGGTTCTGGTTGCGGTGATCGTTGGTGTCAGCCGGGTCTATCTCGGCGTTCACTGGCCGAGCGATGTCGCCGCCGGCTGGGCGCTCGGCGCTGCATGGGCGAGCCTGTCCTGGCTGATTGTGCATTTTCTCACGCGCAGCAAGACAGCAGATGCGGGATGAAAAAGATGCCTTCAGGCATCCCAAGCCGCAACGTCTGCGGCCTTGACGGGCGGTGATGATGACTCCGGTTTACAACAGGCTTCCGTGTTAATTATATGTTGACTTCTTTTGTCATGTTTTTTATGTGGCAGAAACAAGGCGCGTGAAAGCGCCGGATGTAACTCGTAATTCAAGCCAGCCACCCGGGCGCTTTCTTCCCGCAGCCAGCCATAGATCATTGAAAAAGGATCCGATCATGGTTGCCGGAAGACTTCGCAACGCTTTAATGGCTGGCAGTGCGCTTGCCGCTTTCACACTCGTTCCACTGGCTCACGCCCAGGACGCCTCAGAAGGGTCCTCCACCACCGTTCTGGAAAGGCTGCAGGTGCGCGGTGGCGGCGAAGATGCCACCGGGGTTGCCGACACCCCTCTTGCCACCGAGACGAGCAGCGAAGACATCGAGAACGCCCAGATCACCAGCATTGAGGATCTTGGCCGCAGGCTTGAGCCAGGAGTTGGCTTCAACAGCAGCAATGGCAGTGTCAACATCCGCGGTCTTGACGGCGCGCGGGTGCTCACTGCGATCGACGGCATCCAGATTCCCTATCTTGAGGACGGGGCCCGCGGTGCGGACGGCGGCATCAACAGCTTCGATTTCAACTCTCTTGAAGCCATCGACATCGTGCGCGGCGGCGATTCGAGCCGCGGCGGTTCAGGGGCGCTGGGCGGCGCCATGATTCTCAGGACCCTTGAGCCCGAAGACCTGATCCAGGAAGGTCGCGATACCGGCGGCTATCTGCGGTCCATCTATGACAGCAAGGACTCGAGCATCAGTGGCTTTGCCGGTATTGCCGCGCGCATGGGCAACAGCTCTGTCCTGTTCCAGGGCGGTTACCGCTCCGGCAACGAGACCGAGAGCAATGGCAATGTCGGTGGTTATGGTCCGACACGGACGGAAGCCAATCCGGCTGACTATGACGAGAACAATTTGCTGTTCAAGCTGCGGCAGGCGACCGAAGGCGGTCACACATTCGGCCTGACCGCGGAACGCTATGACATCGACACGGACACCGACCTGATGTCCGAGCAGACACCAACCGGAAACTACCGGCCTGGCGACTGGTGGGGCTCCGAGGGGACACGGCGCGAACGGCTGTCCTTCGACTACAATTACGAAGCAGCCGATGACGCTTCGTTCTTCGACACAGCCAACGCCGTTGTTTACTGGCAGCGGCTTCGCCGCTCGAGTGGCACCAGCGGTTCTCGTTACACCTCCGTGATCGGGCCATACTCGCGGCTGAGCGAAGTCACCAACGAGTCCTATGGCCTGTCCGGCCTGGGTGAGAAGACGCTGGAACTGGGCGGGTTGAGCCACAAGTTCACCGTGGGCGGTAATTTCTCGACCGGGACCACGTCGCAGTACTCCTCCGGCCAGGATTCCTGCGCGACCGCGCCGAGCTTCACTTGCAACTTCCTGCACACCAACCAGGCTGACATGCCGGATGTCGATTCCACCCAATTCGGAATTTACATCGATGATGAAATCACCATCGGAGACAGCCGCTTCTCGCTGACGCCGGGCATCCGTTTCGATTGGTACGACCATTCGCCAAAGGATACCGCGGCCTATCAGGTAAATCCGAATTACACCGGTTTGCCCGCAGGCCAGGACGATTATCAGTTCTCGCCAAAGCTTCTCGGCAAGTATGAGGTCACATCTGAATTTGATGTCTTCGCACAGTGGGCGATGGCGTTCCGCGCGCCGACAGCCTCCGAGCTTTATCTGGATTACGGTGCTCCCGGGACCTATTTGAGCATTGGCAATGCGGATCTGGACCCTGAATCCAGCCACGGCTTTGAAATCGGCGGAACCTACGACAATGGCAGCCTGCGTGGACGGGCGACGGCCTTCTACAATCGCTACAAGAACTTCATCGATACGCGGTCCCTTTCGACTGCCGAGCAGACTGCTTTGGGGATTGCGCCGGGAACCTATCCCTTCGGTGTGACACAGAGCATCAACCGCGCCAGTGTCGAGATCTATGGTGCGGAATTCAGCATCGAGAAGCAGTTTGACAATGGTTTCTCACTGAACGGTGGATTGGCCTACGCCCGCGGCGTCGACCGGGACACCGGTGAAGTGCTTGGTTCCGTCGCCCCGTTCAAAGCGGTTATCGGTGCCGGTTATGCAACAGAAACCTGGGGGGCGAACGTCAACTGGATCGGCGTTGCTTCCGTGTCCGAAAACTCGACGGCCAACTTCAAGGCGCCGAGCTATGGTATCGTCGACGCCACCGCCTGGTGGAAGCCGGAAAAGCTCAATGGCTTCAGCGTCCAGGCAGGGGTCTACAACATCTTTGATGAGACCTACTATGATGCTGTCAGCCTGCGCGACGTGACCATGAACCAGCCGGAAGAGTACTATTCGGAGCCCGGCCGCTCCTTCAAGGTCTCGATCACCCAGCGGTTCTAGGCCCGCTATTGCAATCATGTCCCCCGTGCCGCCATTGCGCGTGGCGCGGGGGATTTTTGGTTTGCGAAGCAACGGCTGCAATCGGTGCAATCTGTTGCTTGCAAGAGGCTTGCCCAAAATCCTATTCACCGCTATTGAAACACCCATGAGCACTTGCGCAGCAAACATGAACTGGTGGTGGACCCGCATTCGGCGGCGCTGACCACGCATGTGCGTTGTAGATCAACAAGCCGCCCGGGAGACCTCCAGGCGGCTTTTTTGTTACGTCCACTGGAGGCATCGGCCCGGGGGCGGAAACAGGGGAATGAGATGGCTATGACCGAAACATTTGACAGCGCCGAAAGCTATGTAACCCGCGGCGGGGTGGCGATCACGCGGCGGCGGCGCGAAACACCTTACGGCGATGCGATTTCAGACTATATCGACGCGCTCGACAGCCGCCGTGGCGCGGTATTTTCCTCAAACTATGAATATCCGGGCCGCTACACCCGCTGGGATACGGCGATCGTCGATCCACCACTTGGCGTCTCAGCGCGCGGCCGCAAACTGACCATCGAGGCCTATAATGGGCGTGGCGAAGCGCTGCTGGAGATCCTGAACGTCAAGCTCGCCGGTCAGGATGACTTCACCATTTCATCCCGCACACCGCGCAAGACCGAGATTGATGTGCATGAGCCGGACAGGGTGTTTTCCGAGGAGGAGCGTTCGCGTGCGCCGACGGTGTTCTCGGTGCTGCGGGTGATCGTCGATCTGTTCCACTCGGACGAGGACGGCAATATCGGGTTCTATGGCGCCTTTGGTTACGATCTGGCGTTCCAGTTTGATTCCGTCCCGCTGAAGATTGACCGGCCAGACGACCAGCGCGATCTGATGCTGTATCTGCCCGATGAAATCCTTGTGGTGGACAATCACGCGGCAAAAGCCTGGATTGACCGCTATGATTTCGCCGCCGGCGATGTCAGCACAGAAGGGCGCGACGCGGCCATCGTGCCGGAAGACTTCAAACCGGCGGATCACATTCCGGCCAAGGGCGATCATACGCCCGGCGAATATGCGGAACTGGTCAAGCGCGCCAAGGAAAGCTTCAAGCGCGGCGATCTGTTCGAGGTGGTGCCGGGCCAGACCTTCTTTGAGCGCTGCGACGCCAAGCCTTCCGAAATCAGCCGGCGGCTGAAGGCGATCAATCCCTCGCCCTATTCGTTTTTCATCAATCTGGGGAACCAGGAATATCTGATCGGCGCCTCGCCCGAGATGTTCGTGCGGGTCAATGGCCGGCGCATCGAAACCTGCCCGATCTCCGGCACCATCAAGCGCGGCGAGGACGCAATCGCGGATTCAGAACAGATCCTCAAGCTGCTCAATTCGAAGAAGGATGAATCCGAGCTCACCATGTGCTCGGATGTCGACCGCAATGACAAGAGCCGGGTCTGCGAACCGGGTTCGGTCAAGGTGATCGGCCGGCGCCAGATCGAGATGTATTCGCGGCTCATTCACACGGTCGATCACATCGAGGGCCGTTTGCGCGATGACATGGACGCCTTCGACGGATTTTTGAGCCATGCCTGGGCGGTGACGGTGACCGGTGCGCCGAAGCTCTGGGCGATGCGGTTTCTCGAAAACAACGAGAAAAGCCCGCGGGCCTGGTATGGCGGCGCCATCGGCATGGTCGGTTTCAATGGCGATATGAACACCGGGCTGACGCTGAGAACCATCCGGGTCAAGGACGGCATTGCCGAAGTCCGTGCCGGGGCGACGCTGCTGTTTGATTCCAATCCCGAGGAGGAAGAGGCGGAGACCGAACTCAAGGCTTCGGCGATGTTGTCGGCAATCCGCGACGCGCGGCTTGGCAATGCAGGCGCGACCGGCCGGGAGACGGTGCGGGTTGGCGATGGGGTGTCGATCCTGATCGTCGATCACGAAGATTCCTTCGTGCACACGCTGGCCAATTATTTCCGTCAGACCGGGGCCAAGGTTACGACCGTGCGCGCACCCATTGCCGACGAGATGCTGGATCGCATTTCACCCGATCTGGTGGTGCTGTCGCCCGGACCGGGCAGTCCCAAGGACTTTGATTGCGCCTCGACCATCAAGACACTTCGGGCCCGCGAGCTTCCTATGTTCGGGGTCTGCCTCGGGCTGCAGGCGCTGGCTGAAAGCTATGGCGGCAGCCTGCGTCAGCTCGCGGTTCCGGTGCATGGCAAGCCGTCGCGCATCCGGGTGTCCGCCAACGGGATCATCTTCTCGGGTCTGCCCAAGGAGGTGACTGTGGGGCGCTATCATTCGATCTTTGCGGATTATGCCACATTGCCGAGGGAATTCCGTGTCACGGCTGAGACCGATGACGGGGTGGTGATGGCGATCGAGCATGAGAGCGAACCGGTGGCGGCGGTGCAATTCCACCCTGAATCGATCATGACGCTGGGCCAGGACGCAGGAATGCGTATGATCGAGAATGTGGTGGCGCACCTGACGCGCAAATCGAAGGTGAGGGCAGCATGACCCGAATGTTCAGGATGGGAACGGTTTTTGGAATTGCCATGCTTGGCGTTTGCATCCTCTGCATGCCGGCGAGCCTGTCCCCGGCATTGGCGCAGCCCATTGATGAGATTGAGGCCGGCCGAGACCTGGTCGAGGTGAATTGCGGCGATTGTCATGGCGTCGGGCAATCAGACGCCAGCCCACATGTGGCCGCGCCGCCTTTCCGGATGCTGTCGGACAGTTTTCCCATGGATGCGCTCGAGGAGGCATTTTCCGATGGCCGCATCTATTCCGGCCATCCCGACATGCCGGAATTCATCGCCACACCCGAACAGGTGGATGCGATCATCGCCTATATCGCATCGCTGCAGGGCTGATCGGCCATGCCTGATCGCGCAAGAACGGTAAGGCGGCTCGCCTTCTGGTCGATCCCGCTGGCGCTCGGGGTCATGGCCCTGAAATTCGTTGCCTGGTTTCTGACAGGCTCGATCGCGCTTTATTCCGATGCGCTGGAATCCACCGTCAATGTGATTGCGGCGCTGGCGGCCTTCATCGCCATCGGCTACGCGCAAAAACCCGCCGATACCGGGCATCCCTACGGCCATCACAAGGCCGAGTATTTCTCCGCGGTGCTTGAAGGCGTGCTGATCGTGGTCGCGGCACTGCTGATCGTGCATGAGGCGATTGGCGGCCTGATCGCGCCCATGCAGATCGAAGCGCCCGCCCTTGGTCTGGCGATCAATGGCAGCGCCGCTGTCATCAACGGCATTTGGGCCTTTGTCCTGATCCGGGCCGGGCGGCGCTACCGGTCTCCGGCGCTTTCGGCCGACGGTCATCATATCCTCTCAGATGTTGTGACCTCCGTTGGTGTGATTGCGGGACTGATCCTGGCGATCATGTTCGACCAGCCGCGGCTTGATCCGTTGCTGGCGCTGATTGTCGCCATCAATGTGCTCTGGCAGGGTTCGAAGGTGATCAGCGCGTCGGTCGGCGGCCTGATGGATCAGGCCATCGATCCCGCCGATGAAATCCGCATTCACGAAATCATCAAGGCAGAAGCGGACGGGGCCATCGAGGCTCATGACATCAAGACCCGGATGGCCGGGCAAGTGTCATTTGTCGAGTTTCACCTGGTGGTCGATGGCGGCATGACCGTGGAGCAATCGCACACCATCTGCGACCGGCTGGAGGCCGCGCTCAAGCGCGAGGTCGACGGCATTCAGGTGATCATTCATGTCGAGCCGGGGCACAAGGCCAAGGAAGAGGGCGTGCAGCTGGGGTGAGGGGCGGTGGAGCCGCGCCTACCATGGACAATGGATTTGGGGCAAAACGCCTTGGAGAATCACACCAAAACACTCTAGCCTGCAAACAGCTCACCGACACAGGACACTCGCAGTGGACATCGAGATGATTCGCGCCGCGCAAGATCGGCTGGACGGCCATGTGCGGCGCACGCCCCTTCTCACATCTCCGTTTCTCGATGAGATCGCGGGCCGGCGCGTCTGGGTCAAGCCCGAGTGTTTGCAGCACACCGGCAGCTTCAAGTTTCGCGGCGGCTGGTCCGCTGTCTCGGCAATGGATCCGGATGTTCGGGCGCGTGGGGTCCTCGCCTTTTCCAGCGGCAACCACGGGCAGGGCGTGACGTTGGCCGCCACCCGGCACGGTGCACCGGTGGTCATCGTCATGCCGTCGGATGCGCCGAAAATGAAGATCGACAACACCCGTGCACTGGGAGCCGAAGTGGTGCTGTATGATCGCGCCAACGACGACCGTAATGCGATTGCCGCGGAACTGTCCACAGCGCGTGGCCTGACCCTGATCAAGCCCTTTGACGAGCCGCAGGTCATCGCCGGTCAGGGCACCTGCGGACTGGAAATCGCCGAGCAGGCCAAGTCCGAGGGCGTCACCAACGCCGATGTGCTTGTGTGTTGCGGCGGCGGCGGTTTTGCGTCAGGCATAGCGCTGGCTCTGGAGGCGGACGCGCCCGGGCTGCGGGTCCGGCCGGTGGAGCCAGAAGGGTTTGACGACATGGCCCGCAGCCTGGCCTCGGGCGTCATCGAGAGCAACAGCCGCCGCGCCGGTTCGCTCTGCGATGCCATCATCACCCCGCAACCGGGGGACCTGACCTTTCCGATCATCTCGCGGCTGGCCGGTCCGGGTCTGGTCGTGAGCGAGGATGAGGCGCTTCATGCCGTTGCTCTGGCTTTCTCCCGGCTCAAGCTTGTCGCCGAGCCTGGTGGCGCTGTCGCCCTGGCCGCTGCGCTGTTTCATGGTGACGAGATCGAAGGTGGGGACGTGATCGTCACGATCTCGGGTGGCAATGTCGATGCGGATGTGTTTCGCATAGCTCTGGAACGGTTTGCCGCCTAGGCAGTTTCGGCGCGACCGTTTCCAGCGCAGAAGGCTGTCAGCCATGCCGGCATGGTCAGTTCCGGGGCTTGTGCGCCTGGTCGAGGACCAGGTTGGCGAAAGCTGTCACCGGTCTTGTTTCTTCTTGCTTGCGGCCCTGGGTTTTTGCGGCTTCGCGGCGGCTGGTGCGGCGTTGGGTTGCGCGTGATCCGGCGTTGCCATCTTGCTCAACAACACCTGTTTGAAAACTCGCACCATCGATTCTGTTTGAACTGGCTTGCGCATTTAACAGGTTCCTTCTGAAGCTTTGTCTCCGGCTTGCGGCGTGGCCGGGAGCGTTGATGGTCTCGCCCCCGGCCGCTTCTTTGGTTGGCAGCTCGCTTACGCGCAGATGCCGGTGCAGGTGCCCAAGATGCAGACGCCGTAGCACTGCTTGCCACCGGGGCAACAGGACTGGCCAACCCCTGCGCTGGCTGTCTTCAGGGCGTCACGATTGACGGGTGCAGACTGTTTGGGAGACTTCATGGTTCACTTCTCCGTTGGTTGTGAGCCGCCGCATAGCGCTTTGGGCTCGGGCTAAGACCAATCCACCATGGATTGATCAAACATTGCGCAAGGCAGGCACGCCTTGCGAAAATCACATCTGGGTCAGCGGTGCAGACCATTGGCGCATCGGACCGATGGTTACCGGCAAGGTCTCGCTGACATCGACGGTGAAGCGGTAGATCCGGCCGGCGCGGCGTTCATTTTCGGGATCGAACATCTGCAACTGGACATCCCAACAATCGGAATCGGGCCGGCAAATCGGGCTCTTGTTGACCTTGATGGTGTAAAGCTCCAGCTCCTTCTGGGCGGCTTGGCTGAAAGCACGCGCGGCCTGGAATGCATTGGTGGCGGCGAAATTGATCGCCCGCTCCTGAGGTGCCGCGCCCAGATTGCGCAGCTCGTCATAGACCCGGACGAGGAAGTTGAAGATCTTGTCGTCGGCGGGTGCATCGCCAGCTGAATTCTCCGCAAATTCCCTGACCTGGGCGACCAATTCCTGGGTCTTCCACTCCGCCATGCCGCGTTTGTCGGGGTAGAGCATGGGCAGGATCATGCCGTTCATCAGCCGGGTGGTGCCCTTGATGAGGCCGGGGATGCCGACGCGGTGCATGCCGCTGTCATCGTCCAGCGCCCCTTTTATGGAGTCGATCAGCGCCTGGTAGATCTCGACTGCAAACGGGCCTGCCGGCTGGATCGCGTAGATCGGAATTTGATCCTGCATGAGGACGAAGGTTACACCGCCGGCGAATTCCGGATTGTCCGACAGGAAATCCAGCAGTTGCGCCGGGGTGTTGGCCGCCACCGCACTTCCCATCTGCTGAACGATCGCGTCGTAACGGGCCTCTGTGCCGTAGTCGAACCACAGCGCACCGAGTGCATAGGCGATCGCCGGTGCAGACTCTCCGCCGCAGCCGCAACTCAGTTGCGAGAGTGTCGGGCTGTGCGGGTTGGAGGCGGACTGGGCCACCGGCAAGGCCGGGGAAGCTGCAGGGGGAACTGTCGCGCTGACGGATGTGGAAGCCGTAACCTCTTCCTTCTTGTCCTGGCAGGAACAGGCACTCTGCCCGATGTCAGCGGCGGGCTGCATCATGTCAGTCGCACTTGCCGCAGCTTGCGGCATAACCGGTGCCGGCTGTGGCGCCGGGGCGGGCTGTGCGGCAATTGGGCTTGCTTGGGCAGTCGGGTGTACATCGCTCATGTGAATTCCCTCCAGTGGTTTGGGTTGCGTAAGATGGCTGGGCTGAACGGGGAGTGGGGGTGTCCGTGCAAAGGCTCGCTCCTCGAAGAGTTGAAAGGCCGCAGCGATGTTGAGCCGTCCGGCCAGGATGCGGCTGCAATCCTCGTCCTGCTCGGGAACGCACGCATCAGCGCTATCAAGTATGACCGACATGATGTCGATCGGGTCCATAGCGACGCCGGTGCGTTGGGCCTGTGCCAGCAACTGGCCGGCGACTTGTGTGACCACGGCCGTGGCGTAGCTCGTTCCGGAACGGGTCAACGCCTCGTTGCCGGTGCCGGTGACCTGCAGTTCGACGCCCGGCGCCAGGATGCCATTGGCTTTGTAGGCTGCGCCGAAATTGCTTTTCTCAAACGGACGGCCGTCGAGATCCATCGCGCCGACCGCAAGGACGCCATTGATGGCGGCGGGGACATGCAAGCAGGCGCAGCCGTCATTTCCCGCGGCAGCTATGATGAGGATGCGCTTGCTCAGGCAAAGATTGACCGCGTCCTGGAGATGCCGTCCGGCTTCGGAACTGGCGGCTTTCTGTCCGGCGCTGATGTTGACAATTGCGGCGTCGCGTTCAGCAGCAATGGTCAAAGCGCGGGCCAGATCCATCTGGGACGCCATGGCTGCCGTCGAGCCGGTGCCAGAATGAAAGAAGATCGGCAATGACAGGCATGTCAGGGGATTGTGTTCGGGAGAGCCGTTGGCGCCATTTCCGAAAATCAGGCTGGCGATTTCGGTTGCATGCGAATCCGGCTTGTCGAAACCATCCGGGATCATGGCCCGTTCAACCGAAACCGCAACACCCGACAATGCGTTGCATTCCGCATCAACGATACCATCTATGATTGCAATACAAGCCACGTGTTTACCACCCAGTCATGTCTGTTTCAAAAAGAACGCTGTTTACGGAGTGCTGGCAAAACATAAGATAGCATTAATAGTAGTCAGCAATTTATTGGTGTGTCAAACCCCAAGCGAAACAAAATTTGGAAGTCGATTTACGCTAAATAAAGCATTGATATTGTTTTCTATTTTCCGAGAATTCGAAATCAAAGTTGGTTGTACTGTGGCTTCCCGGAATTTTAATTTCGCCCGATTTCAGGGATCTGCGAATCCCGGGCATGCGTTCAAAAAGTCATGAATGTTCGATTCATGTTTGTTTTTTCGAGTACATTCTGCGCTTCGCGAGCGCTCTGTCCTCAGCGGCGCGGCTTCCAGCAATGGGTGGCGCTGTATTGGTGTGCCGGAAGCTTGCCGCCACACTTATCGCGTGTGTTCAGAGGCGCGGCGGGCATTTTCAGGTCTGCCGGAAGTGTCCGATGGATCTGATTCGGTTGCCGGCAGTCACACCAAAAAGCCGCGCGAGAAAACCCGCGCGGCTTGTCAGCGAACAGGACCTGCGTCAGGCGGCGTGGCCGTGCAACCGGTTGTGGAACATCGGGTTGTTACGCGTGCCGGAGAACGTCTTGGCGAGCGCCAGGACGCCGAGATCGGCCAGCGGTTCGATGATGATCACCAGCATGTAGGCCGCGCCGAAGGCTGCGATCTGCGACAGGTTTTCGGCGCCGAAGCCATGGCCGTACAGTGCCCAGAAGCCGACCCACATGACGATGCCGCCCTGATAGCTGGTCGACAGCGCCAGGGCCTGCTTGTAGCTCACATCCTTGTAGGCGGTGCCCGCCGGGATGATGCGCTTTGCGATCAGCGACATGGCATAGAGCGGCACCAGAAGCGTGGTGACGTTCATGCCGTATTGCGGCAGGTCGAAGGGGGCGAAGGCAACACCCTGGATCAGCAGGCCAAGTGCCAGACCGATTGCCGCCGGCCCGGCGCCGAACAACAGATAGAGCGTCGAGCCGAGGATCAGGTGAACTTCGGACACGCCGACCGCGTGATGCGGGAACACTTCAAAGAAGGTGAAGACCATAAGCGTGGTGACGACCGAGCGCATGCCAAGGGCTGCAAGGCCGCCATCGTTGCGGATCGTGTCCCAGGACATTTTCATCATCAGGCCGCCTGCGGCAGCGGCCGTGGCATAGCTCAAGGCCAGTTTTGCGCCGTCAACGACGCCAGGTTCGATATGCATGGTGTAATCCTTTCCGCACCCTTCGTGCGACAGGTTGAATTCGGAAGCTGTTGTGCTTCCCCGAAATCCGGGCAGGTCTCCTGGCTCGCGCTTGATTGCCGGCATCCGCCTTCCCGGGTTTCCCCAGTGGCATTGTGGATGCGGCTCACGCTCACAGTTGCGAGGGCAGCCACGGATCGGGCCCCTTTATTGGGTCGTCCCTACCGTGTTCCCTTTTCATCCCAAAGGCTTGGCCTTCATGGAACCCGAATCCGCGCAAGCTACGCCGCCGGTTTGAGATTTGCAATTGTCAGAAACGACGGTTTTTGCCGTAGGGCTGGTAGCGGTGCGCGACTTGAAACTGTCCTTGCGCGAACGCGGAGAGGGCCGCCGCGACGGTCGGCTCCGGGCCCTTTTCATAGCCTCGATCTTTAGCGGTGACCGGCACTCACGGCCCAAAGCCGACCTACGTTTTTAGGCAGCCCAGGCGCGGTTGGAGCCCATACCTACCCAGAACGCTGTCGAAGTATGCTGACAATCGGAAGACATGCTTTCGACGGCAAACTGATCAGGGCAGGGCCGACAACTGGTTCACTCAAGTGCCACGAGTTCGCGATCATGTCGCGGCGATCGTCCAAATTTTCGGGAATATTCCCTCGAAAATTGTGCCGAGCTTTCGTATCCAACACCGAATGCGATCTCCGACACTTTCGCGCTGGAGGTCTGAAGCGCTTCGCGCGCCCGGAGCAGGCGCAAATCCTTCTGGTATTGCAGCGGAGACGTTCCGGTCACAGCCTTGAATTGCTCGAAAAAGGCCGAACTGCTCATGCCTACATCCCGGGCCAGTTCCTTGACGGCTATGGCCCTGGCGAGATGGGTTTGTATGTCCCTCGTCGCCTGAAAAATGCGACTGGCCGTGCTCTCATGCCACAGCAGTTTATGAAGCGTCTCGCCGTGCGGCCCCATCAGCAGGCGGGCGTGGATTTCCCGGGCGGTGATCGGGGCCAAAAGGCGGCGGGTCGCGTCGGTATCGCATTGGCTGAAATAGCGCCATAGTGCATCTTCGATCTCTTCGTCCGTGTCGCAAAGGTGAATTGAAAACGGTTCCGAAGCCCGCGAGACTGACGAAGGCAACACTGCCGGGGCCAACGAGCGGAGCAGGTCCAGATCAAGCGGGAAGACCAGCGCAACATAGGGTAAATCGGGCGCTGCCTCGGTAATTCGTGACACAACCGGCAAGGCGTGGCTGACGATCAAAGACTGGCCTGCGCGCACGGTTATTGTTCTTTTATTGGTTCCAACCTCTTTTGCACCTTGCAGGATGAGGCAAATCAGTGGCCGATAGACGGTGGGATTCTGGCCCGTGGGAGCCTCGTGGCGAAGAAGGTGTGTTCCACTGTCCTCATGGAAAAGCGCCCCCTCGCGCAATCCCGATTGATCAAGCAGTGACGACACTCGGGTGACCAGTGCCTTGCGTATCATGACAATTTCCTTTGCTCAGGCGCTACGCATAGCATGGAAAGGCGAACGAAATTACCAAAAAAGTCCGGATCTGGAGGATCGTGCAAGAAATCAAGACAAATCATAAAGATTAGGGCGGTTGCGTCGACTATCGTGCTGATATCAACACGAAGGGATAGCAGAGATGAAAAATGTCTTCATAACCGGTATCGCAGGTGGCTTCGGCAAACCCACGGCGCTGGCTCTCTTGGCAAGGGGCTACGTCGTCGCCGGAAGTGTCCGCAGCCGCAGCGGAAAGAATGCCGCGACTGTTGCCGAACTGGAAGCGGCCGGCGCGAGGATTATCGAGATGGACGTGACCGACACGGCGAGCACCGAACGCGGTGTCTCTGATGCCATCTCGCAACTTGGCGGGCTCGACATCTTGTTCAACAATGCGGGCATTGGCTCCTATGGCATCCAGGAGCTGATGTCTCCAGAGGACATGACACGGGTTCTCGACGTGAACGTCATGGGCGTTCAACGGGTCATGCGGGCAGCGTTGCCGCATCTGCGGGCGCAGGGGCGCGGCACCGTGCTCTACACCTCCAGTTTGATCGGACGGATTGCGACCCCGTTCTACGGCACCTATTCGGCATCGAAATGGGCGCTGGAAGCTATCGTCGAATGCTACCGTACCGAGCTATCAGGGTTCGGGATCGAATCCTGCATCATCGAACCCGGCGCCATGCCGACAGCCTTCTTTGATGGCATGGTGACACCGAACGATGCTGCACGCGAGGCCGAATACGGCGACTTCGCCGCTGTGCCCGCGATGTCCAGCAACGGACTGGTCCAGATGCTCGACGCAACTCCCGATCAGCGGCCGGAGCGCATTGCGGAGGCGGTCGTCGCTCTTCTGGACAGGCCGCTTGGTGAAAAGCCCTTCCGCACGGTGGTCGACTATGTCGGCGTCGGCCCTGAGATCGAGCGTTACAACGAAGTGCTCCACGACGTCACCCGCAATATCTTCACCAGTTTCGGCATCGAACAGATGCTCGATCTGAACGCTTGAGGCGGCTTACATGAAAACCATACTGATCACAGGAGCCTCATCGGGCATCGGCGAAGCAACGGCGCGGCACTTTCAGGCAAGAGGTTGGAACGTCATCGCCACGATGCGTGCTCCGTCCGAAGACAGCACACTTGCCGATCTGGACAATGTGCTGGTGACGCGACTGGATGTCACCGATGCCGCCTCCATCCCGGTGGCAGTGGCGGCGGGCATTGAGAAGTTCGGTAAGATCGACGTGCTGCTCAACAACGCGGGCTACGGCGCTTACGGTGCGCTTGAGGCGTTTACGATGGAGCGTATTCGGCGACAGTTTGACACCAATGTTGTCGGTCTCCTGGAAGTAACCAAGGCCGTTCTGCCCCATATGCGCCAAAATCGTTCGGGCACGGTCATCAATATCTCTTCCATCGGCGGCCAGATCACCTTTCCCCTTGGCACCTTGTACCACGGCACCAAGTTCGCGGTCGAAGGTCTTTCAGAGGCCCTGCACTACGAACTTGAACCGCTTGGCATTCGGGTGCGCATTGTTGAACCCGGAATGATCAAAACGAACTTCGGCGGCAGGTCTTTCGATTTCGCGATGGATGAGGGCCTTTCGGACTATGCACCGACCGCCGAGGCGATGGGCCGCCTGTTCGGCAAGCTGGCATCAAACCCTTCCGCACCTGAAACGGTAGCGGAGGTCATTTGGGAAGCCGCGCATGAGGACGGAGATCGTTTGCGTTTCCGCGCCGGAGAGGATGCCGCACGGCTGTTGGAAGACCGAAAGAGCCAGGATGACGGAACCTTCATCGGTGGCATCAAGAAGTTGATGAGTGGCTGAGCCAATGTTTGCTACGTTCGCATTCTCGGCAATGGTTTCCGGTGCACCAAATGTCCGCTCCCCGCCCTTTTCGCGTTTACGACCATATCAGTGGCCGTCAATAACGTGGCCGTATTGAAAATTGCCAAAGCCAAACGTGAATGGATAGGATTTGCGGCCAACGTTCTGTTGGTGCTGCGGACGGTAGGGGAGGCATGGAGAAAGCGCCATGTCTGCTTCGAACCTACCTATGGTTATACCCTCAAAGAAGGCTTGGAATAACGGCCGCATCATAGGGCAAAAACGACCACTGCTGCCTAAGCATGTCTGGGCTATCCGCGTGCGCCTCGAATTGGCAAATTGTGTCCGCGATCTGGCGCTCTTCAATTTGGCCGTCGATAGCAAACTCAGAGGATGCGATCTTGTCAAACTCAAGGTGGCGGATGTCTATGCATCCGGGACGATAAAAGAACGAACCTCAATTCTGCAGAGCAAGACCAAGACCCCCGTCCGGTTCGAGATTACCGAAGGTACCAGGAAGGCGCTCGCAGACTGGATCAATGATCCGCAAATGCGTGGGCATGATCATCTTTGGCCTGGACGAGTGCATAGTCGGTTGCACATATCGACCCGCCAGTATGCGCGACTTCTCAAGAACTGGGTATGTTCCATTGGTCTCGAACCATGTGCCTACGGAACGCATTCAATGCGGCGGACCAAGGTAGCCCAGATATACAAGAAGACTGGCAACTTACGCGCCGTCCAGCTCCTACTTGGACATACGAAGATGGATAGCACTGTCCGCTATCTCGGCGTGGATTTAGAGGATGCTCTGACGATCTCTGAAGCTGTCGAAATTTGATAGTTAAAGGGCCGACGTTTTTGTCGGCCCTCGGGAGACAGTCAGCCATAATCCGGCGTGCTGCGGCACGCCCCATCGATGCGGCCATTCGTTACTGGTGCAGAATCTCAGGGGTCGTGGTGTCATCCTGTGCTGACAGCATGGAACTGCAGCGCCTTCTGTGGCAGCATCTTGACATGATCGAATTCCGCACTCTCGCCGATGACCATCCCGATCTCGCGCATTCTCCCCTCCTTCGGGGCGCTCTCCTGACCCTGCAATATGCGCAGGAACACGGATCAATCGGCCTGACCAAAACCAAGGCCTTTAAGCGCGTTTTCGTCCATTGGGCCGTCGAGAATTTCAACTGGCCAGGGAAAAGCGCAGAAGAGATGTTCCGCTACAACAAGGTAGTCAATGAATATGAGTTTCCCCCGGTCGAGGTTCTTCATTTCCTGCTGATTTCCCTGCGCCTGGGACGCCATATCAAGGGTGAGTTTCGGTTGACCAAGCGTGGCACAAAGCTGGCGCAAGCCCCTGGCCACCTGTTTGCCGAGTTGATCCCATACTTTGTGCTCCAGATCGATCACGCTTCTTATGCGCGCTTTGACAACCGACCCTTCGGAAAGTGGGACGTCTGGATGAACGTGATTAACGTCGAAGCCGATCATGGCACGACCGAGGCTGCCTTGTTCAAAACGTTCTACGGTGAGCCGCAAGACTGGCACACCGTGGGGTGGCGAGAGATGGCTGCGTTCTCAGCTTGCGTGCTTCGGCCGCTCGAATGGGCTGGATTGCTGATGGAGACTCGCAAAGACGACGGCGGCAAGCATGTGTGTCATGTGTTCAAAACCCCGCTCTGGCGCAGCGCAATCAAACTCGACACCGACGACATGCTGCGACCAATGTCCCTTCAGTGAGAGAGCTTTTCCCTGTTCGCAAGACAAAGCGCTGTTTGCGCATAGCGGCCCAAAGCCGACCTACGTCTATAAGCAGCCCAGGTTCAATTAGAGCCCATACCTACCGAGAGCGCGGTCGAAGTATGCTGACGATCGGATGACATGCCTTCGACAACTGGTTCACTCAAACGCCACAAGTTTACGGTCTTGTCGCAGTTATCGTCCGAATTTTCGGGAATATTCCCTCATTTATGGAGATGTCTTTGATTTCAGATGTTTTTTGTCGATTTTATTTTTGCCCATATTGCATTGCGTTGCATAAACCTTTGGGTCCGAAATCATTGACTCACTTAAAAAATGAGGTTTTGTTAATCCTTATTTCCAGTCGACCATGGGTGCAATATGAACTTTCTTATTCGCTTTTTGGCAACTCTCGCTCTGGTTTGCTCTGTCACTTCCACAATGCATGCTCAAGAAAACGCTGTCGCATCTGCCGAAGTCGGCAAGGTGATGATCGTGCTTGATGGCTCCAACAGCATGTGGGGGCAGGTCGATGGTGAGGCCAAGATCACCATTGCCAAAGAGGTGATGACTGATCTCATCACAAATTGGGATGACAGTGTGGATCTTGGCTTGACGGTTTATGGGCATCGCCGCAAGGGCGATTGTGCAGATATCGAGGTTGTTGCCATGCCTGGAAAGGTCGACCGGCAGGCTCTCATCGACAAAGTCCAGTCTATCACCCCCCGCGGAAAAACTCCAATCAGCAAGACGCTGTCGCTGGCGGCCTTAAGCGTTGGCTTTTTTTCCGGCAAATCATCCGTGGTGCTTGTCAGTGACGGGTTGGAAACCTGCAATGCAGATCCATGCGCCCAGGCCAAATCACTTGGGATCATCAATCCCGGATTTGATGTTCACGTCATTGGTTTTGATGTGACTGAAGAGGAGTTCAAAAGCCTGCAATGCATCGCCACCGAGACCGGCGGGAAATTTTTCCGAGCCAACAACGCCGAGGAACTCAAGGATGCGCTTCGTCAGACAGTTGCCGCCACTCCGGCTCCAGATCCTACGCCGCCTGCGGAGCCCGAGCCTTCATTCTTTCTTTATGCAAAGCTATGCGAGACTTGCGATCGGTTGCCAAATCTAGATGTAAGCTGGGATGTAAAACGCGGTGGTGCGGATTTTTATAAGGGCTTGGGTGTTCTGTATCCGAACGACCCGGTGTTTGAACCTGGCTCTTATCCGGTCACAGCCCGCTATTTCTCCAGTGCATTGGCGAGAAATGCGGAGATTGTGGTTGGCCAGAACGGTCAGCAGATCGGAGAAGTCAATCTTGATGGCGGCGGTGTAATTCTCTCTGCTTATGCTGGTGATGACAAGACTCTTGCCGCGGATTCCATGTTCTACGAGTTCTTCCCAATTGTCGATGGAGCTGTCTCAAGCAAGAGAATCAACATTGCTGTTGAGGGCGGCGGAGTGACGTGGCTGCCTGCTGGTAATTATAAGGTGGTTGCAAAACACCAGTCGATTACGGAAACGGTCGAATTGGAGATTGTTGCCGGCGAGACCATCAAGCATACCTTCGATATGCGGTTTGGGTACTTAAAACCAAGTGCCGTGATGATGCCTGGCGGTCCGACAGTGCCAAGTATGGCCTTTGAGGTCTATTCGAACCGGGATGCCGCGAACGCAGGTGGTGGCGACAACCTTGCATTTGGTCTTCTTGGTGCCAAGATTGCCCTCAAACCTGGAGCCTACTTTCTTAGGACATTCTACTCGGTTTCATCGGTATATACGGCGCGGGTTGACCCTGTGAACGTCGAGTCCAATGCAATCGCGGAACCCGTTATCAATCTGAATGTGGGGCTGGTCGATTATAAAATCGTCAGTGCCGAGAACGCTTACAAGTATTTTGGTGTGGATCTGCTGAGAGTAACGGCCGATGCGCCGGATGGTGCCGAGCTAAGTTTTTCCGTTAATAGGATAGGCAAAGCAGTTCTTCCAGCAGGCCAGCACCGATTGGGAATTTACAACCGCGGTGAGTATCAACTCAGTGATGTCTTTGAGGTGGTTGCAGGTGAAACAACCAAGTTGAACGTCAGTATTCCATAAGGATCTTCTTCAATGATCATGAGCTCAAGGTCAACGATCATGGCTGTCGCGTTTGGATGCGCTTTCGTGGTGCAGCCGGCAAATGCCCAGTCGCTTGATGTGCCAGTGATGGAATACGCGTCTGATGATCTGGATACCTGCGCCTTGGGAGAGGTTTTCGGCCTCAAATCCGATGGCGATGGATTCCTTGCAGTGCGATCGGGGCCCGGCAGTGATTTCGCCAAGCTTGATGAAATTCACAATGGAGACCGGGTCTGGCTGTTTGAACAGCGCGGCGATTGGATTGGCATTTTGTATGGTGCAAATGAAGTGAGCTGTAGCCCCATAAAAAAGGACCGCATTGTCCCATATCCAGGCAAAAAGGGCTGGGTGCACCAAAAATGGATCGCGGTTATCGCGGGCTAACGGTTTATTTTCTCGAATAGAACGAGCGGAGCGCTGCAGATGTCCAAGATTTCAAGGCCAAGGAATTTCAATGCCCGTTCAGTTGGTCGCGTTTTATGCCTCACATTCTTGCTGAGCAGCACACCCCTTGCCAACGCTGATACATGGGAGATCGAAGGTCTGGAGCCCGCAGGTGAACTTGCAACTGCGGAGTTCGAGTTTTTGAAGGTGCGTCGTGCCGAAAACGCCATAGGCGACACGCCCCAAAACGCGCTGGATACGGTTGCTTCCATTCGGGAAGAGCTTTCTGAACTTAACCGGAAAATCGATGAAGGAACATCTGCCTACAATATCCGCCGAGAAGCGATGCAGGATGAAATCGCCCATGACGAAAACCTGCTCGCAATAGCAACAAAACGTGTTGCAGCGGAACGCGCCGAACTCAATCAGCGGCAAGACACCATCCTCGCTGCGCTGAACAGAATTCTCGACAATGGCGACGCTACGGCCAGTCAACTGGAGGAAATGCGCACCAGATTTGGCGGCGAGTTGACCGAGATTGAGGATAGGCGGGCGACGCTTCGGCAGGAATTGACGAATGTTGAAACAGCACTCAAACGCCGGGATGCCCAGCGCGAAATAGAACTTGATGAACTGAGAAGCCAAATCCCTGACGCTTCCGAGCGAATGAGTATCGAAGAGCGGCTCAGGCTTGCGAGCCGCATCGGGTTTGAGGCTGAGGAGAAGTTGTCGAAACTGCGTGCCCTTGCGCATGAGAGGGCAACAACGTTTTTGGAAAAAATGTTGGAAACTGCCCCGGAGCACCTTGAAAGTGTCACTGCCAGCTTCAAAGGCGAGGAGTTTTACAGCGCCAGATGGGTTCCCGAAGGAGAAGCTGAAGCTTCTAGTGAAGCGGAACAGGCGGCAGCGGCGGCGATCCTGATGAAAGAAGAAGAAAACCTGGCCATTCTTGAGAATTCGACCCGTGTCTGGCGCAGCAAGGTGCGCGAATTGGCTCAAGCTATCAAGCAGGAATCCGATACGGCGACGCAGATGCTCAATCTCATCGCCGAGGAAAACATCCGTACGATCTATATCAATACGGCAGTGGAAATGGGCGGTACCATTGCAGGCGCGCTGGCGACCGGTGGCATAGCTGCGATCACCAAGTTCGCAGCTGAAACCAGTACCTTTGTCGACGGTATCGGCAAGGTTCGAAGATCATTTGCCGAAATGCCACTGATAGACGAAAAATCTATCGTGGAGACAGTGGGGGCAACTGTTGCAAAGATTATCAATTTGGAGGCCGTGGAAACACTCACGCAAGCTGACAATATCTACGATTTGGGGACAACCATAACAGTCAATCAAAAAACGGGCTTGCGATCTGATGCAGCTCTGCTCATTGCCGGAGACATGTCGGAAATGCTCGCGACAAAAGGTCTTGAAGCGGGTGTCGCGATAGCAACGAGCTACCTCGGCAAAGTGTCGTCCAAAGCGGCGGAAAGCACCAGTAGTATTGTGCGCGGCGCTGGTATTGATTTTGCCACAACGGGTATTAAAGCAGCGGTTACTGCTCGCGCCCAGGCGGTGAATAAAGCGCGCGCGGAAGCCTATTTTGAAGCTCATTTGGCCGCGCAAACGCTGCATGTAACCTTTTTGGAGGCCAAGCGCATTTGGTTGAGGCTGGATGCAGTTTCCAAAGCGCAGAAAGAGTTGGTCGATGCAGCGCGGGTCATCGCAAAAAACGGTCCGCAACCCCTGAAACTTGACGTGCAAGGCAAGGCTGCCGGGGCGGCAAAAGGCGATACGATTGAGCTAGAACTGACGTTTTCGAAACCCACGATCGCAGCTCCGCAGGTTCAGGCGAGCGGGCTTTCGTTCACAGACTTAAAAAAGAGCGATGCAAGCAACCGACGCTGGAAAGTGACTGCAACGCTCGACGAAGATATTGAAAATGTCACCCTTGATATTGGATATGATAAGCAGGAACGCCCCTGGTTTTTACTTGACAGCAACCCCGCGACACCGCCCCGTCTTGCCTCGCTTCTAAAAGATCATTGGGAGGGGTATGAAGCGGGAGCAGACCAAAACCACGTCATCACACTGCAAAACAACAGCACAAACTATGTCTGTGCCCTACCGGAGGTCGCCAACAAACCAAGTGATGAAAACACTATCGTGGCGGGCATCGTTCAGCGCGAAACGCTGGCCGATTGCAGCTACTGGGGGGTCGAAGGATTCGGCGTCCTTGCAATGCAACGCAGTGGCGATGAATTCACGCTCGAATGGGCCAAGACATTCAAATATGACCCGACTTCAAGTCATGACACACGCAGGGTTCTGAACCGTCGAGCCAGTGGTATTAGATATTGGGATTTCGACAAAGGCCCGTTCGTAAAAGCAAGAATAATCCCGCCGCCTACTGACGATGACATTTGGGATGACGATCACTTTGTGCTGACCGGCACAGCGCAAGCCAGCGTCAGTCGCAACTGCGGAATGAGAGATGCGCCGGAAAAATACGTTCAGGAAACGCTGGGCGAGACGGTTTACATGCTGATGAGCCCCTTAGTTTCCGGTCACTACGATGGCCTCATCGGGCGAGGCGCGCTCACAATCGTTTTTGATCGTTCAGAGATGTTTAAGCGGGAAACGGTTTATACGGTGCAGGCCAGTGAATTCAGGACCGAGCGCTATATCGGAATACCTGACTGTGTCCGTCATCTCTATCCCGCCACGCCGACGAAGACAGATGGCGGCGGTCTTGATTTCCAGAAGGACACGTCCACTCCAAAAAGTGGGCGGATCCCACTTCATGCCAGGCGGTTGGATGCTGGCATTAGCCTGGATGACGTTACGCTCGACAAACTTGCAGAGCTCACCTCCGATGATTCCCTGAAAAACATTCCCTATGTCGCTCCCGACCCTCAAAAACAGATCGAGCTAATGAACCAAATACTGGAAAGGGGCGAACATCCAGGCGAAGCCAGGTGGCGCCAATTCATGGTGAGCGTGGATGACCATATTCCATTCACAGGCGCGGAATTGGACCAGATCAAGAAGCATCAAGATTCTCTGAACGAGTAAAGTGTAGTGGTTCAGATGGTCACGAACAAATCAAAGACAAGTGGAGGTCGACGCAGAACGTCCACTTCCCGCCCGCTTCAGCCGTTGGTGGAAAATCCGCTCTTGGTCGATTCGTCGGCTCAGCACCCGTCGATGCACAGCCCTATGGCCGGTGTTATGCCGGTTCCCCAACACACCGATTGCCGCAGCCTCCAGTGGCTGATACCGAAATCCAATGGAACGGCGTGATTCAGACCGGTGGGATGTGATGGGGAGCGGGCTTGCGACCGCCGGGATCATCCTGGCGTCGGCCGGCTTTGGGCTGGTGCCGTATTTCGCGCGCTCGCTGACGGCGGAGGGCATGGCGCCGCATGCGGTTGCCTTTTTCCGGTATGCCATTGCTGCAAGTGTGTTGCTGCCGTTTGTCTGGCAGGCGCGGGCAAACTGGAAAGCGCTTCTGTGGGGGCTGTGTGCCGGTGTCTCGATGGGCGTTGGCTGGATCGGCTATGTGCGTGCGGTGGAGGTGGCGCCTGTTTCGACGGTGGGCGTTCTCTACATGACCTATCCGGTGTTCACGCTGCTGATCGCCTGGCTGGTGTTTGGCGACCGGCCCGGCAGGTGGGCCGTGACCGGAGCCATCATGATCATTGTGGCCGCTGCGCTGGCCTCGTCGCCCGCGGCGGTGGCGGCAGAGCATCTTCCCGCCCTTGTGCTGTCGCTTGCCGCGCCGTTGGGGTTCGGCTTCGGCATCAATGTGCTGGTGCACAAGCTGGTGGTGCTCAAGCCGCTGGCGCGGATTTCCTGTGTCAGTCTCGGTTCGGTGCTGGGGCTGTTGCCGCTGCTCGCGGCAACGCCGATTGAGGCTTTGCGGCCTGTCAGTGCTGAGGGCTGGTGGCTGGTCGTGGGCATCGCGCTGGGCTCGGCGCTGGTGCCGCAATTGCTCTATACGGTCTGCGCGCCGGTGATCGGAACCGCCCGGACATCGATTGCCGGAAGCTTCGAGCTGCCGACCATGTTTCTGGTGGGCTGGTTCGCCTTTGCCGAGCCGGTGGGCCTTGCGCAATGGGCGGCCTGCGCCATCGTGATATCGGCAATTGTGCTCACGCCCGGAAAGCCGGTCAGGAGCATTGCCGGCACTGCCGCGGTGGGCATTGATGACCGCGGAGGCCGCTGAGTTTTTTGGTGCAATGCAGCGTAAATCCAGCCGCGGCCTTGACATGGCCGCATTTGTAAGGCCTAAGAGGGCAACTGGATAGGGGCCCTTTCGGCCGCTGCACGCCGCCATGATGCTGAGCGTGTTCTGACTTCCCCTAAAATCCACCTTGAAATTTTCGCGTCGGCCAGCGGCGATGCGCCCAACCCGAACACCTCCGATCGCGGCTTTGCCGCACCGGCGGGATTGTTGTTATCGGGCATGGTCCGCGTTTGGCGGCGCTGAAGCGCACGCCCCGATGCCTGCCCCCATTGAAAGATATATCATGTTGTTTTCCCAACTCGGCCTGTCCAAGGCCCTTCTCGATACGCTTGACCAGTTGCACCTGACCACGCCGACGCCGATCCAGACGCAGGCGATTCCGCCCGTCCTTGAAGGCCGCGACGTGATCGGCCTGGCACAGACCGGCACCGGCAAGACCGCGGCGTTCACGCTGCCGATCCTGCACCGCCTGGCGCCCGGCAAGCCCGCCGGCCCGAAAAAGGCGCGTGTGCTGATCCTTTCGCCCACCCGCGAACTCTCGGCGCAGATCGCCAAGACCGTCAAGGATCTCGGCCGCAAGCTCAGCCTGCGGTCCGCCGTGGTTGTCGGCGGCGTTTCGATCCGTCCGCAGATCAAGACACTGGCCTCGGGCGTTGATGTGCTCATCGCCACGCCGGGCCGTCTGATGGACCTGATCGAACAGCGCGCCGTCTCTTTGAACGAGATCGAAGTGGTTGTCCTCGACGAGGCTGACCAGATGCTCGACATCGGTTTCATGCCGGCGATCAAGCGGATTCTGGCGATGACGCCTGCGACGCGGCAGACGCTGTTGTTCTCGGCCACCATGCCCAAGGAAATCCGCCAGCTTTCCGACCGTCACCTGACCGATCCGATCGAAGTCTCGGTGATCCCGGCCAAGAAGACCGCCGACCGCGTCGAGCATTCGGTGATGCACATGCAGCCCGGCGCCAAGATGGGCGCGCTGGCGAGCCTGATCCGGGACCGCAAGGGCGAGCGCGTGATCGTGTTCACCCGCACCAAGCGTGGCGCCGACAAGGCTGCCAAGCGGCTTGAGGGTGACGGCATCAATGCCGCCGCCATTCACGGCAACAAGTCCCAGGGCCAGCGCGAGCGCGCGCTTGCGGGTTTCCGTGCCGGCACCGTGCCGGTGCTGATCGCCACCGACATCGCCGCGCGCGGCATCGACGTGCCGGGTGTGAGCCTGGTGGTCAATTACGAGTTGCCCAATGTTCCCGAAGTCTATGTTCACCGCATCGGGCGCACCGCGCGCGCCGGCGCCGAAGGCACGGCGGTGACGTTTTGCGCACCGGATGAACGCTCGCTGCTGCGCGACATTGAAAAGATGCTGAAGGTGGCGATTCCGGTCGAGAATGCGCCGGAAGGCACCTATGTGGATGCGCTGGCCGATCCCGATGGCGATTTCGCGCCGCTCAACCGCACCCAGCGTCCGCGCCAGGGGGCGCGTCCGCAAGGCGCCAAACCGCAAGGCCAGGGCCGCAACCGGTCCGGCAATGGCCAGGGCCGCGGCAAGCCCGGCGGCGGCCAGGGCCGCAAGCCCGGTGGCAACGGCCTTGGCCGTGCGCCTGCTGAGGCCCAGGGTGAAGGCAAGCCTGCCGCCAACCGGCATCAGCCGGCCGCCAATTCCAACCGCAATGGTGAACAGCCCGCAGCCGCAAAACCGCGCCGCCGCCGCCGCCGCCGCAATGGCGAAGGCGGGCAGGGCGCAGGCCAGGGCGGCAACCAGGCTGTTGCGCGCGGCTGAGCCCACGCGTTTGACAGTGGTCTGACAAATCAGGATCCCAGATATGCCCTCCGGCGCGTGCGTTTGCCGTTCGCGCCGGAATGCTGTCTGGGGTTCTGTTTAACCTTCCTTTGCGCTCTGCCATTGTTTCGCGGGCTGGTTCGTACTATCTGCGAAGCACAGGAATCACACGGAGACTGGCCATGAGCGACGACGACGACAAGACAACCGAACTGCCACTGGGCAAGGAGGCGGAAGCCAACCTTTTCAAGTCGCGCTCGATCTTCATCTATGGCGGCATCACCCAGGAACTGGCGCACAAGGTCTGCGCCCAGCTCGCAGCCCTGGCAGCGGCCAGCGACGATGATATCCGCATCTTCGTCAACTCGCCCGGCGGCCATGTCGAATCGGGCGATTCGATCCATGACATGATCGGCTTCATCAAGCCCAAGGTGTGGATCATCGGCACCGGCTGGGTCGCCTCCGCGGGCGCGCTGATCTATGTGTCGGTGCCGAAAGAGCAGCGGCTTTGCCTGCCCAACACCCGCTTCCTGCTGCATCAACCCTCGGGCGGCACCCGCGGCATGGTCTCCGACATCGAGATCCAGGCCCGCGAGATCATCAAGATGAATGCACGGCTCAACGCGATCTTCGCCAAGGCCACCGGCCAGAAGATCGAAAAGATCGCCGCCG
The DNA here is from genome assembly GCF_000154705.2 of Hoeflea phototrophica DFL-43. NCBI lineage: Bacteria > Pseudomonadati > Pseudomonadota > Alphaproteobacteria > Hyphomicrobiales > Rhizobiaceae > Parahoeflea > Parahoeflea phototrophica. The sequence goes on along the minus strand of NZ_CM002917.1, from coordinate 3,534,250 downwards.
ACACCGACCGCGACTACTGGCTCTCTGCCGAGGAAGCCAAGGATTACGGCCTGGTGGGCAAGATCATCACCAATCAGAGCGAAATCTGAAATCAGTCAATCAACTGACTTATGGAAACCCCGCAGGTGAAAGCCGGCGGGGTTTTTTGTTGGGCTCGCTTTTTGGCCTATCTGGATTTGTGCTTCTTGGCCTGCTTGACCATCTTGCCAAACGCCTTGTCCTTCGAGCGGCGCTGGGCGAGGGTTGCGGTGTTGTGCCGGTCTTCGGCCAGCAGTTTGCGCCAGCGCGCCAGCCGCGCCTCGTCGATCAGGCCCTTGTCGAGGGCGGCGAGTACCGCGCAACCCGGTTCGCTGACATGGCTGCAATCATTGAAGCGGCAGTCGCCGGCCAGTTCATCGAGATCTGAAAACACCTCGGCCACGCCGGATTCGGCATCGGTCAATTGCAGCTCGCGCACGCCGGGCGTGTCGAGCACGGCGCAGCGGCCGGCAATGATGTGCAATTGCCGGTGCGAGGTGGTGTGGCGGCCCTTGGCATCATCCTCGCGGATCGAGTTGGTGGCGGCGACCTCGCGGGCGGAGAGCGCATTGGTCAGCGTTGACTTGCCGACGCCCGACGAGCCGAGAAACGCCACCGTCTGGCCGGGCTTGCACCAGGGGGCGAGCAGGGTGAGCGGATCGTCGCTCCTGGCGTTGAGCGTGAGCACCGTGACCGCATCGGAAATTGCCTGGGCCTCGGTGACATAGGGCAAGGTGTTGCGGCACAGATCGGCTTTGGTCAGCAGGATCACCGGCGTCACCTCGGCCTCGAAGGCGAGCGCCACGTAGCGCTCGAGCCGGGCGACGTTGAAATCGGCGTTGCAGGAGGTGACGATGAAGGCGGTGTCGATGTTGGCGGCGATCAGCTGCACGCTGACATCATGGCCCGCGGCGCGGCGCTTGATCAGGCTCTTGCGCTCGAGCAGCCGGCTGGCGCTCGGCAATTCGTAATTCAACAGCAGCCAGTCGCCCACCGTGGCATCGGCGCGCGGCGGCACCACCATGTCGATCCCGTCGCCCAGCACCCGCAAGCCGCTGCGATGCACCTCCGTCACCCGCACCGGCGGGGTCGTGGCGAGCTCGTCGACGCTGGTCTGCCGGGCAAAGAAGGGCTGCCAGCCGAGTTCCTGCAGCTGCGAAAGCGCGGGCGTTTTGCCCGTATCGTCTGCGCCGGGCAGCGTGAATTTGGAAAAATCGCGTGGCATGCATCATGGCTTTCGACAGGAGAGCCGCCCGGTGCGGCGCCCGGACAATCCCTTAGCAGACTTGCGGCGGGCGCGCACCTTCAGCGCTTGGAAAGAGTGCATGTACGGTATCGCTCAATGGAATCCAGTTGAGTGCGGCATGCATCGCCATGAGCGGGGTGAGGGCGGAACGCGGGCAGGTTCCAGGCCACGCCAAATCCTCCGCGCGCGAGATTCTCGCCAGCGGGGTTGATCAGTGTCCGGAGGGCCGCACGCGGGCTTTGCCTTACGGAATGGTTTTGGTGTGTGCATGCGCGTTATCGCTAACGCTACATGCACGGGGTGGCGCAGCGCGCGCGCGGCCCAAAGATTGCCGGATGATGTCCGCATCCGACAGGCAGATCCTCGCATTCCCGGGATTTCACCCCCGCCCGGATTGCTCCGGCCGCAGCCTGGACAGGCCGCGGGAATGGTTTTCTCGGAGTCCGGCACGGACCCTGACGCGCCACGATTGACGCCTCATGTCCGCCACAGGCCCGCACCGGTGTTCCATCACACAGCCTGCCTTTCGGCCGGCATGATGCGAAACCCGGCCCGGTGGCTGGCTTTGCACGGTCCTCAAGCAAGAACCGCCCGCCAGCGGAGCTCCGATGGTGTCCGCCTCCTCAAGCGACCTGCCGCACGTTACGCCAGATCCCAAGAGGCCTTCCTCCCGCCTGGTCCGACACGTTCGCGATCCATCCGGCAGCGGGAGTACGAAGATGATGGCATGGCGGCTGAGGGTGGGGATGAAATTGGCGTGGGTTTTGGATAAGGGGTTGTTTTGATTGAAGCTGATTGCTTTTCCCCTCCCCCTTGAGGGGAGGGGTCAGGGGTGGGGGTAAGGCCACAGCACAGATGTTGATGGCGGCTCACTGGCTCCAGCAAAATACCCCCACCCGGATCGCCTGCGCTGACGCTTGTCTCTCCGACCTCCCCTCAAGGGGGAGGTGGGGTGCTGCGGGCGCTACGTCCGATCTCCCCCTTGCGGGGGAGATGCCCGACAGGGCAGAGGGGGGTATTGATCCGGCTTCGGTGCTTGCGGCGTCACCCCCCCTCTGTCACCTACGGTGACCAAGGGCGAGCCACGGGTCTCGCCCGTCCTTCGGACCCCGCCGCAGGGGGGGGAGATTGGGGCCGTGGACCCTCACACACCGTCATGCCGGACCCCGAGCCGGGAGACCCATTCTCACCAATATTGAAAAGAGTCTCTCACCGCGCGGACGCGCGGTGGCTGGATCCCGGATCAAGTCCGGGATGAGGGGGGAGGGGCGGTACGAAATTCTTCAAAGACAGTGGAGAAAGTGGGCGATGTCATTCCAATCCGGATTCATTGTCTCAATCAGATCGATCTTCCATTGCCGGGGCCAGTTCTTGATGGTTTTTTCGCGTGCGATTGCTTCCGTCACGAGGTCGTGCTCCTCGAACCAGACCAGCGTTTTCACCCCGTATTTCGAGGTAAAGCCCGGCGTCAGGTTGTTCTGGTGCTCATAGAGGCGGCCCGGCAGGTCGCTGGTCACGCCGGTGTAGAGCGTGCCATTGCGCCTGGAGGCAAGGATATAGACATAGCCTTTCCGCATTCAGTCATGATTGCATGACATGTACCTGCTCGCAAAAGTTTTGAGGCTTGTCGCAAGGGTTGATTGCGCTTGCCTTTCCCGGTGATGCCAGACTTTCCGGTACCTCCCTCTCCTCCGTCATGCCGGGCTCGATCCGGCATCCAGCAGGCGAGCGTCTGCGAGCCGGAAAACTGATATGTTTATGAAGTGAAGGAGTCTCTCACCGGGCAGACGCCCGGTGGCTGGACCCCGGATCAAGTCCGGGGTGACGGTTGGAGGGGATGCCGATGAAAGCGGTCATTGGCGGCAGCTGCGACCATAAGATCTGATGTCGTTGACGGAGAACGAGAAATATATTGTGGTCGTGAAGGACGCATTGGAGCGTGATTCCCCGAACCGGAAGACACTATCCGGGCCAGTTACAAGAAAAGTCTCTCACCGCGCGGACGCGCGGTGGCTGGATCCGGGGGCTACGACGTCGCTTCGCTTGTTTGGATCAAGCCCGGTATGACGGGGTGAAGCGGGAGAGTGCTTTGCTCTTCTAAATTTTCTTGCCATCCCCCCGATCCCGCGCTATCACGCCACCCATGAACACCAACGCGCCCAAGTTCCAGTCGTCCTTTGCCCGCTTTGCGGCGGCGACGGCTTTGCATGCGCGGCTTGGCGGCCTGCTTCTTCTCGCACTTAGCGGCGATCGCCGGGCCCGTTGAGGAGCGTCCGGCGGTCGAACCGCCGCTGATGCGCTCCTGCTCCTCTCCAGACTTTACATTTTTCCGACAATGCAACATGACGGCCTGAGGCCTGTTGACGCCGCGCGATACGCGGCCTCCGGCCGGGCCAGGAACGAGAGAGCACAATGACCGCACATACCGCATCCGGACCCAAGGGCATGCCGAAGGCAGCCGAGAAATACCACGCCTATCCGTTGATCGATCTTGCCGACCGGACCTGGCCGTCCAGGCAGATTACTCAAGCGCCGATCTGGTGCTCGGTGGATCTTCGCGACGGCAATCAGGCGCTGGTTGATCCGATGGGCCATGACCGCAAGGCGCGGATGTTTCAGCTGCTCTTGGACATGGGATTCAAGGAAATCGAGATCGGGTTTCCCTCGGCCTCGCAGACCGATTTCGATTTTGCGCGCTGGTGCATCGAGGAGGGCAATGTGCCCTCCGATGTGTCGCTGCAGGTGCTGGTGCAGTGCCGGCCCGAGCTGATCACCCGCACCTTTGAAGCGCTGGAGGGCGCGCACCGGCCGATCGTGCATTTTTACAATTCGACATCGGAATTGCAGCGCCGGGTGGTGTTCGGCAAGGATGTGGCGGGCATCAAGCAGATCGCGGTGGATGCGGCGAAGATGGTCAGCGACATGGCGGCGAAAGCGGGCGGCGGCTACCGGTTCGAATATTCGCCCGAGAGCTTCACCGGAACCGAACTCGAGGTGGCGCTGGAGATCTGCAATGCGGTGATCGAGGAGATGCAGCCGACGCCTGACAACAAGTTGATCCTCAACCTGCCCTCGACGGTGGAGATGTCGACGCCCAATATCTATGCCGACCAGATCGAGTGGATGTGCCGCAACATCGACAGGCGCGACAGCGTGCTGATCTCGCTGCATCCGCACAATGACCGCGGCACCGGCGTGGCGGCCGCCGAGCTGGGGCTGATGGCGGGCGCCGACCGGGTCGAGGGCACGCTGTTCGGCAATGGCGAGCGCACCGGCAATGTCGATGTGGTGACCATGGCGCTCAACATGTTCACGCAAGGGGTGGACCCGATGCTCGACTGCACCGACATCGAGCGGATGAAGGCGGTGTATGAATATTCCAACCAGATGGCGATCGGCGAACGGCATCCTTATGTGGGCGAACTGGTCTATACCGCGTTTTCCGGCTCGCACCAGGATGCGATCAACAAGGGCATGAAGGCGATCCGCCAGGCCAACAAGCCGGACTGGGAAGTGCCTTATCTGCCGATCGACCCGCAGGATGTGGGGCGCACCTATGAGGCGATCATCCGGATCAACTCGCAATCGGGCAAGGGCGGCATCGCCTATATCCTGCAGGAGGATTACGGGCTCAACCTGCCGCGGGCGCTGCAGGTGGAGTTCCGCGAGGAAATCCAGAACATCACCGATGTCGAGGGCCGCGAGCTGCCATCGTCGCGGATCCATGAGAGCTTCATGGAGATCTATGTCAACCAGCCCGGCGCGCGGCTCGGATTCGTCGATCATCACACCCACACCGATCCCAACGCCAAGGGTGTGCGCGTCATCTCCGCCGAAATCACCGACAATGGCGAGACCAGGCGTATCGAGGGCCGCGGCACCGGTCCGATCGACGGGTTTGTGAATGCGCTTTCAACCTACCTCGGATTTGAGCTGACGGTGGCCAACTATTCCGAGCACTCGATGCAGCATGGCTCCAATGCGGCGGCGATCTGCTACATGGAAATGGAAACGCCGTCGGGCAAGCGGTTCGGTGTGGGGATCAACACCAACATTGTGGCGGCCTCGCTTGCGGCCATCGTGTCTGCCGCCAACCGCACGCTTGCGGCTGAGAAGAACTGACAGCCTGAAGACCGCCGCCGGGCTGGTGCCTGGGCGGCGGTCTCTCCATCTGCCGGGATGCACAAGTGACGTGCAGGGACAGGGTGGCTGGCGACAAGCTCTTGGGAGGAGCGCGCGATGAGCGGGATTCACATGACGGTATCGGGCGCGCCCGAGGGGATGTCCGGGGAGATACCGCTGGTGCTGCTGCACGGCTTTGGCGGATCGGGCCATGCCTGGGATGGGGTTATCCCCCATCTGCCCGGGAGTGTGCGGGTGATCGCGGTGGATCTGCCGGGCCATGGCAAGTCGCTCAACTCTGAAGGCCGTGGCGGGGCCGGGCGGATGGCCAAGGCCATTCTTGCCGCCCTTGATGAAGCCGGTGTCGAGGCGTTTCACATTGCCGGGCATTCGATGGGTGGTGCGGTGTCGGCGCTGATAGCCCTGCGTGCAGGTGCGCGGGTGAAATCGCTGACGCTGGTGGCTCCGGGCGGCATGGCGCGCGAGATCAATGCGGATCTGCTGGCGCGCTACGCCAAGGCTGCGAGCGAGGCGGATATCCGCGCCAGCCTTGCCGAAATGTCGGCGCCGGGCTTTGTCATCCCGCAGGCGGTGATTGACGGATTTGTCAGCGAACGTGCCCGGCCCGGCGCGCTCGAGGCACTTGCCGAGACCTATGAGGCGATGTTCCCGGACGGGCCCGAACACGGGCAGGGCGTGTTGCCGTTTGATGCGCTGGCCGCGCTCGACATGCCGGTGTTCGTGATCTGGGGGCTGGCGGATGCGGTGCTGCCGTGCCCGTCCCCCGCGGCTCTTCCGGCGTCTTTCGCCTTCTCCGTGTTGCCGGAGCTCGGCCACATGCTGCCCGAGGAAGCGCCCGAGATCGTGGCCGGTGTGCTGACCCAGGCGGTGTCGGCCCCCTCCTGAGGCCGCTTTCCGGGCGATCCACAGGTCTTTACCATGCGGGAAGAGGGTTTTGGCCTGATTGTCGCCATCAGGCGCCGGCTGTGCTAAGAGATTGTTAACCAATCGAACCCGTTCCAACCAGCAGAAGCCAAGGCCATGACCGACACTTCAAAACCGACTTCGTTCGACCGCCGGCTGGCGGACATCGTGCGTGACGTGAAGATTTCCGCGGCCGACCGCACCGATGTCGTGGTCGACATGCGCGACGCTGACCGGGCGCGGCTCGAACTTCTGGCGCAGGAACTTCAGCCGGTGATCAACGACATCGACCCAACCGACGACCGGTTTGATTTCGGCGTGTCGGCCGGGCTGCAGCCGCGGCTTTGGGTGGATGCGGTGGCGCATGTGCATATGGGCCATGACCGGCGGATCTATCGCTTCGTGCGCGACACGCGGCTGGGGCGCAAGTTGATCTCGGACACCAGCGACATGGCGGCAACCGCGGATGCGGTGGCGCGTTACATCGCCGAGCGGGTGATCGAGCGTGAGCGGATCCTGGCGGGTGATTTCGAAACCCTCAAGGAGTCAGCCGGGAAGAGCATTGAGCCTGCTCCGGCTCAGGCGGCTGATGAGGCCGGTGGCGATGCCGGCAGCGCCACAACGGCCAATGAACCAGCTCAGAGCGAGGATCAGGGCGCAAGCGCGGCGAGTGCTGTTTCCAAGGCTTCGCAGGTGCCCGAACCTCAGGCGCGCAACAGCAGCGGATTTGCGCTTGGCGCGTCCTGGTTCATTCTCGGCTGTGTCGCGGGAGCTGCGGCTCTTGTCGTGGCGTTCTGGGACCGGCTCTCGGCACTGATCAGCTGATCGCCGCGGATTTGATCTGACCGGTTGAGGTTTGGCAAAGCCCTGCGCCGTCACCGGACAGCTTCATGCGTCTGTGCACGAGTTTCCAGGTGTCCCTGTCGCCATCGATCTCGAACATGTTAAACCCTGCAGTCGGCCTATGCGAGTCGGGTCCCTGGCTGGCGGATGCGATTCCGACCACCGGAACATCACCATGCCTGCCGGCGAGGTAGTGCAGCGTGTCGAGATGGGTGTGACCGTGCAGCACCAGTTCCGCGCCGTGAAGCTTGAGCATTTTCGAGAAGTGGCCGGTGCCGCGCATCCGTTTGTGCCAGCGGGTGGCGCCCCGGACTGGCGGATGATGGATCATGAGAACACGGAACAGCCCGTCATCGTGGGCCTGATCGAGCAGCTTTCCTGCGGCAATGGCCTGCTTGTGGCCGAAATCGCCGGTCGCCATGAAGGGCAGGGTGGCATTTGCGGTCGACAGGCCGATCAGCGCCACCGGGCCGCGACGGCGGCAGTTGGGAAACAGCTTGCCCTGACTTGCCGGGTTGTCGGAGGCAATCCAGGGCTCCCAGGCTTCCGTCGAACGGGCAAAGGCGCCGGGCACATAGGCATCGTGGTTACCGGGAACGAATGTTGCGTTGGCGGGATCGAAATGGGTTTCCAGCCAGAGCCGGGCGGCTTCGATCTCCGTGCGGGTCGCCAGATTGACCAGGTCGCCGGTGATCGCGACATGATCGGGGGCCTCGGCGCGCATTCCGTCGAGCAGCTGTTCCAGCGTGTTGCCAAAAAGATGCTTGCGGCGGTTGCGCTGCCAGTTCAGATAGCCTGTGATCCGCTTGGAGGCGAGCTCGGCCGGGCTTACCCGAGGCAGCGGTCCCAAATGAATGTCGGAAATATGCGCAAGACGAAACATGATGTGAGCCATAACGGCAGGCAGGGCGGCCCGCAAGCGGCTGTCGAAGACAGCGTGGCGCCGCCGGAGTTGCGCAACTGGCGCGCACTGCTGGTGACGCGGCTGATCCATGTCTGGTTTCTGCTCACCCGCAGCATGACGCTGGGTGTTCGTGCCGCCGCCTTTGACGACACGGGCCGGGTGTTTCTGGTGCGTCATTCCTATGTGCCGGGCTGGCATATGCCCGGTGGCGGGGTCGAGCGCGGTGAAACCACCGGCGACGCCCTGGCAAAGGAGTTGCGCGAGGAAGGCAATCTGGAGATGGTTGGCGCGCCCGAGCTCGTCACCATCTATTTCAACCAGCGCACAAGCCGGCGTGACCA